>JACOUI010000222.1 GCA_016177915.1 Planctomycetia bacterium
ACTTCCCTGGCCTGCTCCATCGCCCGTTGCATCTGATAGCGGAAATAGCTGTAGGTCGGCCCGTCGAGCGCGGCCACCCCCTGCGCTACCGGCCGCGAAGCCCGAAACCCCGGATGTGCCGGCCGAAACGCCGGCAAGAACCGCCGCACCCGCTCCTGCTCGGGCAGCTCCACCGGCTCGCGCGTGAACGACAGAAAGAAACCGTCCAGGTTCACCAGCACCGGCAGCGAGACGCGCGCGTCCTCAGCGATGCGATATCCCATCAGGATGCTGTCCACGACCTCCTGGCAGGTCTCGGCGTGAATCTGCACAAAGCCGCTGTCGCGCGCGGCCAGCACGTCGTTGTGGTCCGGTCCCAGCGTGATGGGCGACGCCAATCCCCGCGACACGTTCACCAGCACCAGCGGCACGCGCCAGCCGGAAACCGTGTACAGCGTTTCCATCGCGAACACGAGTCCCTGGCTGGAGGTGGCCGTGAACACCCGCACGCCCG
This sequence comes from Planctomycetia bacterium, assembly GCA_016177915.1. GTDB lineage: Bacteria > Planctomycetota > Planctomycetia > Pirellulales > S012-138 > JACOUI01. The sequence goes on from JACOUI010000222.1 coordinate 494, forward strand.
TCGCGGCCGCGGCGCCGGCGGCCGTCAGCATCGAGTGCTCGCTGTCCAGCGTGACGAACTTCCCCCGCATCTGGCCGCGGCCGATCCACTCGGCCAGCGACTCGATGATCTCCGTCTGCGGCGTGATCGGGAAGGCGGGCACGTAATCCACCTCGGCCAGCCTCGCCCCCCAGGCGGCGACCGCGTTGCCGCTGAGCATTTTTTTCACCATGCTCTCGTCTCCGCCTCGCGCGCGATCGCCTCCACGGGGCAAACCTGGCGGCAGATCATGCAGCCTTTGCAGTGGTCGTAATCGATGATTGGGTAGCCTTCCGCGTCCAGCGCAATCGCCCCGTCGGGGCATTGCACGAAACACAGCCCGCACCGAGTACACATGTCGCGATCGATCACCGGCCGCTCCACGCGCCACGCGCCGGTCGGCTGCAGCTCGGAGCTGCCGGGGTGCAAGACGCTCGGCGCACCGCGCAGGGCGTCGTGCAGCGCGACCTGGACAATCGCGCCCGGGGCCGCCGCCGCGGCGCCGCGAAACTCGACGGCCGGCAGCGCCGCAAAAACCTCGCGGGCGACTTGCAGGTTCTTCTCGATGTCCTCTTGGGACACGCCGAGGTGCTCGAATTCCTCGCGCATCGCCCCCTCGAACGTGGCCAGCGGCACGATCCCGGCCATCCGCGCCGCCGCCGCCGCCAGCCCGGCGCTGAGCGCCGACGCGCGTCCCAACACTTGCAGCGTCCGGCCGGTGACGTCAAAGGCATGCGCCCGCGGACGAATGCCGTATCGCTCAACGAGCGGCCCCGGCGCCTGGCAGTTGAGAAAGACCGCCGCGGCCGACGGCTGGCCCGCCAGGACGCCGGACCCTGGGTCCGCAAGCAGCGTCTCGTCGGCCACGACGATCAAGTCCGGATCGCTGATCGTGCCGCGTTCCAGGATCGGCTCGTCGTCGATGCGGGTGAACGCCACGACGGCCGCCCCGCGCCGCTCGGCCCCGTAGACGGGCGAGTCCTGGCACTGATACCCCGCCAGGAAGGCCGCCGTCCCCAGGATGCGGCTGGCCGTCTTCACGCCGTGGCCGCCTCGGCCATGAAAGCGAACGCGGATCACTGGAGCACCTCGACGGTCTGGTTCGCACACTGCCTTACTGAGCGGCGCGCAATCCGCACAGGGCTGCACACATGCCCTTTCTGCCGGCCTCCCGCACGACGCGCGGCTAAATGGCGTTCTGCCGGGCCGTTGCTCAAACGCCAGTCGCAATGCGACGTTATGACCGGCAACCGTCCTAGACAGATTTGCATTTCGCGTGCCACTTGCCTTTTCCGACTTTTTCTCGCACCGAAACTACGCGGCGCGGACCCGTGAGGTGACCCGTCGGACGGCCTTTCCAGCCGTCAATCATGTTTGGAGGTGCACTCAGTTTTAGTTAGGCGTGGACGAAAATCAACTTCCGCACATGGCGGCGGCACCGCATGCTCGCGTCCCTCTCAAATGAAAAGACTTCCCGTGGCGAAAAGCGCCGAGTAGCAAGACAGGCAAACGGCGAACAGGCCAAGAATGGCAAGGGCCAGCGCGGGGCGCGGTTCGTAGTGCCCCGATTCATCGAGGGCGATTACTGTGGGACGCTGACCAACTCCTTGCCCTTGATCGTCGCCAGCGAGCGATAGACGTCCAATGCGATCGATTCCCTTACGAATTGCACGTGGCAGTCGGCGAACGCAAAGTTCAGGCCCGTGGGGTGGTTGCTGCGAAAGCCCTGCACGTTGGGCCAGTCGCCGGCGTCAAACGCTTGCCGCTGGTTCGGCGGGATGGCGCAGGTGCTGTAGGCGTTGTTCGCGTAGGGCCAGGAACAGTAGGCGTCCCACTCGGGCAGGTCCTCCCCCAGCATGAATGTGTTGCTGAGTCCGTCGAGGACGTGCGCGTGCGTGCGGCGGACTTTGTAGTCGCTGCGGTAGAACATGCCGTCGCCCTCATCCAGCCCGTCCCAGGAGCCGTTCGTTCCGGGATTCGGCCAGAGCGTGGGGACTTCCCCCGGGCCGAGGTTTTGCGAGCCGTCGGCACCCCAGTTCGCGCCGCTGACGCCCTTGAAGCTCGTCAGCGCGATGGGGATGCCTTCCAGGTTGCCGCGGTCGAGGCTGGGACCGGGCGTCCCGTCGCTAGGGCAGCGCAAGACGGCCAGCGAGTAATGCGCAATCCCGCTTTCACGCAACGTCTTGTCGGGAATGCCGCCGGCTTCGTAGAGGTCCTGTCGTTCGAGGTGCGGCAGCAGCCGCGCCAAGAAGCTCCAGGCCGTCGAATCGTAGCGGAGGCCGTAAGGGCCCCACATCTGACCGGGCGGATAATTTCCATGCGTGACGTGATAGGTTTCGCAGGCGATGGCGATCTGACGCAGGTTGTTGCGGCAGACCGTGCCGCGGCCCGCTTCGCGCGCCGCCTGGACGGCGGGCAGCAGCAGGGCCAGCAACATGCCGATGATCGAAATGACCGTGAGCACTTCCACGAGTGTGAACGCCTGCCGGTTGCATCGCATGGTCGCGTCCCTCTCAAATGAAAAGACTTCCCGTGGCGAAAAGGGCCGAATAGCAAAACAGGTACGCGGCAAAAAGGCAGAAAATCGCGACGGCCAGCCAGCGCGGGGCGCGGGCGAGCAAATGGCCGAGCACGATGTAGACGGGAAAGACGACGCTGGCAAACCGGGCCTGCGATTGCATCGACATTTCGTAGGCGCGCGTCGCGTAGCACATTCCCAAAAGGCCCAGGCTCAGCAGCAGCTCCTCGTCGGTCAGCCAGCGCTTCCATGCGCCGATGCCGACGAGGCACGCTGTGCCGACAAAGAAAATGGGGTTGGAGAAATGCAGGCTGAACCAGGCGCTGTGCTCGCGCTCGTGGAGCCGCCAGTAGCCGGGGTAGCCCTCGACGTAGACGCTCCAGACCGGCTCGAGGCTGACGAGCATCAGCGCCTTCTCGGACCACGGCACGACGGGCACGTTGCGCCACAGCTCTTGCGTTTTGGCGAAGGCCAGCGCGTCGCCGAACTCGTGGTGCAAATAGCCCATGTACCCCAGCAATCCCCAGCAAGCCAGCGGAAAGAGGGCCGCGCCGCGCAGCAGCGTCAGCCAACGGGCTCCGGCCTGCCGCCATAGGTAGAGACCAAACGGCAGAAGAAGCGCCACGCCGACCGGGCGGCAGGCCGTGGCCAGGCCGATCGCCAATGCGATCCAAAGCGGCGGCCAGCGACGCCGCATCCCCAGCATCGCCAAGAGTACCGCGGCCAGGAAACAGGACTCGCTAAACCCCATGCGCCAAAAGAACGTCGAGGGCAAAAGCGCGAACGCCCACAACGCGAAGTTTTGCGGGCGGTCATCGCCCGGACCGCCGCGGCGCGCCCGAAGGTAGTGGGAGAAGAGCGCGAACGCGGCAAGTAGCGCTGCATTCGATGTCAAGACGGCGCAAAGCTGCGGACTGAGTCGCGTCACGTCCGATCCGATGCGGATCAGAAGCGGGTACATCGGGAAAAAGGCGACGCTCGAGGAACGAGCCGGGTCGTACCACGAGAGCGACCATCACCGAAAACCGGCACGTCGCAGCCAACTTTGTCGAACTCATGGTTCTCCCTCCTTTTTCGACTGACATCACTCGGAGTTGCGAATACTGGCGATGCTCGATAGCACCTGCGCCAGCGAGCTTTTC
>JACOUI010000223.1 GCA_016177915.1 Planctomycetia bacterium
GGGGCGCGGGGGTAGCCACCAGTCATCCGTCTACCGACGCGGGGTCGGTGGGGCGGGGGAGGGGTTTGCGAGTTGGTGGCGCGCGCGTCTCGCCAGTGCGCTCGGCCGCCGCTGCGCGGCTGAAGAGGAACGGGAAATCCCAAGGGGGTTTGGGCGTTTCTAGCCGCCAATCATCCCTCCACCGGCGCGACGCCGGCGGTGGGGCTTTGGAGTGCGGCGACTCGTCGCCGCTTTCGCGCCCGGCGCGCGCCGCGCTGACCCGGCGAGGGCCCCGGCTTCCGCTGGCGCGCCGGCGGAGGGCCGTTGAGCGCGCCGCCTGAGTTTGCGCGGCGGAAAAAAGCGGCGACAAGTCGCCGCACTCCAAAGGGGAGGGCGTCTCGCCACACGTCGGGCCGGGAAGGGTTGGGCACGGAGGGAGTGTCGCCCCTTCGGGGCTTGCGGGGATGCCCGGCATCGGTCCCAGGGGCTTTGCCCCTGGCTATCGAATTACGCCGCTTCGCGGCTGAAAAGGGGCGGGGAAAGGCGACACTAGGATTCGAGCACTTCCGAAAAGACCTCCCTCTCTTCCACCCCCGTCAGCCGCTGCTCCAGGCCCTGGTAAAACCACGTCAGGTGCCGGTGATCGAGGCCCATCAGGTGCAGGATCGTCGCGTGCAATTCGCTCACGTGGCAGCGACGCTCGACCGCGGCGAAACCCAGATCGTCGGTCGCGCCGACCGCCTGGCCGCCCTTCACGCCCGCGCCCGCCAGCCACATCGAAAAACCGTGCCAGTCGTGGTCGCGGCCGGGCTTGTTGACGCCCTCGCTCGTGGGCGTGCGGCCGAACTCGCCGCCCCACACGATGAGCGTCTCGTCCCACAGGCCGGTCCGCTTGAGGTCGGCGATCAAGGCCCCGATCGGCTTGTCGGTCTCGCCCGCGTGCAGTTTGTGGTTGTTGATGCAATCGGTGTGGCCGTCCCAGGTGTCCTCGATGTGCCCGCCACCGGAATAAATCTGCACGAACCGGACGCCGCGCTCGATGAGCCGCCGCGTGAGGAGGCACTTGCGGCCGAAATCGGCCGTCAGCTTGTCGTTCACGCCGTACATTTCGAGCGTCTGGGCGCTTTCGTGCGACAGGTCGACCACGTCGGCCGCGGCCGTCTGCATGCGCCAGGCCAGCTCATAGGAGTAAATCCGCGCGGCCAGCTCGCTGGAAAAGCCGTGGCCCGCCAGGTGCTGCTCGTTCAATTCGCCCAAGAGATCGAGCGACCGCCGCTGCGCCTTGTCGCTCACGCCCGCGGGCGTGGCGAGGTCCAAAAGCGGCAGGCCCTGGCTGCGGAAGAGGGTTCCTTGGAAGGCCGCGGGCATGAAGCCGGCCGTCCAGTTCGAGGCGCTGCCGATGGGGCCGCCCCGCGGGTCGGTCATCACCACGTAGGCCGGCAGATTGTCGCACTCGCTCCCCAAGCCGTAGCTCAGCCAGGTTCCCAGCGAGGGTTTTCCGATCCGCACGCTGCCCGTGTTCATTTGCAGGCAGCCGGAGGCGTGGGCGGCGGTGTCGGTATACATCGAGCGGATCACGCACAGGTCGTCGGCGTGCTTGGCCGTGTGCGGAAAGAGGCTGCTGATGGGAAGGCCGGACTGGCCGTGGTTTTTGAACGGGAAGGGCGACTGCATCAAGAACCCGACGGGCCGGCCGTTGGAGCCGACGGTCAGCTTGCCGCTGTAGGGCGAGCCGTTGAACTTCGTCAGCTCCGGCTTGGGGTCGAAGGTATCGACCTGGCTGGGGGCGCCGTTCATGAAGAGGAAGATGCAATGCTTGGCCGGCTGCTTGAAATGCTGCGGCTTGGGGGCCAGCGGATGCGTTGCCGGGCGCACCTTCGTCGCGCCCGGCTCACCGGCCTGGGCTGGCGGGGTCAAAAAACCGTCGCGGACGAGCAAGTCGATCAATGCCAATCCGGCGAACCCGCCGCCGACCTGCCAGAGAAACTCGCGGCGGCTGCGTCCGCAGGGGGTGGGGTTGGGGATGTAACGCGAGACGGTCATGAGTGCGGTCCGTGCGGGTGCGGCGGGCCAACGCGCCCCACGTTCCCCATTCTCCGCGTGCACCGGGGGGGCCGTCAACAGAATTGGTCGCGCGATCCATTTTGTTCTATGAATTTGGTTCGCACAGGAGTAGGATTTCCACGATCTCTCGGTTCTTCTCATTCATCTCTTTTTGGAAAGGGGACTGCCATGCATCCGAGTCATTGGGGGGGGAGGGGCCGCCCCGGCGGCTTCACGTTGGTCGAGCTGCTCGTCGTGATCGCCATCATCGGCATTCTGATTGCGCTCTTGCTGCCCGCCGTGCAGGCCGCGCGCGAGGCCGCCCGCCGCACCCAGTGCAGCAATCACCTGCACCAGTTGGCCATCGCGTCGCACACGATCCACGACATCTACAATTCGTACCCGCCGTCGGTTGCGCCGTGTGCCGGTTGCCTGTTGTCGTTGCCGAACAAGTACACGCAGCCCGGCACGATCGGGGGTCAGGCGCGCGGCTACACGCTGTTCAACTGGCTGCTCCCGTACGTCGAGCAGGATCCGCTCTACAAGGCGGCGAACTTCAACGTCAACACGATCGTCAATCCGGGGACGTCGCGGCCGCGCGTCTTCCAGCAGGTGATCCCGGTCTTCCTCTGCCCCGGCGAGCCGGCTTCCGGCGGCACGGGCTTTGGGGCGACGAGCAACGGGGGCGCGAACGTGTGGGCGATCAGCAATTACGCCGGCAATTACTACGTCTTCGGCAACCCCTTCGGGGCGAATTCCACCCAGCGGCAGGAGGGCAGCACCACGATGGGAATGCTCATCGATGGGCTTTCCAACACGGTCGTGTTCGCCGAGCAGTACGGGACGTGCGGCGCCACCGGGAACCCCGCCCGCCTGTTTGGGAACCTGTGGAGCGACTCCAACAGCGTCTGGCGGCCGATCTTCTGCGTCCCCGGAACGACCTCGAAGGTCCCGACGACGGCGGGCACGCCGCCCTGCCTGATGTTCCAGGTGCGCGTGAACTTCGTCACCGAATGCGACTCCCGGCGCGCCCACGGCATGCACACGGCGGGCATGAACGTGGCCCTGGGCGATGGGAGCGCGCGGATCCTGAAGCAGGGGATGCTGCCGCTCAACTGGGAGCGCGTCTGCAATCCGTACGACCGCCAGCCCTTCGACTGGCAGTAAGCGCCTTCGGCGCGCGGGGGGCGTCGGCCCCCCGCGTGCCTCGACGTTCCATTGCGGGCGGCACGGCGCGAACCAAGGCGCCGGCCGCCCGATTCTCTTCTCTCCTCCCCACGAACTCATCGATAGGCGAACTATGTCCAAGTTTCGTCTGCGCGAACTGTGCGTCACGCTTGCCGCGCTGGCCTGCCTTTCCGGCTGCGGCGGCGGCGACGCCTCGACGGGCGCCACCGCCGTCGCGACCCATCCCGTCAAAGGCAAAGTCGTTCGCGAGGACGGCTCGGCCCTCACCGGCGGGTTCATCGAGTTCACGTCCGAATCCGGCAATCATGCGACCGGCCAAATCGGCAAGGACGGCTCGTTCGAGCTCTCGACGATGGCGGGTGACAAATCGCAACCCGGCGCTCCGCCGGGAACCTACACCGTCATGGTCGTGCCGGAGGACCAGAACCAGCTTCCGCTGGAGGGGGTGTCTCCCTACACGGTCGAGGCCAAGGAAAACAACATCACCGTGCAGGTCCGTCCGCTGCCGCAGAACGAATAGGCCATTCCTGGATGGCACATTCTGCGTCTTACGAAGGGCGCGCCGGACGATCGTTCACCGCCGCAGCGCCGGTTGGTCGCCATAATCCTGCGCCGTCGTGTGGTGCCAGGGCAGGCCGGAAAATCGCGACGGCGCCGCCGCCTCCAGGTGCTCGGCGAACCAGCGCCGAGCTTGGTCCCTCCCCGGCTCCCAGGTCGATGAGTCGCCGCCCACCACGAGCGCGTTCGTAATCGAGCACAGCCGAGCAACCGCCAGGTCGCAATACCGGAAGCGATAGAAGTTGCCGTGCTCGTCGATCATCGCGTGGTGTGCGAGCGGCAGCGGCCGGTCGTCGTCCAACAGAGGCCGCAGAAACGGCAGCCGGCTGGGCGCATATCGGCTCGCCACGCCCAGGACCAGTGCGAGGCGCCGCTTATCGTCGGCGGGCGCTGGGCTCCCCGACTCCATCTCGCGCAACAATCGCTCCTGCTGCTCGGGGCTGCCGAAATCGGCGATTACCGCCGCCGCCGCGGCAATTTCGTCTTCGCCGGCCGAACGATCCGACAGCGCCCGCATCGCCAGAGCCCCGGCGCCAGCGGCCAGCGCGTCGTCCTTTCTCACGCCGCCTTCCGCCAGCGACCACGTTTGCAGAACCCGCTGGGCAAGCGCCAGTGCAAACGGCCGCCCGCGCGCAACATAGTCCACCAGGATGGCCCGCACCTGCGCGTCGTCCCGTGCCTTGGCGATTCCGCGCACGAGCGTCTCGAAGTCTCTCGCATCCGGCGCGGCTTGCCCAAACGCCTCCCGTAGCGCCCGCCATTGCGCTTCGTCGGGCCGTGGCCGCGGCCAGTAAGTCCGCAGGTTCAGCTCGTGAACAGGGTAGGTGACGCCGAAATCGAAGCTGTACATCTCCTGCAGCGCCCGCTCGACGGGCCAGCGGTCGTACTCCAGGCGGTAGAGGGCGACGATCGTGCCGGTGCGGTGCATGCCGCCGTGGCAGTGAACGAGGATCGGCTGCCGGCACTCGTCGCCCAAAAGGTCGATGATCCGCTCGAAGTGGTCGGGCGCCGGCCAGGGCCAGTACCAAGCCGGCGGGAAGGGCGCGTCGCACTGCTCGGCCCCCAGCCGCGCAATCACGGCCGACTCGGCCGCGCCGCTCGGCTCGCCCAGGTCGAACAGGTCTCGCCGCAGCGTCGGGTCCTCCAGCCGCGTCGTGATAACGGTTCGGATCCCGTAGCGCCTGACGATTTTCTCCAGCCCCTCTTCCGTCGGCTGGCCCATGCGGTAGAGCACGCCTTCTTTGACGACCGCGAACCGCCGCGCGTGAAATCGATCGAGTCCTCGCGGGACGACGATCCATCCCGCGACGACGAGCGCCGTGATCAGGAGCGCAGCCGTTGCTCGACGCCAGCGCCGTCGCGCGGGCTTCTTCGGACAGGCTGGCGACGGCTCGGTCACGGAGGAGATGCCCTATCGCACGGGGAGGGAACGCAGATGGCGCGCAGGCCGACTGCCAGCAGCGCCAGCCGCGCGGGACTCTAGCGGCTGCTGCCGGCAGGGTCAATCTCAACGCGCTGCTCGCGGCGGCGGTGCACTGGCGCGTTCCTTGATGGAGTTTGGCGGGCGACATAGACTTACGCTGGCCGAGGCGGAAAGGACCGGCAGCAGGACCGCATGAATGCGGTCACTACAAACCGCCTGAAGGCGGGACTCCAACGGGAGACAAGCAATCCCCCTTTCGACCGTCACCGACCTGGCGTTCCAGAAGTGCATCGCGCCGCGCTGCGGCGCGACCTATGCGCTTAGCGACGCCCTCGTCGCCTGTCCGGCCTGCGGGGGGCTGATCGACGTGGCCTACGACTGGGACAAGGCCCGTCCGCCCGACTCGCTCCGCTTCTTCGAGAGCAAATGGGCAAAGCGCAGCGACCCGCTGGCCTATAGCGGCGTCTGGCGGTTTCGCGAGTTATTGCCCTTTGCCGCGCCCGAGAGCGTCGTCACCATCGGCGAGGGGCAGACGCAGCTTCAGTGCGCCGACGCCGTCGCCAAGTTCGTGGGAGTGAAGCCAGGCCGGCTGTTCCTGCAGTACGAGGGCATGAACCCCTCCGGAAGCTTCAAGGACAACGGCATGTCGGCCGCCTTCACGCACGCCCGCGCCATCGGCGCCCGCCGCGCCGCCTGCGCCTCGACGGGCAACACGAGCGCGTCCCTGGCCCTCTACTGCTGCGTGACGGGGCTGATGCGGGCGGTGATTTTCGTCGGCTCCGGCAAGATCGCCTACGGCAAGCTGGCCCAGGCCCTCGACTACGGCGCGCTCACGATCCAGATCGCGGGCGACTTCGACGACGCCATGCAGCGCGTCAAGCAGGTCTCGCAGCGCCTGGGCATTTACCTGGTCAACAGCGTCAACCCCTTCCGGCTCGAGGGGCAGAAGACGATCATGCTGCGCGTGCTGGAGGCGCTCCGCTGGGAAGTTCCCGATTGGATCGTCTGCCCCGGCGGCAACCTGGGGAACGCCAGCGCGTTCGGCAAAGCGTTTGCCGAGCTGTTGGAACTCGGGCTGATTCCGCGCGTGCCACGGCTGGCCGTCGTCAACGCGGCGGGCGCCGACACGCTCTATCAGCTTTACCACGTGCGCGGCGTGCGCTGGAACGACGGCGAGCCGGACGCCGCCGCCATCGACGGCTTCTTCGCCGACATGGACCGCCAGAAGCGCCGCGCCGAAACCATCGCCAGCGCCATCGAGATCAACCGGCCGGTGAACCTTTTCAAGTGCCTGCGGGCATTGGCCGTGTGTGACGGCGTCGTCCGCGAGGCGACCGACCAGCAGATTATGGACGCCAAGAGCCGCGTCGGGGCCGGCGGCTACGGCTGCGAGCCGGCCAGCGCCGCGTCCGTGGCTGGCGCCAAGCTCCTCGTCGAGGAGGGCGTCATCGGCGCCGACGAGCGCGTGGTCTGCATTCTCACGGGGCACCAGCTTAAGGACCCCACGGCCACGGTCGCGTATCACACGACCGACCAGGACCAGTTCAACAAGGTCCTCGGCTCGCGCGGCGTGAAGCGCGCGGCATTCGCCAACCGGGCCGTCGAGGTCGCGAACGACCTCGATGAAATTATCCGGGCGATTCAGCTTTACAGCTAACCGATCGCCGACCGTCGGACTTGACTAAACGGCCGTCTTGTACAATATATCCATAATGACCGTCTTTTCGGTCCGATTATATTCAAAGGAGTTCCGATGAACGTCGCTGTCGCCAAGATTCGCAACAACCTCGCCGACGCCCTGAACCGCGTCGCCTACGGCGGCGAGCGCGTCGTCCTGGAGCGCCGCGGCAAGGGAATCGCCGCCATTGTGTCGATGGACGACCTGGCGCTCCTCGAGCGGCTGGAAGACGAAGCCGACATCAAGGCCGCGCGCAAGGCGCGGAAGGAAAAGGGATCCATCCCCCTCGAGAAGGTCAAGGCCCGTTTGGGGATGGAGTAGACTTTGTCGTCGACAAGCTACCGAATCGAACTCAAGCCGTCTGCGGACCGGGCGCTCAGGCGGCTGCCTTCCAAGGTCCAACAGCGTCTCGTGGCAGCCATTGACGGATTGGCCAAGGTCCCGCGCCCGCCAGGAGCGCTGAAGCTCGTCGGCGAATCGCTCACGTGGCGCATCCGCGTTGGCGACTATCGGATCGTCTACGACATTTACGACGATCGCCTCATTGTGCTTGTTGTACGCATTGGCCACCGGAAGGATGTGTACAAGTAGGGAGAAAGAGCGCACTTGGGAATTCGCTGACCGCCTCCGGTCAGGTTTGGAACGAGATCACCCAATGACCGACGCGCCATCGAATCGCGTGAATGAACTCGTACGTCGCAGGTTTGTGCACGATGCAAACCGCGCCTTTGAGCGCCTGCGGCGCGATCGCGACGCGTGGGCGGATGAATTGGCGGAACGCAAACTCTGGGACGCGACGCTTGCCGATGGTCTGGCGGACGATGATGGATCGAACAACGCGCAGATCTCCGATCCCTAAGTCGACGCCACGAGACCAAAAGTCCACCGGCGACAAACGACCCTTCACACCGGCTCCGCCCACACCGCCGTCCCATACGCCAGCACCTCCGTCATCTGCTGCGCGATCTCCGTGGTGTCGTAGCGGAAGGCGATGACGGCGTTCGCCCCGAACTGCACGGCGTGCTGGACCATCAACAAAAACGCGTCGTGACGCGCCCGCTCGCAGACCTCGACCATCGTCTGCACCGTCCCGCCGCCCATCGCCTGAAAGGCCGCGCTGATCCCGCCCGCGAAACCCGGCGAGCGCACGATCAGCCCGCGCACGATCCCGAAGCACTTCGTGATCCGAAAGCCCGGCAGATCGAGTCCCGACGTGACCATGGCCGGGTGCAGCGGCCAGCCCGGCGCCTCGGGCAGGAAGGGGTGCGTGGCGGCGCTCGTCGGCATTCCGGTGGACATGGTGAGCCTGTTGTTTCAAGAGCTTGACGAAAATCGGCAATGGCACCATTGTGTCGCACGATGCACCGCTTCGCCAGACCGCAAGAGCCGAACCATGTTCGACGCCGCCGCCACAATCGAAAACACCGCCCGCTTCGTCCGCGGCGAGATGCAAGAGGAAGGCTCCCACGACTGGTGGCACATCCGCCGCGTCTGGCAGCTCGCCTGGCGGATAGGAAAGGCCGAAGGGGCCGACACGTTCGTCGTCGAGATGGCTGCGCTCTTGCACGACCTCGACGACTGGAAGCTCGCCGCCGCTTCTGGTCGCGCACCGTCCGACGGCATCCCCCGCCGGGCCATCGCTTGGGTGCAATCCTGCGCGGTTCCGCAGAGCGACCTCGATCACATCGCCGGCATCATCCAGTCGCTGTCGTTCAAGGGCGCGAACGTGGAAACGCCCATGGCCACGCTCGAAGGCAAAGTCGTCCAGGACGCCGACCGCCTCGACGCGATCGGCGCCGTCGGCATCGCCCGCGCTTTCGCCTACGGCGGCCACAAAGGCCAGCCGCTCTGGGACCCGGAGGTTCCGCCTACGTTGCACGACTCGTTCGAGTCCTACCAGCGCGGCGCCGGCTCGACGATCAATCACTTCTACGAAAAGCTCCTGCTCCTGGCCGGCCGCATGAACACCAAGACCGGCCGCGACCTGGCCCGCGGGCGCCACGCCGTCATGGAGCAATTCCTCAAGGACTTTTTCGCCGAATGGAACGCCCCGTAACGTGGGGTAAGCGGTTGGAGTACCGCCTTTAGGCGGCCGATTTTCGTGGGGTAGGCGTCTCGCCTGCCATTCTCCCGTGGGGTAGGCGGCCCGCCTGCCTTTGATCCGCGCCCGTCCGTCCAATCCACTCCATGCGTGTCCCATTCTCCTCGCAACTCGAACCGATCACGCCAGCTTCCACCCGTCGCGGTATTCCCGCCGAATGATCGCCTCCGCCTCCGGCGCGTTTTTCGCCCGCAGGTTCTCCGCGTCCCACTCGATCTTCTTGCCGATCCGGTAGGCCACGTTCCCCAGGTGGTTCGCCTCGGTCAGCCAGCCGGCGTACTCGAAGTTCGAGAGCGTCGGCTCGCCCGTCTTGCAGGCGTGAATCCACTCCGCATGGTGCCCCAGCGACTTTGCGATCCACGGCGCCGGCGGCTTGAAGCCCGCAAAGTCCTTCTCCGGCAAGAGCACGTGCTTCTCGTAGTCGGCCAGCACCATCCCCTTGTCGCCGACGAAGAGCACGCCGTTCGTCCACTTGGGAATGCCGCCCTTCGTCCAGACCTCGGGCTTGTTCGTGCCCTGGTGCCAGGTCATGCGCACGGGCGGCAGCTCCTCGCCGCGGGGCGACCTGCGCGCCCCGTATTCGTACGTCGCCTGCATCGAGGCCGGCGCCAGGTACTTGTGCGGCGGCGGGCCGGAAGCCTCGATCGAAAGCGGCGCCTTCAGGCTCAAGGCCCAGAAGGGCAAATCGTTCCAGTGGCTCCCCAGGTCCGACATCGTCCCGCTGCCAAAATCCCACCAGCGGTACCACTTCGGACCCGGCACGTAGACCGCGTTGAACGGCCGGTACGGCGCCGGTCCCAGCCACAATTCCCAGTGCAAGCCCGAGGGCGGCGGCGAAGAATCCGTCGGCAATTCCTGCGCGACAAGGATGTCGTTGTTCGCCCGGGCCGCTTCTTCGCTCGGCTGCCGCCCCCAGGCGCGCGAGACCCAGACGTGCGCCTCGCGCACCGGCCCGATCGCGCCGGACTGGATCAGCTCGACCACGCGGCGGTAATTTTCGCTGGCGTGCATCTGCGTGCCCATCTGCGTGGCGACCTTGGCCTTGGCCGCCGCTTGGCGGATGACGCGCGCCTCCCAGATGCCGTGCGTCAGCGGCTTTTCGCAGTAGACGTGCTTCGCGAGCTGCAAGGCCGGCAGCGTGGCGAAGGCGTGCGTGTGCTCGCAGGTGCTGACGACGACCGCGTCGAACAGCGACGGCTGATCGAAGAGCTTGCGAAAATCGGTGAAGCGCTTGGCGTCGGGATAGTTCTGCGCGGCCTTGTTCAGGTTTTCCTCCGACACGTCGCAGAGGGCGACGATGTTCTCGGAGGCGACCTGCTTCAGGTTCGCTCCGCCCCGGCCGCCCGAGCCGATGATGGCGATATTCAGCTTCTCGTTCAGCTCGCGGCCGCGGAGGAGCGCCGGCGCCGCGAATGAAAGCGCGCCGGCAGCGGCCGTGGTCTGGAGGAATTGACGGCGGGTCTGGCGGGAGGAGGCGCTTTGCGCGGTGCGGGCGATGCGCTGGGTCATGGCTGCGTCCTGCTTTGAACGTGTTTGGAACCTGAAGCGGTGCGACGACCGCCAATTATGACAATTTCCCGGCCGCGAATCCAACAATTCTTCACTCGGCGTGCTGGAGGATAACGAAGTGGCCTGTCTCGGACCTGCCGGCTTCAGCCGGCTTTTTGTATGCCGCCGGCTTTAGCCGGTGGGGGCGACACACGGAACCTTGCTAGCCGGCTTCAGCCGGGCTTCTCGGCCGCTTCAGCACCTGAGATTCGCGAGCGCGCTGCCCTACTCGCGCTTGTGCTCAATCTCGCGCACAAAATCCTCGTGCGCCTTCTTCACATCCACTGCCTCATGCCCGCTCGACGAACACACCAGCACCCCGAACCGCAGCCGATACCTCTCGCCCTTTCGCACCGTCACGCGGCTCACTTTCCCGCCCGTGAGCGCATTGCGTCCGAACGGATTGGCGACCATCAGGCCGTAGTCGCGGACGTGGTAGTAGCTCCGGAGAGGGTTTTTGGGATCGGGCATGAGCGTTGCGCCGACGATACGGCCGTCGATCGTCCCGCGGTAGTCGCACCAGGCGGCCTGCTTGCCGCGGCCCTCCTTTTCGTTCTTATCCCCGTCCGCGTTCAAGATGCGCCCGCCGCCGGCCACCGCGATCGGCGTGGCCACGCGAAACCCCAGGCCCATCTCCTCCTGGTCGCCGAAGTAGAAATCGCCCGTGTCGGACTGGAACGTCGAGTCCCAGACGAGGAGATATCCCGCCGGCCGGACGAGCACCGAAATTCGGCACGTCTCCTCGCAGGCGGCCGTTTTGCCGTCGGCCGCGAGGTAGCGATTGCGCACGGCAAACGCCCCGCGCCCGGCGACGCCCTTCGGCTCCTCGACGAACCGCACGTGCTCCACCCGCGCCTTGAGCCGCCAGTTGTCGGCCCCGCTCAAGTCGCCGAACGCCAGCCAGATGCCTGGATGAAAATCCGCATGGTCCGTGGCGTCCTGGCCCTCGACGGGCGGATGGTTCCGCGTGGCCTGGATCCCGCCCGGCGCCTTCACGTGCGCCAGATAGGGCCGCGGGATTTTCTCGTCGCGATAGACGTACGTGGCAAACGGCTGGTCGCCGACCTCGATTTCCAACTCCCCGTCGCTGGCCTTGAACGACACCTGCGGCGCATCCGCGGCCGCGAGCGCGCCGCCCAGGGCCCAGAGCGCGAGAAAACAAGAAAGGCGGGCTGTCATGTGAACACCTCACAGATGCCCGCCATCGTACGGCGTCCAGCGCAAACAACAAGCGCAGAGCCAGCGCGAACGATTCCAGATGCTGCACTGCAGAGCGATTCTGTTGTTTGGGCGGTGATTCTGAAGCGGCGCTTGGTTTGCCCTTCCACCCCCCACCCCGACCCTCCGAGCGCAAGGGGGGAGGGAGCGGACGAAGAGACGCTCCGCCGCCGCCCTTATCGCCGATAGCCCAACGACTTCACGACGTGCAGCAGCTCCTCGTAGGTCACGAAGCGGCGCCGGTGGTGCAGCTTGTACTGGTCGACCGCCAGCGCCAGCTCCCGCGCGTCCGGCGTCAGCTCGTCGTAGCTGTTGCCGAATTGCCGCCGCTCGCGCGACGCGGGATATTCATTGCCCTCGTGCTTCCGGCGATCCACGAACGACGGATCCAAGACGTTGACAGTGGACATGCTTTCGCTCCGAAAATCACATTCCGGCGGGAACAGTTCGTGGAAGACAATCGCGGCGGCGGACCGCGCAGGGTCACGGGAAAGGCGCACGGGCGCCCGGAAAACCATAGCTTGCGGTTCGGGCGGGGGCAAATGTTCGCGTCAGGCGGCCAATACCGGGCAAAATGTGCCGACTGGGCCGTTGGGAACCCCTACCAGCCTTTACGAGGGGGGCAAAGCCGCGGGCCTTTAGCGGCTAAAGCCATTGTCGAAGCCGGCTGAGGCCGGCCTTTCGCCGCTGAAGGCGGGACTCCAACCGTCACTGGTTCACGTGGACGACCTTTGCCGGCGGGAAGCCGTTGAAATAGGTCGACGAGGCGTGCGTGTAGGCCCCCACGTTCTCGCTGTAGAGAAAATCGCCCAGCTCCAGGTCCCCCGGAAGCTGCTCCGCCAGCGAGACCGTGTCGAGGGCGTCGCACGTCGGCCCGAAGACCGAGCAAATCTGCTGCGGCCCGTCGCGAAACGCCTGGAAGTGATATTGAATGTGGTCGAAAATCACGCCCGAAAACGTATGATAGACGCCGTCGTTGATGTGGTAGCAGAGTTTCCCGTCGCGGAAGGCCTTGCCGATGATCTCGGCCACGAGCGCGGCCGCCGGGGCGACGAGGAACCGCCCCGGCTCGGCCAGGATTTCCATCTCCTTGGGAAAGAGTCGGTCGAACTCGGCGTTGAGCATCTTGGCCAGGTTGCGGAAGGGCTTGACGTGGTCGTCGTAGGCGACCGGGAAGCCGCCGCCGATGTCCAGGATTTTCACCTGCCGAAAGCCGCGGTCCCAGGACTCCTGGAAGATGCCGGCCACAAGCTGCAGCGCCTGCACGTAGTTCGTGAAGTTCGTGCACTGGCTGCCGACATGGAAGCTGAGCCCCTCGACGACGAGCCCCGCCTCGAACGCCGCCGCGATCAAATCGACCGCCTCGCCGGAATTCGCCCCGAACTTGCTCGACAGCTCGACGACGGAGCCGGTGTTGGGCACTTTCACCCGCAGGATGAGGCCCGCGTGCGGGGCGTGCCGCTTCACCTTCTTGATCTCCTCGGGGTTGTCGTAGGTGACGAGCGGCTTGTACTGGTCCAGCTCCTCGAGCGTCTGCGGCGTCTTGATGGGGTTGGCGTAGATGATCTTGTCCCAGATGTAGTCCTGGCGCTGGCGGGCCGGGAGGTCCTTGATGTTCTCGTGGACGAGCATGAACTCGGGCATGCTGGCCACGTCGAAGCTTGCCCCCTCGTCGTAGAGCGTTTTGATGATGGCCGGGTCGGCGTTGGCCTTGACGGCGTAATAGGCCTGCACGCGGGGGAGGTGCTTCTTGAAGAGGCGGTAGCACTTGCGCAGGATGTTGTGATCGACGACGAAGAGCGGCGTGCCGTGCTGCCGCGCAAGCTGCTGGAGTTTTCTGGGGGCGACCATGAAGTACTTGCTAAATTGGCGGCGGAGCGTCGATTGACCATGCGTTCTGCTCCACCGACCTCGCGTCGGTGGCAGCACGACTGGCAGCTAGGCGCGGACCGCAACGGCCCTCTCCTCCACCGACCTCGCGTCGGTGGCGCTGCGATCGGCGGCGCGCGATGGTTCGGCCCGCGCGTAGCTCGCAATCCCTCGTTCCACCGACGCGAGGTCGGCGGGGACGTGCATCCTGAAGTCTTGTCATCTAGCCCTCAGTCACGAGTCCACCGACGCGAGGTCGGCGGGGATGCGGCCAAGTTCAATCCCGGTGCCAGAGGAGGAAGTTTTTGAACTGCCACGGGTCGTCGTAATCCAAGTTCGGCTGGCTATAGCCGCCGAAGTAGCTGCCGCCGTCGTGTTTCAGAGGCGTCCAGTCGGACGGGATCGACAGGAACTTGCCGAGGTAAGGTTTCGAGGTTTTCAAAACGTACTCGTGCGGCAGGTCGTCGGGCACGAGCACGCCGCGCTCGGGGTTTTCGATCATCCAAGCGACGGCGGCCACGACGGCGATCGCCACCTGCATCGTCGTGGCGCTCTGGTGCGGCACGAGCCGCCGCGATTCCTCGATGGTCAGGAGGCTGCCCGTCCACCAGCTTTGGTAGGCATGCCCCATCAGGAGCGCCCCCAGGATATCGGCCCCGCTCGTGATTTCGTCGGACATGATCCGCAGCCGGGGCTGCAAATGATAGTCGTAGCCGCGCAGCTCGTTGAGCGAGGCGACGGCCGCGTCGCAGGGGCAGTAGGCGTAGTGGACCGTGGGGCGATAGATCGGCTCGCCGTCCTTCCAGACGGTCAGGCGGTCGGAGATGGTGAAGGCCTCGCCGTGGCGGACGACCATGCCGCGGATGCTGTAGTCGGGAACCCAGGAACGGACGAAGGTGTTGATGCCCATCCGGGCCAGGCAGATCTGGTTCTTAGGACCTTCGGCATGCTCGTAGGCCAAGGGCGGCAGCTCTTTTTCGTGCGTGCCCCAGCCCATCTCGGCGGTGGTCGTGCCCTCCTCGCGAAAACCCTCGATGCTCCAGGTGTTGACGAACTCGTCGACCTCCTTGGGCACGTCGGAAACTTGCGTGTCGCGCTCGCTGCAATGGATGACCTTTACACCCAGCTTCATCGCCAGCAGGTTGAATTTCTGGTTCTTGGCGAGCTGGCGGATTTCGTCGCCGCTCTTGCCGGCCAGCTTGCCGTCGTCGTCCAGCTTCGCGGCGATGTCCAAAAGCGCTTGCTTGGTGAAGTGCGAAATCAGTCCGGGGTTCGCGCCGTGCTCCAGGACGGCGGAAGGGCCGGGCTTTGGCCACCGTGAGATCATGCGGCGGACGTTCATGTGCCGCCAGTAGAGCGTGCGCTGCGTGGGGTGCTGCTGGTGGCCGCCGGCGTAGGGGTCCCACACCTCGACCGACGTGTTGAGGTATAACACGCCGTGATCGTGGCACCAGGCGACGATCTCGCAGCAGTCGATGTTCCAGGCCAGGTCGATCAAGAGGTCACCCGGCGCGAGATATTTTTCCAGGACGTTGCCCAGGTTTTCCGGCGTGATTTTGTCCTTCACCCAGTGGACGCCCTGCTTCGTCCAGGGGCGCAAAAGCTCGCTGCGGTCCTCGAAGTCCAGGACCGTGATGTTGCTCGGCGGCACGCGGACGTGCTGGACCAGGATCGGCAGCGTGCACTGGGCGACGGAGCCGTAGCCGACCATCAGCACGCGGCGCGGAAAATCGAGCATGAATCCCTCCGGGCGGCTGGGAACCCAGGCAAGGCCCGGATTCTGCCATTCACATAGCCAAGGGTCAATCAGCGCGGTTTGCCGTGATCATCGAGAGAATGGGGCACGGATGCAGCGGATTGGGCGGATGATCGCGGATAGGTGACACAGCACGCATGGCAGTTGACTTTTCCCCCATGAAACCGCTACAATCAATCCGATAAAAGTTTGTGCATGCGTTGATTGACCCGCCCTGACTCGCTAGCGGAGGCTCCCATGCTTCGCATCGAGGCCGGTTCCACTCGCCGTTACTGCGACGGCTTCTCCCGCCGCAGCTTCCTCAAGGTCGGCGTCGCGGGCATGGGCGCCGTGGGCCTGGGCGACCTCTTGCGCTGGAAGGCCGCCTCGGCCGCGACCGGCGCCGAGAAGAAAGACACGGCCGTGATCCTGCTGTGGCTGGACGGCGGGCCCAGCCACATGGATCTCTACGACCTGAAGCCCGAGGCCCCGGCCGAGTACCGGGGCATCTGGAAGCCGATTCCCACGAACGTCGCCGGCTTCGACATTGGCGAGCTCTTCCCACGGCAGGCCAAGATCGCCGACAAGTTCTCGATCGTCCGCTCGCTGCACCACGATTCGGGCGACCACTTCACGGGCGGGCACTGGATGCTCACCGGCCGCGGCGACGCCAGCGGCGCCAACACCGCCGGCAAATACCCGTTCTTCGGCTCGATTGCCACGAAAGTCCTTGGCCCGCGGCAGGCTGGGATGCCGGCCAACGTCTGCGTGCCCTACGCCATGAGCATCGGCATTCGGCCGGGCTACTTCGGCGGCAACTACCTGGGCGTGCAGGACGATCCCTTTGAGACGCAGGGCGACCCCAACAGCCCGGGCTTCAAGGTCACCAACCTCGACGCGCTGGCCAGCCTGAACATGCAGCGGCTGGAGGACCGCCGCGGGCTGCGGACGGCGCTCGACGACTTGCAGCGCGGCGTGGAAGCCTCGCGCACGATCGAGGCCATGGACAAATTCGATCAGCAGGCGTTTGAGCTGGTCACGGGACCGCGGGCGCGGAAGGCCTTCGACATTTCGCAGGAAGACCCGCGCTTGCGCGACCGCTACGGCCGGAACCACTGGGGCCAGTGCACGCTCTTGGCGCGGCGGTTGGTGGAGGCCGGGTCGACGTTCGTCACGTGCCATTTCGGCGGCTGGGACCATCACTGGGATCTGCAGGCCGGCATGGAGCGCTACCTGCCGCAGGTCGACATGGCCGTCAGCACGCTGTTTGAAGACCTTTCCGACCGCGGCCTCTACGACAAGGTGCTCGTCGTCCTCTGCGGCGAATTCAGCCGCACGCCGCGAATGAACAACGGCGGCAACGGCGGAGCGGCGGGGAGCATGGGCACACCCGGCCGCGACCACTGGGGCGCCTCGATGTTCTGCCTGCTGGGCGGCGGCGGGGTGAAGGGAGGCCGGATCGTCGGCTCGACCGACCGGCTGGGCGAACGCCCCAAGGACAATCCGCTGCGACCCGGCGACATTCACCACACAATTTTCCGCGTGCTGGGTGTCGATCCAAGCGTGCACTTCCCGGACCACGCCGGCCGGCCGGTCGTAGCGATCGACCACGGCGCGGTCATTCGCGAGCTGTTGGCCTAGTTGGAGTCCCGGCTTCAGCCGGTCTTCTTACCGCCTAAAGGCGGTACTCCAACGCATAACCTATGCTTTCCTATCGGTGCGGCGGGGACACTGCGCGCCCCCGGTCGCGCTTCGCGTACGCGCTGGCACCCGCCGCTTCGCCGCTTCGGCGCGCCGCCGGGCAGGCAAACAGAGATGAACGTTCATCGCCGACCTTACGCGCACGTTCTGCGCAGCCTCTCGCGGCCCTGCCTCCCCTCGGCCGGCTGGAGGTTCCTGCTGGTCTTCATGGCTGCGCCGACGCTCTTGCGGGCGGTGACGCTGGTTTCGCTTTGGCCGCAGTTCCCGGACGCCGCGGAGTTGGTCCGTGCGGGTGGGCGGGCGATGTTGTTCGCGATCCCACAGGATGCGTTCATCGCCATTCAGGCGATGTGGCTGGTCTTGGCGGCGCGGTGGCTCCTGTTTCCGATGGGCCACCGGTGGCGTCAATTCGCCGCCGTGGCGCTGGCGACGGCCCTCTTCGCCGCGGCGCAGTTCTACGTGCTCTTCGACTTCCTGCTCTTCAACAAGACCAGCCTGCGGATGGACTACGCCTTCATGCAGTTCGCGGGCGATCTGGGGACGATGGCCAGCTCGGCCTGGGCGCTGGGGCTTGGGGGGTTGGCCGTTGGCGTCGCGGCGATCGCCGTTTGCCTGCGAATGCTGTATCGATTCTTCCGGGCGCGCGTGCCGGAGCTGCGGCCGTCGTGGTCGATGGCGCTTGCGATTCCCGCCGTGGGGGCGATCGCGGTCGTGGCGCGGCTGGGACTCGACGCCCAGGTGCGCTACGCAACCGCCAACGTTCTCCTGGACGACGAGACGCGGTTCGTGTCGCGCACGCTTCTGGATCCGGTAGACCTGATGGGCGGCGACGACCGCCGCGCGCTCGCGCTGCTCACGCCACAGGCCGAGGTCTTCCGCCGCGTTTCGCCCGATTACCCGCTCCTCAAAGAGACTCTCGGCTTCACGGGAGAAAAGCAGTTCGACGTGTCGATCGCGCCGAGCGAGCGGCCGCACGTTGTGTTCCTTTTCATGGAATCGTTTCGGGGCGTGGACGTGGGGGCGCTGGGCGGCCGGCACAACGTCAGCCCGAATTTCGACCGCCTCGCGCGCGAAGGCATTCTGTTTACGAACTTCTACGGCAACGGGGCGCAAACGACGCGGGCCGTGATCGCCGGGCTGTTCGGCGTCGTCCCCTGCTTCTCGCTCAAATCGGAACAGTCGGCCCAGCCGGAGATGCCGCTGGTCGGCATCGCCGACCTCTTCAACCGCCGCGGGTACGCCAGCATTTTCCTGCACAGCGGGTCGCTGGAGTTCGAGGCAAAAGACCCCTTCTTTCGCCTGCACGGCTATCACGAATTGCACGGGCAGGCGGAAATCGCGGCGCAGTTTCCCCCTGCGCCGCGGACGAGCTGGGGCGTCCACGACGAATGGTTGATGCGGTATGCCGTCGATCGGCTGGCCTCCGCCGACTCACAACGCCAGCCGGCGCAACTGACGATGTTCACCGTCAGCAACCATCACCCCTGGCAGACGCCGCCAGGCTACCGGCCGGTGGAAACGGGCGTCGATCCGGCCCACGAGTATTCCCGGTTTCTCGAGACCTTCAGCTACAGCGATCATTGCCTGGGGCTGTTCATGGATTTGCTCGAGGAGCGCGGGCTGGCGAAAAAGACGATCGTGCTGGTCCTGGCCGACACCGGCGCGCCCATGGGCGAGCACCACGGTAATTTCATGCAGGTGAACTACCTGTACGAAGAGAACGTGCGGATCCCATTTTTGATCCTTGCCCCGGGGCGGATCGCGCGGCCCGTCGTCGTGGGCGACGTGGGGAGCCAGGTCGATCTTTTGCCGACGGTGATGGACCTCTTTTCGATGCAGGGCTTGAACCACGCCGTGGGCACGAGCCTTGTGCGGAGGGTGGAGGGGCGGACGGCGCATTTCAACAGTCCGTTTGCGATGCAGTACCTCGGCCTGCGCCGTGGGAACTGGAAATACGTGCTGAATCTCTCATCCGGCGCGCCGTCGCTCTTCGACCTGTCGGCCGATCCGGGCGAGTCGCGCGACCTGGCCGGCATGGCCGGCGCGCGCGTAGACCTCGAAGCCTTGCGAGCGGACGTGACGGCGGTGAACGGCTACCTGCTGAAACTGCACATGACCGAGCGCTTCGTCAGCCGCGAGCTAATGGAGCGGGCCCGAATGGCGGAAGCTCCGGCGCCGCGCGATCCACCATCGCCGTGACACTGCGCCGACCGAATTGCAAACTGAAAACAATGCAGGCGCTATATGAATGACCGCAAACCGACCAGCAGCGAGGTCCCTTTGCCCCGGCCCCTCGTGCCGCCGGCCGCGCGATGGCTGCTCCTGGCCTTCATCGCGGCGCCGAGCGTCTTGCGCCTGGCGACGATGATCTGGCAGGCGCCCCACGCCGTGGGCCTGCCGACGCTCCTTCGGGTCGGATCGCGGGTGATGTTTTTTTCGCTGCCGCAGGACGCGTTCATCGCCGTACAGGCTTTGGCGGTGATTGCGGCGGCAGGCTGGCTCTTCAAACGCCTCGGCGAGCCGTGGCGATGGAGGCTGTCGGCCGCGCTGGCGACGGCCCTGTTCGTCGCCCTGCATTTCTATCTGCTCGTCGACTTTCTGCTTTTTAACAAGACTGGCCTGCGGATGGACTATGAACTTTTGGCCTTCGCCGCCGACCTGGAGACGATGTCCAGCTCGGCCGTCGAGCTGGGGCTAGGGGGCCTGGCGGCCGGGGTGGCGGCCCTCGTTGTCTCGCTGCCTCTGCTGTTTCTGTTCTTCCGCCGCCAGGTTCAACATTGGCAGCCCTCGTGGCGCCTGGCGGCCATGCTGCCGGTGCTCGCCGCCATAGCGCTGCTGGCGCGGGCCGCCATTCCCGCCCAGGTCGGCTACGCCACCAACAACCTGCTCCTGGCCGACGAGACCCGGCTCGTGTCGCTCGTGCTGACCGAACCGGCTGCCGTCGGCGGCGACGACGATGGGGCGATCGAGCTATTGACCCCCAAGGCCGAGGTCTTCCGCCGCACGTCGCCGGACTATCCGCTCCTCAAGGAAACCGTCGGCTTCACCGGCGAGAAGCAGTTCGAGATCGCGATCGCCGAGGGCGAGCGGCCGCACGTCGTTTTCTTGTTCCTCGAGTCATTCCGGGCGCTGGACGTGGGCGTGCTCGGCGGCCGGCACAACGTCAGCCCGAATTTCGACCGCCTGTCGCAGGGCGGAATCCTGTTCACGAACTTTTACGGCAACGGCGTGCAGACGTCGCGGGCCGTCGTGGCCAGCCTGTTCGGCGTCTTGCCCTGTTTTTCGCCGATGGCCGAGCAAGAGTCGCGGACCGGCGTGCCGATGATCGGCCTCGCCGACCTCTTCAACCGCCGCGGCTACCAGAGCGCCTACTTTTTCGCCGGGCCGCTTGCCTTCGAGTCCCAGGACCCGTTCTTCAAGCTGCACGGCTATCACGAGCTGTACGGGCAGGAGCAAATGGCGCCGCACTTTAAGGGCGCAGCCCGCACAAGCTGGGGTCTTCACGACGAGTGCCTCGTGCGCTATGCCGCCGACTGGCTCGCCGGCCAGGACGCCGCCGGCCAGCCCGCGCAAATGACGATGTTCACCATCACGAACCACCACCCCTGGCACGTCCCGCCGGATTACCAGCCTCCGACGACGGCCGTCGATCCGGACCAGGAATACGCGCGCTTTTTGCAGACGTTCAGCTACACCGACCGGTGCCTGGGGCTCTTCATGCGGCTCTTGGGAGAGCGCGGCCTGGCGAAAAAGACGATCGTGTTCGTCCTGGCCGACACGGGCACGCCCATGGGCGAGCACCACGGCAACCACTTGCTCATCAACTACCTCTATGAAGAGAACATGCGCATCCCGCTCTTGATTCTCGCACCCGGCCGCATCGCCCGGCCCGTAAAAATCGACGATGTGGCCAGCCAGGTCGATCTCCTGCCGACGGTGATGGACATTTTCGGCATGCAGGGGCTCAATCACGCGGTGGGGACGAGCCTCGTGCGGCGCGTGCCCGGCCGCACGGTGTATTTCAACAACCCGTTCGCGATGCAATACCTGGGCCTGCGGCGCGACAAGTGGAAATTCATCTTCAATGTGGCGGCGGAGGCGCCGGCCCTCTACGACGTGTCGGCCGACGCGCGCGAAAGCGTGAACCTGTTGGAGGCCAAGGGCGCGCGGCCCCTCCCCAACGTAGACAGCCTGCGCGGCGAGGCAAAGAGCGTCAACGACCTGATGCTCAAACTGTGGGTCACGGAGCGGTTCGTCAGCCCAGCTTTGGTCGAGCGGGCTGGCCAGCCGGGCACGGGCGGAGCGTCGGGCGCCCGGGCCGTCAACGAGACGCAATAGGTCGTTGCGTGAACTGGTTGTGGCCTGGACGGACCTCGCGCCGACGAGCCGTCGGTGGACAAAAAGGGCCCGCGCATCGACCGCGGCGCGCCGCACCGTCACTGCATCGCCGCAATCACCCCCACCACGGTCGCCACCGCCGCGATCGCCCCCACAATCGCCAGCGTGATCTTCACCCAGCTATAGGGCCGCTCGCCCTGCACCTCGCCCGTCGCCGCGTTCACCATCACCTGATAGATCTTGTCGCGGTAGCGATAGGCCAGGAGCCACACCGGCAACAACAGGTGCTTGAACGTGATGCCGTTGTATTGCGTCTGTATGGAGTGGATCCGTTGCTCGTCGCCGCCGATCCGCGAGCGAACGTCGGCGACGATCGCCCCGTCGATCCGCTCCTTCGCCTCGAGGAAGCCCTCCTCCAGATCGATCTCGTAAGTGCGGGCAAAGAAGCCCGCCAGCACCTGCTGGTTGAACGGCGCACAATAGCCCAGCGGCCAGGGTTCAAGATTCAGCGCCAGCTTGCGATTCAGCCCCCGGCTGGCCAGGACGAGCACGTCGTCGAAAAACCGCTGAAATGCTCCCGAAGCGGGATACCACCGCGTGTGCCGCACGGTGCGGCGGTTCTTGCCCGTCCCGACCGTCACGTAATAATGCTCGCCCCGCTCGCCACTGTAGCGGTTGGCCGTCATCGTGTCGTACGTCCAGTAGGGCAGGTAATTGCCGCTGAACTTTCCCTCGACGCCGCGCTTCAAAAACTCGTTGGGCGCAAACCACCGCGAGCGGACCCAGGCGGCCAGGTTCGCGCGGGCCAGATCGGCATCGACCTGAAACGCCAACACGCCGTCGACGGAGACGCGATTCGCCGCCGTGTGAACGTTGTCGCGCTGCAGCGGCGTGGCGCAATAGGGGCATTCGCTGCTCGTCAACGGGCCGGTAAAGACGACCGTCCCGCCGCAGGCCTCGCAGCGGACCTCGCTCGTCCCCTCCTCCGGCTGCCGGCCGCGGTCGTGCAGCTCGCGCATCCGCTGGAGCATCGCGCGAAAGTCCTGCTCTACGACCGTCGCCCCTTCGGGAATCTCGATTTGCTTTTCATGCCCGCAGTAGGGGCACTTGAGCATTTGCACGCCGATGTGGAAGGTGAGATCGGCCCCGCAGCCGTCGCAGGGAAAGACGCGGCCCTTGCCCGCATCCACGCTCTCGCCGGGCAGGTCGGTCGTGGTGCGGAGCACTTCCGCGGCTTGGGGGACGGCCGGCACGGCGCGCACGACGGGCGGTTTGGCAGTCATGGCAGAGGTAGCGAGCGGGGGACATCCAGTCCCGGTTCCGAATCCACCCTGATCCAGGCTACGTTGCGGGCGGTGGCGGGGGCGGCGGCGCGGCAAACACAACCGCCAGAGCCGGCACCTGTCCCGCCGGCGACCAGCCAGGCATGCCAGCGCTCCAGACCTGCGACGCCGCGCTGAGCTGTCCCGCGGCCGCGCCCTGCGCAAGTTGCTGCGCCGTGAACGGTCCCTGCGTCTGCCCGGCGACGGCCACGTACCAGGCGGCGGGCTGCGGCATCGGCGGGGGAATGCCCGGCGCTGGCGCCGGCGCCGCGATCGGCGCCTGGGCCATGCGGTTGGCCATGGCAAAGCCCATCCCCAGGCCCATCCCCTCGGCCGCTCCGCCCCCGGCGGGGTTCTGGGCGGCGGCCATCATCGCCTGCCCCATCTGGAACTGCTGGAACTTCCCCATGTCGCCGATCACGCCCATGCTCGTCCGCGTGTCGAGGGCCTTTTCGACCTCCTCGGGCAGCGAAATGTTGACGATGAAAAGCTGCGGCACTTCCAGGCCGTACTCATTGTCGATCCGCTCGCAGACCAGCTTCCGCAGGTCCTCGGACATCTCGGCGTAGCGCGCGGCCAGGTCGAGCGCCGCCACTTTCGACGACGCCACCAGGTCGGCAAAGGCCGTGGCCACGATCGACCGCATCAGCTCCGTCACCTCGTCCGTCTCGAACGCGCTGTCCGTCCCGACCAGCTCCTTCAGCAAGGCCCGCGGGTCGATCGCCTTGAGCGTGTAGGTGCCGAAGGCCCGCAGGCGGATGGGTCCGAAGTCGGCGTCGCGGAGCATGATGGGGTTCGGCGTCCCCCATTTCAGGTCCGTGATCTGGCGCGTGGCGACGAAATAGACCTCGGCCTTGAAGGGGCTGTCGAAGCCGTACTTCCAGCCGGCCAGGGTGCTCAGGATCGGCAGGTTGTCGGTCTTGAGCGTGTAGCTGCCCGGCTCGAACACGTCGGCGAGCTGGCCGCGGTGGACGAAGACCGCCACCTGCCCCGGCCGCACGATGAGCTGGGCGCCGTTCTTGATCTGGTTGTTGTAGCGTGGGAAGCGCCACACGAGGGTGTGCCTCGAGTCGTCGACCCATTCGATGATGTCGATCAACTCGCCGCGAAGTTTGTCCAGAAGACCCACTTTCAGTTCTCCTCAAGCTCGAAGTGTGGCCGGGACGATGCACCGGCCGGGAAAGGCCGACGGAATTGTAGCAGGCGCGGTATGCCGAATGTAGGGCCGGCCGCCTGAATGTCGAATGACGAAGGTCGAAAGAAGCACGAGGGTCGAACGTCCGAGGAGCAGGATGCCTGGCGCACTGGCTGCGTCCATTCACGTTATTCGGGCTTCGTGCTTCGTCATTGCCCCCAATCGGTCCCAGCCACCAGCCACTAGGCATTAGGGGTCGAACGAGAATTAAGTGTCGTCTTTCGCTCCGCGAAAGAGCGTCCTTTCGCGGAGCGAAAGGCGACAATTCGGGAAGTTATTTTTCGGCCGCTCCTAGCCTCCGATCTCATACATCGCCCTGGCCGGCTTCACGAATTCGTCGCTGTTGATGCCGTGCCCGGCCTTCTTGGCCGCCACGCACGACCGCACGAGGTTCGCCAGGTCCTCGTCACTGCCGCCGCTGCGCATCACCGCCCGCGCGTCCCACTCTTCGATCGAGAACAGGCAGTTGCGGATTTTTCCCTCGGCCGTGATCCGCAGCCGGTTGCAGTCGCCGCAAAACGGCTCCGTGACGGGATTGATGAACCCGATCCGCCCACGGCCGTCGGCGAAAACGTAGTCCGTCGCCGGCTGGCTGGGGTCGGGCCGCGGCAGGGGCACCAGCGGCAGGATTCCCAGCTCCAGAATCTCGCGAATCCGGTGCCCCGGCAGGACCTGGTCGTTTTGCCAGGCCCCGTCGGCGTCCAGCGGCATGAACTCGATGAACCGCACTTCCAGGTCGTGTTGCCGCGCGAAATTCCCCAGCGGCACGACCTCGTCTTCCGTCAGGCCGCGGATCGCCACCGCGTTGATCTTGATCTTCTCGAATCCCACCCGCTGTGCCGCGAAGATGCCCTCCAGCACGCGCTCAAAACCCTCGCGGCGGGTGATTTTTTTGAAAGTCTCGGCGTTGAGCGCATCGAGGCTGACGTTGAGGCGGTGGAGGCCGGCGTCTTTCAGCCCCTGCGCCTGCTCGGCCAGCAGAATGCCGTTGGTCGTGAGCGCGATGTCGTCGATCCCCGGCACGAACGCCAGCATGCGGACCAGGTCCGCCAGGCCGTGGCGCACGGTCGGCTCGCCGCCCGTGAGGCGGAGCTTGTTGACGCCCATCCGCGCCACGACGCGCGCGAACCGCTCGATCTCCTCGAACGAGAGAATCTCCCGCCGCGGCAAAAAGCGCACGTTCTCCGCCGGCATGCAGTAGAAGCAGCGGATGTTGCAGCGGTCGGTGACGCTGATCCGCAGGCTCGTGTGCAGCCGCCCGAAGCCGTCGTACAGCGGTGCGAAAGGGTCGGTCATTTTTCGAGTGCTGGGTCCCGCGGCTGGGGCACGCTGCGCGTGACCCCAGCCACGTTCTCCTAATTCTGTACTTCGGTGAACTTGCCCCAATTCTTGCCCGCGATCGCCCGCAGGAACTCGCTGGCCTGCTGGGCCGCGATTCCCACGGTGTAGATTGAAAACCGAGAAACCCGGTTCGCCCGGCTCACGGCGTCCAGAATTCCCGCCGGCGGAACGATCTTCCCCGACGTGGGAATGCCGTCGGTCACCAGGTAGATCGCCTCGGTGTCAAAACCCATCCCCGCCTGGATCGCGTCGAACGTGGAGGTCGTCCCCGTCGGCGCTAGCGCGCTGATGAAGCTGCTGGCCTGCTGCTTGTTGTCTTCCGTGGCCGGCAGCAGGTCCTTCTGCCACACGAATACGCCCGTGTTGAACGACACCACGCCGAAATACGACTCCTTGGGCAGCGCCGCGATCGTGTTCGTCAGCTCCCGCTTGGCGGCGTCCAGCCGCGGGCCCACCATGCTGGCCGACGTGTCCAGGATGAACACGATCCTCCGCGCGT
The DNA here is from genome assembly GCA_016177915.1 of Planctomycetia bacterium. GTDB lineage: Bacteria > Planctomycetota > Planctomycetia > Pirellulales > S012-138 > JACOUI01. Next base: position 25,737 of record JACOUI010000223.1, read on the forward strand.
TGACCGGGATGCCGTAGTACGCCAGACCGCCCACGGCGCCGGGATCGACGGCAGCCGCGACGCCCTCCGGAAACACGAACTTCTCGCGATTTTCCTGCCACCACTGGGCCCATTTCACGGCGTCCGTCCCGTGTCGCCGGCCCGAGACCGCCGCCAGGTGCGCCACGGCGTCCTGCAGCATCTCGCCGCGCAAAGACGGCAAGAGCGCCATCAAATCGTCCATCGCCTCGCGCTCGTACACGACCAAGAGCGCCTGCAGCACCGTCCGCCGGAAGCCGAAGTGTTTTTTGTAGTGCTTCGTCTTCCGCAGCGTGGCCAAGGCCTGCAGGACCGCTTCGGTGCGCCCCGCTTCGTTCCCCTGCTCGCCCAGCGACTCGACGAGCAGCACCACCACGTGCCCGTCCGCCTTGTTCGTCCCCAAAATAGCGTCCAGCGCCTCGACGACCGCGTCCTGCGTCTCGCCCGGCGGGCTGGCCGCAATCGCCGCCACCAGCGGCACGGACTCAGGCGTCAGGCCGGCCCGCTTCGTCTCCCGCAGCTTCTGCAGCAGGAAGTCCGAAATCTCTTTCTCGCCGCGCAGCGCCAACAGCGTTCCATACGCCGCCTGTTTCACCTCGGGCGCCTTGTCGTCCAGTCCCACTTGCACGACGAGCTTCGCCGCGTCCAGGGTCGGAAAACCCTTCAGCTCCTCCATCGCCGCCACGCGGTCGTCGACTTTCTTGCTCCGCAGCTTCTGCTGCAGCTTGGGCTTGGCCTTGCGAAACTCCTTGGCCGCGTCGTTCTGTGCCGGCGCCGCGGCGGCGCACAGCACGACGGCAAGAAGGCAGACCACGCCCCGTGCAATCAAGCAGGCTCGCATATCCCCTCCTCCGCTCTCTGGCGCTTTCGCAACTTGGCCTTTGATGGGACCGTTCCGAGGGCTGCCCCCTAATTATGCTCTATTGCGCCGTACACGCAACGCGCCAAGCCCTTTCCTCCTGGCGAGCGCTCAGGCGTCAGCCCCCCGGTGCGTCGTCCTGACGCCGGAGAAAAACGGCATGATTTCTGCGCAAGCCGCCGATCGCCGCAAGAAATTTGCCGTCGCAGCCCGGCCGTGGGTACACTGTTGTTGCGTCAAGTCACCCCGGTCGGGCTTCTTCGGCCGCCTCGACATGATCGACACCAGCGCCAGCGCCGCGGCCGGCTCCACGTCGTCCACGCTCATCGCCCGACTCAAGCTGCGCGACGCCGAGTCCTGGCGGCGATTCGCGGCGCTCTATGCGCCGCTCGTCTACCGCTGGTCGCGGCAATCGGGCTTGCAGGCCAGCGACGCGGCCGACGTCGTGCAGGAGGTCTTTCGCTCCGTGGCCGGGCAGATCGACGGCTTCCAGCACGGCGGCCCGCAGCACACCTTTCGCGGCTGGCTGTGGACCATCACGCGGAACGCCGTGCGGCAGCATTTCCGCCGCAGCGCCTCGCGCCCCCAGGCGGCCGGCGGCAGCGCGGCCTTGGAGCACATGCAGGGGATTCCCGACCAGGAGGCGCCGTCGTCCGAGGCCGCGTCGGAGGTCCCGTCGGGGATACAGAGCGATCTCGTCCATCGGGCCATCGAGATCATTCGCGGCGACTTCGAGGAGCGGACGTGGCAGGCGTTCTGGCGGACGGCCGTCGACGGGCAGCCGGCACCGCAGGTGGCCGACGAACTGGACATGACGCCGCGGGCCGTGCGGCAGGCGAAATATCGCGTGCTAGCGCGCTTGCGCGAAATGTTGGCCGAGGATTGAAGAACTCCCATTCCGCATTTTTCCAAAACATTGCTCGCCAGACGTTTACGACGAAACCCCGCCTGCAAATTCCGCGTTCGCGTGGCGCTCCCGCATTGTTCTTGGTAGACGATTCGACGGATCCTGATTCGTCCCACCGGACGCAGCCGGTGGGCTTGGACACTGACACACGGTGCCACTCATGTTGCCTGCTGCTCCTTGCCCCCAGCGTCAGCAGCTTTCCGGCTACCTTACCGGCGACGTCAGCCAGGCCTTGGCCGACGAGCTGTCGCAGCACCTTTCCACTTGCATGCATTGCCAGGCCTCGATCCGCACGCTCGAGGAGGAGCTGGAGAGCTTTGCCAAGCCGCTGCGCCAGTCGCCCGCGGTGGTCGAGTTCTTCCACGAGCCGGAATGCCGGCTGGCGATCGAGCGCGCCGCGTCGCTGGCCCTCGCCGAACATCCCCAAAGCCCGCCGGCTGCGTCCGGCGGGACTGCGTCCAGCGCGGCGAACGAAGACCTCCCCTTCGGCGGCAAGCTCGGACACTACCAGCTCCTCGAGAAACTCGGCGAGGGCGGCATGGGCGCCGTCTATCGCGCCATGCACACCAAGCTGCAGCGCGTCGTGGCCGTCAAGCTGCTGCCCGCCGAGCGGACGAAGGACGCCGGCTCGGTCGCGCGGTTCGAACGCGAAATGCAGGCCGTCGGAAAGCTCAGCCACGTGAACATCGTGGCCGCCCACGACGCGGGCGAAATCGCCGGCACGCACTACCTCGTGATGGAATATGTGGACGGCATCGACCTGTCGACGCTCGCCTCGCGCTGCGGGCCGCTTTCCGTCGCGGACGCCTGCGAACTGGTCCGGCAGGCGGCGCTGGGCCTTCAGCACGCGCACGAACACGGCCTCGTCCACCGCGACGTCAAGCCGAGCAACTTGATGCTGGCGGTTAGTGGCCAGTTGTCCGTAGTCGGCGGTCGGCAGTCGGTGGTCAGCAGCCAGTTGTCAGCGGTCAGTGGCCAGTTTTCAACCATCGGTGGTCGGAAGGCATCCCCCCCTTACGAAGGGGGGGAAGGCTCAACTGTACTATGCTGTATGATTCCTCAAAATAAA
>JACOUI010000232.1 GCA_016177915.1 Planctomycetia bacterium
ACCCCAACCCTCCCCCGCAAAGGGGGGACTGAGTCCGCGCCTTCAAAACGTAGCTCGAACCTAAAAGCGCAATCCCTTCCGGTTTCGTTTCATTGTTTTTCTTCGGGCACATTTTCGTCGGGCACAAGCTGCGTCTCCTCCGTCAGGCGCAGCACGGCCGCGCCCGACTCGGCAATCTCGATCGCCACCGGCCGAGCGCCTGCAAACGGCATCGCCGCAAAATACCGCCCCGGCGGCAGCTCGAGCGCCGGCCCGTTGACCAGCCCGCGCTCCAGCACGGTCTTGCCGTCCTCCTCGAAGACGACGTAGGACGTGCTGGCGACGGCCTTCCGCAGGGCCTCGGCGAGCTGGCGGGCGTCCTTGGCGGGAAAGTAACCGCCGCCGCCGGCCGCGGCGATCGCCTTGAGCTGCTGCTCCGCCTCGCTCTCCTTGATGTCGAAGCCCACGACGTGCACGACCACGCCCAGCTCGGAGTTCTTATAGGCCGCCTCGACGTCCGCGAGCTTTCCGCCGCAGGTCTCCATGCCGTCGCTCACGAGCACGATCGTTTTGGGCCCGTGCCAGTCGCCCTTAAAGTCCTTCTTCCCCTCCAAGAGCGAGTAGACCATCGGCGTCTTGCCGCGCGGCTCCGCCCAGTCGATCCATTTGGCCAGGTCCGCGCGTTTCTCCTTCGTCAACAGGCCCAAGGGCGCGACCAGTTCGCTGTCCTTGTCCAGGCGCGGGTCGTCGGTCTTGAGTGCGGCCGCCTGCGGATCGGTTTTCCGCGCCAGCCAGATCCCCCAGTGCCCATACAGCCGCAGCCCCACCTGCGCGCCGTCGGGCAGCGATTTCACAAGCTGCTTGGCCACGTCCTGGGCCACGTTCATCTTCGTCCGCCCGTCCATTTGCTCGGCCATGCTGCCGGACGAGTCGAGTACCAGCAGATAGGCCGGCAGCAGGGCCTTGGGCAGCGGCGGGGCCTTTTCGTCGGACGGGCGATGGGTCACTTGCAGAGTGCCCCACGCCGGACCGCGAAGCGGCAGTCGCGCAGCCGGCGCGGCGGGGATGGGCGCCAGCTCGGCCTCGCCCGGCAGCGCCGCGCTGGCCATCGTCCTCGTGACGGCGCGGCGCGGAACCTGCGCCAGCTCGGCTGCCGTGTCCGCCGAGATTCCCGCGATCGCAAAGGGCCGCGGCGCCAAATGGCGCATGGCGGGTTGCAGCTCCAGCAGGCCCGACGGCAGATCGAGCCGCTTGAGCGCGACGGGCCTGCCGCGCGTCGCGGGCGACAACTCCGCCTCGGCCGGCGGCAGCAAGCCCGCCGCCATCCGCGGCGCTGGTCGAGAGACGGCTGCCGCCAATTCCGCCGGCGCGGCCTCCACGCCTTCCCAATGCACGTGCAGACGGTACTCCGTGTTCCGGCGGACTTCGTCGGCGATCCGGCCATAGAGCCCCGCCAGCTCGTCGGATTCGGGGGCGAAGTAGAACCGGCCGCCGCTCGAGCGGGCCAGGTTCGTCAAGAGCCCGATCGCCGTGTTCCCGCTGTTGGCGTCGAACTCATACAGATCGCGTCCCACGCCGATGGCAAACAGCGGCACGGGCCGGCGGCGGACCTCCCGGCACAGGTCCGGAAAGCCCGCCTTGAACACGGTGTTCATGCCGTCGCTCAAGAGAACGACCGCCTGCTTGTCGCGCATCCCCTCGAGCAAGGCCTGGTACAAGGCCGTGTTGCCGCGGACCGACAAGCGGCCCACGGCCTCGAGCACGTCGCCCCGGTTCTGCGGCAGGCTGCCGATCGGCTCCACGTCCGTGCCAAAGTGCAAAACGTCGATCGCTTCGGTCTCCTCCGCGCCGTGCAAGTAAGCGTCGACGGCGGCGCGCAGGTCGGCCTCGCGGCCGCCCATGCTCAGGCTGGTGTCGATCACCAGGCCGAACCGCGTGGCTGGCATTTCCACGCGCACGTAAGCCGGCACGCCGCGTGCCGCGGAGATCGTGCGCTGCTGCTGCGCGGTCTGACCCGTGCTGGAATCGGCCAGCGGCGGCGGAAGTTCTTTCCCCGATTCGTCCGCCAGGACCGCCTTGAGCCGCAGCCAGGGGAGGGCCTGCAAACGGACGTGCAGCGTCGGCTTGCCGCGCTTGGGCGCGGGCGGAAGCTTGAACCAGTCGACCTGCCCGGTGCGGACGTCGCCCGACACCCAGCGGTCGGCCGGAAGGGTCGTCGCGCGCTGGCGGTCGTCGTTGGGCTCCTGCTCCTTGGCGGCGGCTGGTTCGCGAAAGCTCTCCTCGACGGCGCTGCGCTCCTGCGCGGACTCCTGGGGAGCCTCTCCCTCCGCCAGCCGGGCGTAGACGCGCCCCAAAACGAATTGCTCGCCGCCGCGGTTGTCCAAGAGCCGCAGCGACAAATACCGGCACGGGGCCGGCCCCGCCAGCGTGAGCCACTGCGTCTCTTCACCAACCGCGAGATCGATCGTTCCCAGCGAGCGGAACGATTCCGGCCGGAGCACTTCCTCGCGCGAGGCCAGGACCTCGACTTTTCGGACGAGGTCCTTCGCCTCGCCGGCGGCCAGCTTCGGCAGATCGAAACCGACCTTGGAAACGAGCACCTCGCGCCCGTCGCGGAAGGCCAGCACGATCTCCGGCGGCTCGCCGCCCACGCGCCGCGCCGTCCAGTGTCCCGCCGGGGCCAGCACCGCCGGCCGCAAGAGGTTCGACGCCCAGCCCTCCGGCTCCTCGGGCCGAGACTGATCGCTCAGCCACGCGATCGACGCCCCGGCGGCCGACGACAACGGCTCGGCCTCCGGCAGCTTCAGTTCGGCCGGCGCCTGCGGCGAAAGCTCGAACTGGGCCACGCGAAACTCGCCGTCGCCGGCGACGCACAGCCCGACGCGCCCCGCTTTTGCGTCCGGCGAGGCGGCGCGAAACAGCCATTTCCCCTGTGCCTTCACTCCCACGTCCGCCCCCATGCGGACGACCTCGAGCGTCATGTCCGCTGCCAGCGGGAACGGCTCGCCGTGCACGGCCAGCACCTCCATCCGCCCGCCGCGCCAGCGCTCCAACCGGATGCTGTTCCCGTGGGATGCGTCCGTGCCGCCCTTGACGAGCAGCAGCCGATCAAAATTTTCCCAATCCTGAAAGCCGAAGACGATGCCCGAGGCCGTGTTGCTCGTCCGCGCCGCGAGCCGCAAATGGAAGTCGCCCACCGCCGCGTGAGGGCTGAGCAGCGCCGACGACCGGAAGTCGAGCCCGTGCGGCGCGTCGTCGGCCACGAGCCGCTGCTGGCGGATGCTCCACGCGGCCGGCGCCTTCGTCAGCCCGAAATCGAGCTGCTGCCAGAACGGAATTCCATCGCGGTCGAAGCGCACGTTCATCCCGCCGGCCGGCGCCGCTCGCGCCGCCAGCCGCTCGGCCAGCGACGGCCGCGCTCCGGCCGCTTCCTCGACGGCAATCTCGCGCAGCTCCAGCCGCGGCGAACGTTTTTCATCCTTCACCGACGGCACGCGCACGTTCACAAAGGCCGCCGTCGTTTGCGGCACGGCAAAGGCCTGCGCCGCCTCGCGGTCCTGGCGGCGAAAGACGCCCAGCGACCGGAACGGGCCTTCCGCCCGATCGCCCGCGAGGACCTCGATCGCTTGCACATTGCAGCGGGCGTCGAGCACGATGCGGTCGAACGTCGCCGGCTTGCCGTCGAGAAACGACAACCGCAGTTCGTGAGGCGGTTTTCCGTCAGGCCGCCAGGCCTCGCGGTTCACCACGCCGTCGATCAACATCTCCGCGGCCGCGTCCGAAGCCGCTTTTGCGGACGACTTCACCGCGCCCCCGGCCGATCGCGCCGCCAGATTGAACCTCGGCGGCTCGTCCGCCGCCGCGGGATAGCTTCCCGGACGGGCCAGCGCGGCCGCATACTGCGACAGCACCCGCGCCCGGAGCGCGTCGTCGCGCGGCGGCACGAACCAGTGCAGCACGCGGCCCTGGGCCGAGATCAGCGCCACGCGCGGGACGTAGTTGGGACCGAACGTTTCGGGCAGCTCCTCGCGCAGGCGCCAGGCGGGGAATTTCCAGCCCTCGGCCCAGGCGGCGGCGGTCGTGCGGTCGTCGACGTAGACCGCCGCGGCCAACTCGATCTTGCCCAAAAGGCCCGGCGCCATCCGCGACAGCTCGTCGCGCAGCTCCCGTCCCTCGCTGGCGGTGGTGACGACGAGCAGCGTGGGCTTGCCGGCCAGCCGCACTTGCTGCGGCCGTCCGTCGCCGCCGATGCGCAGGCCGGCAAACGGCTCCGCGCGGGGAAACCAGGCCGCCGGCCCGCCGGGCACGTCGCCGGCCGGCGCCGCCAGCTCATCGAGCAGGACCTTGAAAACGGCCGCCGTGCCGGCTAGCGGATCTTGATCAGCGATCCATAGCGCACGGCGGTCCGGCGCCACGACGATATACGAGGGAAGGTAATAGGCGCCGCGGACGTACTGCTGCGCAAACCCCGATTGATCGCTGAGGGCCACGGGCCATGCCGGCGCGTTTTTTGTGAGGAACTCATCGAGCCGCTCAAGGCCGTCGCCGTCGTCCATCGCCACCGCCATCACGCCCACTCCCTTGGCGCCGAACTGCTTTTCCAAAAGCGCCAGGAGCTTCGTCGCCATCGGCGCCGTCGCGTGCCCCCCCTGGAAAAGCTGAATCACGACTGCCTTGCCCGGCAAATCGCGCAGCGACACCACGCCCGGGACGTCGGCGCGCGGCAGAAGAAAGTCCGGCGCAACCTCGTGCAAGGGCTTGGCCGCCGGCAGTTCCGCGGCCTTGAGCAGCTCGTCGGCCTTCTGCCCGCGCGAAAGTTGCAGCAGCAACTGGCTCTGCGCGAGCTGCCGCCGCGCGTTCTCCGAATTCGTCTTTGCCGAGCGGTCGTTGGGCTTGAGTTTGGCCAGCTCCGCCAGGTCGGCGGCCATTTGCCGCCGGGCGGACACGACCTCGTCGAGATCGGCCGACTGCAGCGCCTCGTCGCCGCGGCGGTCGGCGGCCACGGCCGAGTTGTGAAAGCTGATCTCCCGCAGGCGCGGGATTTCCTTGAGCGCGTCCTGGGCGAGCTTGTATTCCGGGTCTCCCTGGCGGACTTTTTTGGCCAGGGTCTCCAGCTCGTCCAGGGCCTTGCGCGCCTCGGGGAACTTGTCGTTTTGCAGGAGATCGACGGCGGCGTCGTAGGCCTTCTCGACCGTCTTCTCTTCTGGGCCGTCGGCGCACAGCGCCGAGGGCGCCGGGCCGGCCAGCGCCGCCAGGAGCGCTAAGCGCACGACGAGATGCCGAATCGAGTTCACGCTGCGTCCTTTCGATGCGCGTGCGATCACCGATTGTTCGCTTGATCTCCGGTGGGCAACGCCAGCCAGTCAATCGGCACGTCGACCGCCGCCCGGTCGTTCGGATCGGCCGGCACCACCAGGATGGAGAACCCGCGTTCGGTCTTGTTGGCAAAACCGACGATCCAGCGCGACCGCTCTTTCATCTCCGGCGTGAGGCTGAGGGCATACTTGCCCTCGGCCATCGGGACCTCGAAGCGGACCTCGGTGGCCCGACCGACGGGCGCCTTCACCGAACCGGCGCGCCAGGTCGGAGTGAGCCCCGGCTGCCCGCGATCGCCCTTGTCCCCCTTGTCGCCTTTGTCGCCCTTGGGGCCGCGCGCGCCCACGTCGCCTTTTTCCCCCGTGTCGCCCTTTTCGCCCTTTTCGCCCTTGAGCCCGCGGTCGCCTTTGTCTCCCTTGGGACCCGCTGGACCGGCGACGGCCAAATCAAAGAGCGGCGCCAGGTCGACGTACTTCACCGCCTCAAACGACAGGTTGATGTAATGCTTCTTGTCGCCGATCTGCTTGAACAGAAGTTTGCCGTCGACTTGGTAGAGCAGCGTTGCCCCGTGGACCAACACTTTGCCTTCCGTTTTGGACATCGGCGCCCAGACCGGCCAAGAGAAAGAGTGCCCGCCAGGGTTGATGATCCCTTTAAGCTCGCCGTCGGCCTCAAACGGATTAAGAACGATAATGCCAGTTTCCAGGTCTGCCGCGCCGCTGATGGTGAACTTGCGGTCCGGCTCGTCCGCAAGGGCTGCGTGGCCGCCGATGGGAATTGCAATCCCCAGTCCCCCTCCAAGCGCCGAGCCCGTGACATCTCCTCCGAAGGCGGTGGTGCCGGCAGCCACGTCGAAGTGGTAAGTCGCGGTGCCCTCACCTTTCACCGAACCGTCCCGATGCACCTCGAAGTACGAATCGCCCCCCAGCGAGCTGCCGATTTTCATGGTGACATTACCCATGGCGGCGCCGCCGCCGCCTGCTCCCGGAATGTTCGGGTTCGTGGACTCGACCGCCGCAATGATGACGTCCATCTTGGTGATCTTCCACTTGCCCACCGGGCTGAACGCCGCCTTGATGCGGCGGCGGACTTCGTCTTCGGGCCGCGCCTGGCCAAAGACGCTGCCGGCCGACGCGATGAGCGCGAGCAGAACGACCACGGCCGCCAACGGCCGCAGGGCGACAAACCGCGAAGACCGGTGCATGTTGGACTCCCTTTTTTTGGTTGCTTGAGTTGGTTTTGGGGACCGTATCGTGCCCGGGGGACTTTCCAGCACGACGTTGGCCGTGTGACGGCCTTCCCCCGTGCAATCGAAATCCCTGCGAACACGCAACGAGAAACTGTTCCAAGAGCGCATAAACGCGCAGGGCGTTACATCGATTCCGTCGGCAGCGAAGTGAGGGCGACGGGCAAAGCGGCCCACGGCCTTTGCCGCCCCGTCTGCAAGACGCTGTCGCACGGAAGCTTACGTCGTCGCAGACGGCGTGACAAGTGGCCGCGGGTACGTGACCCAAGCCACGTAGCGCGCCAAATCGACACAAGCGTGCGGTGAGCGCGCAGCGTGCCAGGCACCGCGGCTGAATCTCGCGCCGCTGGGAATTGGAGCCCTTTCGGCGGCGCTCCCGATCTCCTTCCGCTGCAAGCGACAGCGGCTTGGGAGTTGGCCGGCCGCGGGCGAACCCATCGCCGAAGCATTCGGCATGCGGTGTGCTCCATGTGGGTCCGGATGGCAACGGGGATCGCCCCCGGCGCCGCTTGAGGACGTCACTTCCGCGACGGCCCGGAAGGGCCGTCCTACCGTCGAAGGAGAGGAGGATCCGAAATGAAGACCCTGGCCTTGAATCTCGCCGCTGCCGCCGTTTGGTCCTGTCTGGCGGTCTCGGCCGCGGCCGCCGAGCGCTGGGAGCCGCTGGTCGGAAAATTGCCCGAGCCGACGAACGCCGTGGCCGTCATCGACGTGCAAGCGCTGCTGGAGAGCCCCCGCGCGAAGAAAGAGGGGTGGCGCGAGATGCAGGAGACGGGCTATCTGGCCGGGGCCGTCGCCATGCCGCCGTCGGTGCAAGTGGCGATCATCGGCGCCCACCTGCAGGTCGAGGATCCCGGCAACGCCGAAACCGTCAGCCTGGCGCTGTTCAAGCCCGGCACGAAGATCTCGCTGGAACGGCTCGTCAGCCGGGAGAACGGGCAGCTTGACCAGGTTGCCGATCGCACGATCGCCCTGACGCCGCGCGGAGGATACGTGACGGAGGTTTCGCCGGGCGTGTTCGCGTCCCAATGGCCGCCGGACCGGCAGTGCCTGGCGCGCTGGCTGCGGGAGTGGCAGGAAGACGGCGGCGGAAGGCTCTCGCCCTACCTGCTTGAAGCGCTGTACCGGACCGACTCATCGCAAATCATCGTGGCCTTCGACATGGAGGACCTTTTTGGCCGCGAGGCCGTCGAACTGTGGCTCAAACACTCGCCTGTGCTCAAGGGCAATTCCGCCGCGGCCGACAACCTGGACGGTCTGATCGCCGGCATGCGCGGCATCCGGCTTTCGGCGCAGGTGGGGGAGCGGACCCAGGCCGAGGTCCGGGCCGATTTTCGGACGCCCGTCGGCGTCCCGGCGGCGACCCTGCGGGGTGTGTTCGCGGAGTGGCTCGAGCAGGCGGGCGCGCAGATCGACGAGTTCCGCAAGGCCGACGTGCGCGTGGATGGGAGGTCGGTGTTCCTGACGACCGAACTGTCCGACGACAGCCTGCGGCGACTGCTGACGCTGGTCCAGGCGCCCGTCGCCGGCGCGGAGCCGTCGACGGCGCCGCCGGAGACGCGGGCCATGGCCGGCGCCTCGCAAAGCTATTTCCGCGCCGTGCGCCAGCTCATCGACGATCTGACGCGCATGAACAAGCGCGCCAAGGACTACGAGAAGACGGCCCTGTGGCATGAGACCTACGCCCGGAAGATCGAGCAGCTCTCGATCAACAACGTCGATCCGGAGCTGATCGATTACGCGGGGCACGTCAGCTCGCACCTGCGGGCCTTGGCGGCCTCGCTGCGCGGCGTGCCGCTGGAGCTGAAAACGCTCGAGGGCCAGAAGCGCGTCCGGTTCTACCCGATCCCGTGGTACACCGTGCGCTACGGCGCCTGGGGCGTCGTTCCGTACACGATGCGGCGCGTCGACAACCTGGACGAAATCCGCGCCAAGCAGGCCGCGGCGATCGCCGCCGGGGCGGCCGACCGCGAGAAGATCTGGCGGGAGATTGCGGACCTGACGCAGGAGATCCGGCAGACCATGGCGCAGAAATACAAGCTCGACTTTGAAATCGGCCGCTAAGGCCGCTCTTGAAGGGAGAAACCGCCATGCGCGAAGCAAAAACAGTCACCGTGGCCCAGCCCTCGCAGGAAGTCCTGCACGCGGAGCACAACCTCTGGCGGGACGAGAACGCGATGTGGCGGGACGACGTCTCCGAGTGGCGCAAGCAGCTCGAGCAGTCCATCGCCGACCTCCAGGCCGTCGAGGCGACCCTGCGGCGGCATGGCGACGTCCTCAAGAGCCACGAGTCCGCCGTCGCGGTCGCCAACCAGGAGAGCGACGAGCACGAGCGCGTTCTGGCCGAGTTCGCCCGGGGCGGGCCGGGCCAGCGCCTGTTGCAGCTCCTGGACGCCCACCGCAAGACCGCCATCCGCCACGCCCAGCAGCGCGACGCTCACGAGCGGCTCAAGAAGCAGCACCACATGCTCATCGCCCAGTGCCATCTGCTCCTCAAGTCGCTGACGGACTTCGTTTGACCCAAGCCCAGCCGCGACCTGCATTGGTCGCCGGGCCTTCCAACAAGGTGACCCATGACCGCCACCGGACTCAAAGTCGTCGATACAACGATCCACGTGCTCAACGTCTGGCTGGACGACCTGATGACCGGCACCGGCTGGACCGACAAGCACAAGGCCTACTACGCGCTGCGCGTCGTCCTGCACGCCCTGCGCGACCGCCTGCCCGTCAACGACGCCGCCCACCTGGGAGCGCAGCTTCCGATGCTGGTGCGCGGCTTCTACTACGAGGGCTGGCGCCCGGCCGACAAGCCCCTCAAGGAGCGCTCGCAGGAGGAGTTTTTGGCCCACGTCGCCGAAGGTTACCGCAATGACCCGGAGGCCCAGCCCCGCGCCATCGCGCAGGCCGTGCTCAAGGTGCTGGTCAAGCACGTCACGCCCGGCGAAATCGACAAGATCAAGCACTGCCTGCCGTCGGGCGTCCGCGAACTGTTCCCGTGATCTGCACCCCGCACGAAGGGAGGGGGTGAACCGTGCAAACCACCGTCCAAGTCAGCTTTCGCAACCTCGCCCACGACCCGGCCCTCGAGTCCGACATCCGGCGTCGGGCGGCCAAGCTCGAGGAATTCTGCGGCAACATGGTGAGCTGCCACGTGGTCCTGGAGGTGCCGCATCATCATCACCAGGCCGGCAACCTCTATCGCGTGCGGATGTACATCTCGGTGCCGCGCCGCGACATCGAGGTGGACCACGCGCCGGCCGAGCACGAAGCCTACAAGGACCTCAAGGTCGTCGTCCGCGACGCCTTCAAGGAGGCGCGCCGCAAACTGCAGGACTACGTCCGCGAGGTGCAGGGACACAAAAAGGCGCACCAGGCCCCGGCGCACGGCCGCATCCACGAGCTTTTTCCCGACGACGACTACGGCTTCATCGAGACCGCCGACGGCCGGGAGATCTACTTCCACGCCAACAGCCTGCTCGACGTGCCGCTTGCGAAGCTCAAGCTGGGCATGGACGTGCGGTACGTCGAGGAACTGGGCGACAAGGGTCCGCAGGCGACTTCCGTCCGGCTGGTGGGACGGCACCACCACATCCCGGGCTGATGGACCGCCGCTAAGAGTGTCTCGTTGCATCCGTTCACAAATTGGCGATCGCAACCGCAACCTCCGGCAAGGAGAATCCCATGAAGACGCGAAGCGCTCGTTTCTGGCTGGCGGCCTTGGCGCTTTTGGCCGGCTGTGTTCCGTCGCTCAATCCCGTGTACAAGGAGAAAGAGGTCCGGTTCGACCCCTCGGTTTTGGGCGTCTGGGGGCAGCCGGAGTCGAAGGCACGCTGGGAATTCACGAAGCACGACGAGTCTTCGTATGCCCTGGCGTACACCGACGAGGAAGGGCGGAAGGGGCGGTTCATCGCGCGGCTGGCGGACATCGACGGGACGTTGTTCCTCGACCTGTTTCCGCAGGAAGCCGAGGCGGAAGCCAGCGGGTTCTACAAGTTCCATCTCATCCCGATTCACACGATCTACCTCGTCCGGCGCGTGCAGCCGGAGCTGGAGCTGGCGGCCATCGATTACAAGTGGCTCGACAACTTCCTCACGGAGCACCCGGACGCGATCCCGCACGCCACGTTCAACGGCCGGAAGCTGATCACGGCGCCGACGGAGTCGGTGCGGGAGTTTGTGCTGGCGCACAGGGACTCGTTTACCGGCCAGTACAAGCTGGAGCGGCTGGCCGAGCCGGCGAAGTGACGGACTGCCGGTTGAGGATGCCAAGCAGGTGTCACCATGAAACGCCGTCTCCCGCTCCTCATCCTGGCCGCGTCGCCCTGGGTGTCGATCGCCGGTTGGTGGTTCGTATCGGGCTTCCCTGCGCCCATGGAAGAAATTCGGCGCTTGTACGAGCAGCGCTGGTGGTACGTCGATGGCTGGCCCTGGCTCCTGGAGGCTATGCTGCTCGGACCGACCTGCGCAGGGCCCGTCATCGTCTGGCTCGAGCGATCCTCGCTGATCCAGCAGCCGTTGAGGACGCCCAGCAGGGTCACCATGAAACGCCGCCAGCCGGTGCTTTGCGTCGTCCAAGATACGCCTTCAAGGCCGCGGCGCTGCTGTGGTCCGCGTCGCTGGTTGCAAAGACGAACGTGACCGTGCCGCGGCGCGCCTCCGCTCGCAGACGCTGAACCAGGCCCTCGTTGGCTCGCAACTGGCGGCGATAGCGCCGGCAGAACTCGCCCCATTTGGCCGCTTCGTGGCTATACCAGCGGCGAAGCTCCGCGCTAGGCGCGATCTCCTTGAGCCACAGGTCGATACACGCCTGCTGCTTGGACAGTCCGCGCGGCCAAAGGCGCTCCACGAGGACGCGCAGGCCGTCGCTTGGCGTCGCCGGCTCGTAGACCCGCTTGAGCTTAATCACGGTCCGACCTCGATTATTCGCAAGGCTGGAGCGCCGCAGCGCGCGATGCCCGTGCAAGCCACTGGCGGACGACGACGGCGCCGTCCTCGCGACGCTCATTCCTCAAGCAGGTACGCCTTCGTCACGTACTGCTGCATCATCCGGTGCGTGTTGAAGAACGAGCCGTTGAGCGCGATCGCGTGACGCATGACGTCCAAGAACTTCTCCCGCTGGCGGTAGAACGCGGGGATCACAGCGCGCTCCAGCTTGTCGTAGAGGAACATCGCGTCGCGGTAGCCGTCGCCGCTCGCGCGCCCGTTGCCGTCCGGCCCAATGGCCCAGCCGGTGATCCCCTCGATGCACCCCTCGATCCACCAGCCGTCGAGGACGCTCAGGGAGGGGACGCCGTTTAAGGCGGCCTTCATGCCGCTCGTTCCCGAAGCCTCCAGCGGCGGCTCCGGCGTGTTGAGCCAGACGTCGACGCCGGCCGTGAGCCGCCGCGCCAGCTCGATGTCGTAGTTCGGCAGGTAGGCCACGCGGACTTCGCCCGTCAGCTCGCGCTGGGCGGCGAACACCTTGCGGATCAGCTCCTTCCCCGGCTCGTCCTGGGGATGGGCTTTGCCGGCGAACACGGCCTGGATCTTCCCCGCGTGCCGCCCGATGTGCCGCAGCCGATCCAGGTCGCGAAACAAAAGGTCGGGGCGTTTGTAGGCCGTCGCCCGGCGGGCAAAGCCCAGCGTCAGGCAGTCCATGTCCATCCCGGCGTTGGTCGAGTGGTTGACGTCTTCCAACAGGTCGCGCTTGGCGGCCTGATGCGCGCTCCATACTTCGTCGCTCGGAATCGACAACGCGTACCACAG
>JACOUI010000233.1 GCA_016177915.1 Planctomycetia bacterium
CTGCTCCTCTGCTCGCCCTCGAACCCGACGGGCAGCATGTACACGCGCGACGAGCTAGGGGAGCTGGCCGACGTGGCCGTCCGCCGGAACCTGCTCGTCGTAGCCGACGAAATCTACGAGCGGCTCGTCTATCCCGGCCACACGTTCGCCAGCTTCACGACGGTGCGGCCGGGTTTGAAGGAGCGGACGGTGCTCGTCAGCGGCGTGAGCAAGACCTACGCCATGACCGGCTGGCGGATCGGCTGGACGATGTCGCCCGCGTACCTGGCCAAGGCGATGGCCGACCTGCAGAGCCAGGAGACCTCGAACCCCTCGAGCATCAGCCAGTACGCGGCCCTGGCGGCGCTCAACGGCCCGCAGGAGTGCGTCGACGCGATGCTGGTGGAGTTCACCAAGCGGCGGGAGTACGTCGGGCGGCGGCTGTCGCAGCTTCCGGGCGTGACGTGCTCGGAAATCGCCGGGGCGTTTTATGCTTTCTTCAACATCAGCCGCCATTTGGGCAAGAGCTACGGCGGCACGCGGATCGACAACTCCGCCCAGTGGTGCCTGGCGCTGTTGGAGCGGCAGGGCGTGGCGGCGGTGATGGGCTCGTCGTTCGGCGCAGAGGGGTACGTGCGGATTTCGTTTGCCACGAGCATGGAGGTGCTGGCCGCGGCGTTCGATCGGATCGAGGCGTTTATCAACGGCGCCAAGTGACGATCGCGGTCCGCCACAACCCCGGCGCCGTCCGTGGCAGTAGACAATTTGCCGGGTCGACCAACGCCGTGGTAGAATGGTGTCAATCGAGGAATTCGGGGGCGACGAGGATCTGCAGCACGTTTTCGCGGCGGCGATGCAGTTGCGCGAGGCGGAGCGGAAACGAGTTAGGCGGCGCCGAATCTGACGACGACGTTAATGAGGCGATCGGATGTTGAAGCGAAGCATTGCGGAGCGTGTCGCACAGCTCGAGGCGCAGGTCGTTGAGTTGCAGGCTGTGGTCCGTTCCAACGGCGCAGGGCGAAAAAGGGGCTGGGAAGAAGCTGTTGAAGAGTTCTCTGGCAGCGAGGCCCTCCAGAGCATCTTCGCGGAAGCCATGAAACTGCGCGAGGCGGAGCGCCGGCGCGCTCGCCGGCGGCGCCCACGGTCGCGAAAGGTCCGAAAATGATCCTGCTTGACACGGATCATCTTTCGGTAATCACCGATTTGCGCCATCGACAAAGGTCGAACCTGTTGGAAAAGCTGAGGTCAGCCGGCGATTCGATTTTCGTGCCGATCGTCAGCGTTGAAGAACAGCTTCGTGGCTGGCTAGCCCAAATCCATCGCGCCAAAGACGTCTACCACGAGGTCCTCCCTTACACGCGACTTTTGGAATTGATCCGATTCTTGCGCAAGTGGGAGATAACACCGTGGGACGCAGCCGCGGCCGAGGCGTTCATGCGCCTTCGTGCCCTCCGCATTCGGATTGGCACCAACGATCTCAAGATCGCGTCGATCGCGCTGGCAAACGACGCGACTCTGCTGTCCGCTCTGCTGTCCGCGAACCTACGTGACTTTGAGCAGGTTCCGGGCCTGCGCGTTGAAGGCTGGCTTTCCAATTGAGGCGTGCCGCCGATGAATCCTCGCGCGTTCCCCCTTTCGCCCCTGCGCCTGGCCGTCCTCATCTCCGGCGGTGGGACGACGCTCCGCAACCTGATCGAGAGAATCGCCCAGGGCCGGCTCGACGCGCGAATTGAGCAGGTTGTCTCGAGCAGCCCGGACGTGGCCGGCGTCGAGATCGCCCGGCGTGCCGGCCTACCGACGAAAATCGCCGAGCGAAAAAACTTCCCGTCGGTCGAAGCGTTCAGCGACGAGATCTTTTCCGCCTGCCGGGCGGCGGACGTGGACCTCGTCGCCATGGGCGGCTTTTTGAAGCTCGTCCGCATCCCCACAGACTTTCACATGCGCGTGATGAACATCCACCCGGCGCTGATTCCGCTTTTCTGCGGCAAGGGCTTTCACGGCCGGGTCGTCCACGAGGCCGTCCTGGACCGGGGGTGCAAAGTGAGCGGCTGCACCGTGCACTTTGTGGACAACGAGTACGATCATGGGCCGATCATCGTGCAGCAGGCCGTCCCGGTCCTGGACGGCGACACGCCGGAGACGCTGGCCGCGCGCGTCTTTACGGTGGAATGCGAACTATACCCAAAGGCCCTGGCCCTGTACGCGGCCGGAAAACTGCGGGGCGAGGGGCGGCGGGTTAGGATTTCTCCCTGAAGCATGGCCGTAACCCCCGGTCCAGCGGCAACAGATACCCAAAGGCGGGTTTGCCGCGGCGTCGCCGGTTCCCGGTCCATTCCCTGGAAAACACCTGCGGCCCCTGGCATAATCTCAGTCAGGATCCAAGGGAATCCCCTTACAGATTGAGAAGTTGCGCTTTGGCCGGTCCCGAGCCGGCCGCAAAGGGAGCAGGAGAAATGGCACACTTCGGGCGCTTGCGGCTCGGATTGCGGAACCGCGCGGCGGTTGTTGCTTGGACAATGGCGCTGGGTCTGGCAATTCTGGCGGGACCCGTCTGGGCACAGCAGGATGCCGGCGACCAGGCCTACGCCGCCGCCGCGGCCCTGCACAACCGCGAACTTTACGACCTGGCCGCCGACGAGTGGCAGAAGTTCGTCGCCAAATATCCCAATCACAAGTTCGCCGGCCACGGCCATCAGTACCTGGGCATCTGCTACTACAAGCAAAAGCAATTCGCCAAGGCCCAGGCGGAGTTTGAAACGGTCCTCAAGTCGTTTTCCAAGTTCCCGGAGCTGGAAACGACCTACTACTTCCTGGGCCGCTCGCAGCTTTCACTGGCCCAGGAGGCCAAGCAGAACCAGGCCGAGCTGTTTTCCAAGGCAGCCGCGACGTTCACTGCGCTCTTGGAGAAGCACGGCAAGGGAAAGTACGCGGCCCAGGCACTCTATTATCGGGGCGACAGCCGGTACTACGGCGGCAAGAAGGAAGAGGCGATCGCCGATTATGCAGCGGTCGTGAAGACGTATCCCAACGATTCGCTGGCCGTCGACGCGCTTTATAACCAGGGCGTTTCCGAGGAGGAGTTGGGCAAGGCCGACGCCGCCATGGCGACGTTCGGGACGTTCCTGTCGAAGCACGGCAAGCACGCGCTGGCCACGGAAGTGAGCATGCGCTACGGCGAGGCGCTGTTCACCAAGCAGCAGTACGCCGAGGCGGAAAAATACTTTGCGGCGGCCGCCGGCGCCAAGGAATTCGCCCTGGCCGACCATGCCGCGATTCGCCAGGCGGCCTGCCTGGCGGCGCGGAAGAAGCACGGCGAGGCCGCGGCGCTCTTTGCCTCGATTCCGGATCGATTCCCCAAGTCGACCAACGTCGCTCTCGCCTGGCTCGAAGCCGGACGGTCGCACTTCCTTGCAGGGAACATCGACGAGGCGCGCAAGGCCCTGCAAAACGTCGGCGCCGAGCCGGGCGACGTCGGCCTGGAGGCGACGCACCTTTTGGCGCAGTGTCTGCTCAAGCAGAAGAAGCCCGCCGAGGCGCTGTCGCTCGTTTCGGCGGCGCTGCCCAAGGCGCAAAACTCGCGCCTGGCGCCGCAGCTTCTGATGGACCAGGCCGACGCCACGTTCGACATCGCCGACCGGCGCAAGGAGTCCGTCGCCTTGTACGCGGCCGTGGCGGCCAAACACGCCCAGGACCCGCTGGCCCCGCAGGCGGCGTACATGGCGGCCTTTGCGGCCCTGGACGTGGGCGATTTCGCGGCGGCTCAGGCGCACGCCGACAGCTTCCTCAAGACGTATGCCAATAGCAGCTACGCGGCCGACGTGCTCCACGTGGCCGCCGAATGCCAATTGCAGCTTCGCCAATACGACAAGGCGGCGGAGTCGTTCCGGCAGCTTGTTGCCAAATACTCGCAGCACGCCGAGGCCGACAAATGGAAGGTCCGCGCAGGTCTGGCGCTCTACCTCCAAAAGAAATACCCCGAGACGATCGAGGCGCTGAAAACGCACGCCCGGTCGCTCAAGTCGCCGGAACTGGTGGCCGAGGCGCAGTTCCTCGTGGGCAGCTCGCACAACGAGCTGAAGGAATTCGACAAGGGGGCGGCGGCCCTGGAAGCGTCGCTCAAGGCCAGCGACACGTGGCGCAAAGCCGACGAGGCCGCGCTGGCGCTAGCGATCGCCTATCGCCAGACCGGCCAGGCGAAGGCCGCGGCCGACGAGCTGCGGCGGCTCGTCAAGTCGTACGACAAAAGCCCGCTCCGCGAAAACGCCCATTACCTGCTGGCCGAGTGGGCCTACGAAGGACGGGATTTCCCGGCGGCAAAGGACCACTACCAAAAAGTGATGTCGGGCTTTTCCGGCGGCAAGCTTGCGCCGCACGCACAGCTTGGGCTGGCCTGGACCCACCTCGGTTTGGGCGACGCCGCCGTGGCCGAGAAGAATCTCTCGGCGCTCGTCGATACGCCCGCCGGCAAAGCGCTGGGCGACAAGACGCGCTATCCGCGCGGCCTGGCGCGGCACCGGCTCAAGCAGTACGGCCCGGCGGCGGACGACCTTTTGGCGTTCCTGAAGACCGATCCGCCCGCCGCCGAGCGGTCGGACGCTCGATACGTCCTGGGTCTCTGTCAGGTCGGACAGAAGCAATGGCCGCAGGCGGCCGAGACGTTTCGGGCGTTGCTGGCCGACGATCCGTCGTACGCGGGCGCCGACAAGGTGCGTTTCGAGCTGGGCTGGGCGTTGAAGGAACAAAAGCAGAGCAAGGAAGCTGCGGCCGTCTTCGCAGAACTCGTGCAAAAACACCCCCAAAGCGCGCACGCGCCGCAAAGCCTGTTCCACGTGGCCGAGGCGGCCTACGAGGCGGGCAACTTCCGCGAGGCCGCGCGGCAATATTACGACGCCGAGCAAAAGGCGGCGGACATGCTCAAGGCCGGCAAGCTGGCCGAGACGGAGTCCAAGCAGGTCGGCGAAAACGCCACGCACAAGCTCGGCTGGTGCTACTACATGCAGAACGACTTCGGCAACGCCGAAAAATCGTTCGACTACCAGATTCGCACGTACGGCGGCGGCGCGCTGGAGGAAGACGCGCGGTTCATGCTCGGCGAGTCGCTCTTCAAACAGAACAAGCACGCCGAGGCGGTCAAAGCCTACGACGCGCTCCAGAAACCCACGAGCGAGGATTTCCTGGCCCTGGCTTCGCTCCACGCGGCCCAGGCGCAAAACCAACTCAAGCAATACGACGACGGGCTGAAACGGGCCAAAGAGTTTGAGCAGAAATTCGCCAAGAGCGAGTATTTGCCCGAGGCGCTCTTCGAGCAGGGCTGGGCGCTGCAGAACGTGAACAAGCTGGACGAGGCGCTCAAGGTCTACGAGTCCGTGACGGCGAAGACGAACCGCGAAGTGGCCGCCAAGGCGCGGTTCATGATCGGGGAGATTTATTTCGCCAAAAAGGACCACAAGGAGGCCGTGCGGAATTACTTCAAGGTCGCCTACGGCTACGGCTACGCCACCTGGCAGGCCAACGCCCATTACGAGGCGGCCCGGTGCTTCGAGGTGCTGGGCAACCTGGACCAGGCCAAGAAGTCTTACCAGGAAGTCGTGGAGAAGCATCCGGAGAGCGACAAGGCGCCCCTGGCGAAGAAGAAGCTGGAGACGCTTGGAGGGTAGTAGCCGTCGCGACCCGCGGATAGTAGCCGTCACGTTCCCGCGTGACGTGGCGCTGGTGAGCAACAGAGCTTGAAACGAACGACGCGATTGAGGAATGCAGCATGACAGCGCGGATGAGGGTAAGTTTTTCCGAAACGCTGATCCGCGCCATGCGGCACAAGCGGTGGCTGTTGCTTCTTGCGACCGTGCTCGTCGCGACGGCGGCCGCTCTGGCGAGCGCGCAGCAGGGCAATCAAACGCAGCCGCCCGGGACGGGAGCCGTGTCTGGCCCGGCACCGAACCTGACGGAAGCCGAACGCCGCGCGAACGAAGCCCTGGCGCAAAACCCCGCAGCGGCCGGCACCCCGGGCGCCCCCGCCGCGCCGGGGGAGTACGTCCGCCCCAGCATGCTCGAGCTCTTCATCAAGGGCGGCTGGATGATGATCCCCATCGCCGTGATGGCGCTGGTGGCGATCGTGTTTGGAATCGAACGGCTCCTGGCGATTCGGCGCTCCAAGCTCATGCCGCCGCAGCTTGTGGAGCTGTTGGGGGCGGCCTCGATGCAGGACGGCGGGCTCGATCCGCGAAAAGCCTACAAGGCCTGCCAGCAGTTCCCCTCGGCCGCGTCCAGCGTCATCCGCGCCACGATGCTCAAAGTCGGCCGGCCGCACTCCGAGGTCGAGCACACGGTAAAAGACGCGCTGGAGCGCGAGGCCGACCTCGTCTATCGAAATATCCGCCCGATCACACTCTCGGCCACGGTCAGCCCGCTGTTGGGCCTTTTAGGAACCGTTTGGGGCATGGTCGATTGCTTCGCGCGGACGGCCTCGGGCGCGGTCGGGCGCGGCAACCGGGCGGAACAGCTTGCCGACGGGATTTACACGGCGCTGATGACCACGTTTTTCGGGTTGATCGTGGCGATTCCCGCCTCGATGCTGGCGCATTACCTGGAAGGCCGCATCCAGGCGCTGTTTCGCGAGATCGACGAGTTGATGCTCAACATGCTGCCGCAGATGGAGCAATTTGAAGGGAAGCTGCGCGTTCGGAAGGCGAGCCTGACCGAGGCGCACGAACCGGCGAGCAGGAAGTCGGAGGTCGGCAGCCGGGAGTAATCGGGCAGGGCACGATTCTGAGCGTGGATTGAATAAGACGGGCAAGAGTCGAAGGCAATTGACATGGCCGTGCGGATCAAACAGAGCCGGGCGCTGGACGCGATGATGATCCCCCCGTCGCTGATCGACGTGGTGTTTCTGCTTTTGATTTTCTTTCTTTTGCAGTCCTACGCCGAGACCGACGAACAAGCGATCCCGCTGGACCTGCCGCAGGCCACGGCCGCGCCCGTCACGCAGCAGATCCCGCCGCTCAACGTCAACATCAACCGCGCGGGCCAGTACATTGTTCGCGGGAACGTCGTGGACGCCGCCGGCCTGTTGGCGATCTTCAACGAGGTGCAGGGGCAAAACCCAGGCCGCGTGAAAGTGCTGATCCGGGCGGACCGGAGCGTGAACGTGCAGCCGGTGGTGACGGTGATGGAACTTTGCCAGCGGGCCAGCATCCGGAATTACGAAATCGCCACGGTCGAGGCGCAGCCGTAACGAAAGCCCGCCAGCTCTTCGCATACCCTGGGGCGACCCCACGCAGCGACAGGACAGGGCAGCATGGCCAGGAAGAAACGCGTGATCCGCCGGATCGAGCGCACGTCGGTCGCCGACTTCGACGAGCAGCTCTGGCCGATCAACAGCATGCTCTTCATCCTGGCGGCCTGCGCCGGGACCGTGGCCTGGATCGCCTGCCGCGAGCGGTTCGGCGATCCGCGCATCCTGTACAACGGCTGGACGTGGATGGCGCTCCTGGTGCTCATCCTGGCCGGGCTCGTCGGCGGCA
>JACOUI010000234.1 GCA_016177915.1 Planctomycetia bacterium
AACGCCCGCTTCTGCGCGGGGTCCGACCCGCGCCCCAGCTCGGCAACGTCGGCCCGTTCCAGGTGCGGCGTGATCTGATAGATCCATCCGCCGGGCTGCTTGGGTCCGTTGCCGCGGTCCGGGTCGCCGATCCAGCGGAAGCCCCAGCCGTTGCTGGGCAGTTCGCCGGTCAGCGACTCGTAGCTGAGGGCGGCCATCGCCACCTGGCGAAGATTGTTCCTGCAGACGGTTTGCCGGCCGGCTTCGCGCGCGGCCTGCAGGGCGGGGAAGAACATGGCCAGCAGCATGGCGATGATCGAGATGGCGGTGAGGACCTCGATCATCGTCGCGCCGCGGCACCTTTGTTCCCTCCCCCCTTGCGGGGGAGGGTCAGGGTGGGGGGCGCAGCGCGCGAGCGTCCGACCACAAGAACAAGCGAATGCGAACATATCCACACCTCTCCGCATTGGCACTCTATTGCGATGGATCCCCTTGCGGCAGCGGATCGAACCCAAACTGCCGCCGCAAGCGGTTGGCCTCCTCCGGCGTGATGTGATAGATGTAGATCGAGTAGCCAGCCATGGCGACCGGCTTCAGCTCGCGGAAATAGGCGTAGGCGTCGTCGCTCGGCCGTGTTCGGGCCACCCATCCGTAGAGGGAGTTGACGCTGATCGCAAACCAGCCGGCGCGCGGCCCAACACAACGCTCTGTTGTGTCCACCGACAAGCGCGGAACGGGAGCACAGTCGATCGCGACATGCCTCGGATCGAAGCCCCCGAAATACTGAATGCCCATCGGCCGCGCGTGCGGGTGCTGTGTCATCCAATCGCGCAGGTACCACAGATCCTGCCCCCAGTCGATGTTGCTGTCGAGGAGGTGCTTCGCGCCGTTTTTGGGGCCGCCGGCCAACTCGTTGAAGTACGAGAGGCTGTGCGGGTAAACGGCGAGGCTGCTGACGACTGACCAGGCCAGCGCCAAGCCGGCGACGACAGCCAGCTTTTTGTACCTGAGTTCGATGGACCGGGCGACTTTGCTGGCGCTGATGAAAACGAAAGGTGCGATCGGCAACACGTAGCGCAGGTGGTGCGTGAAGCCGGTTTCCGAGCTGACAATCACGAGGATGACAGCGACGGGCAGCGCCAAGAGCAGCTCGTCGCGCCACGTCGCGCGAAACCGGCGGATGAAAAGTGCCGCGACCGACATCAGGACAAGCAGCCACGTCCCCAATGGGACTTTGACCGCCAGCGCGTAAAGGTAGAAGTACCACCACCCGCCGATGCGGAACTCGCCGCGCAGGTAGGAATGGCGCTCGCGCTCAAGATCGGCCTTTTGCACATCGATGCCGCGGAGATAGTTTTTCGGGACGGGCACGGGCAGTGCGCCAAGCCACGTGCCGCGGAACCGATTGCCGGGCGGAGCGCCGCTGTAGTAGTCTTCGCCCCGGCCGGAAAGCAACCGGCTGTACAACTCGAACTGGCCCAAGCGCGTGAACGATCCTTCAAACCCATAGCCCACGTTGATAATGGCGAGCGCCACTACGAGGATCGCCGCGAGCTGGGCGAACGATGGCCGTCGACGCGCATCTTCTCCCTCCCCCCTCTGCGGGGGAGGGTGGGGGTGGGGGGTTGCGCGCCACCGCCACATCACCCACAGCACCAGCCACAGCGGAACGGCCACGAGCCACGTGAACTTTGTCAGCAAGACCAAACCGAGCGTGAGCCCCGCTTCCATCGCGCCCAGCCACGTCGGCTCCTTGAGCCAGCGCCAGAAGGAGTAAGCAGCCAGTACCCCCATTGCGGCAGCAGGGACGTCCGGCGTGATCAGCTGGCCGTGCGCCAGGATGTTGGGCCCGAAACACCAAAGACCCAAGGCGACAAAAGCCGATCCAGTGCCGTAAAGCTCCTTCGCCCACAGGTAACAGGCGAGCGCCCCGAGAAGCGAGAAGGGAATGCACGCCCAGCGTGCCACCAAGAACAGGTTTCTTGACGCTGCCGCATTGGCGCTGATGAAGCGCCGGCCAGATACGAATTCGGGACGGCGGATCACATCGTCTGCGAAGCTAGGGAAGTACGTCTTCGCGCCAACGGCCAAAACGGGCAGCGCAGCCACCAAGCGGACGAGCGGCGGGTTCACACAATAGAGTTCAAATTGCCCGGACTGCCAGTGGCTGAGTCCCGAGGGCAGGTGCGCGACTTCGTCGAACGTAGGGCTGTGCACCCACGCGCCGTAGGCTAAGAGGAGCGCGTGAAGTGCGAGCAAGAGTACAACGTACGTCGCTCGGGACTTCACTGTAGTGCCACACTTTCAATCGAATGCGACGGAGGGCATCGCGACGGCACGAAGCGCATCTCGCAGAGCGCTCTTCTTTCGCGACTGGATCGCCGCTGTCGGCGGACGGAGACGACCGGTATTCCACTAGCGACCATTCGGCTGCGAAACCTGGGTGCGCTCATCAGTTCTCTCATTTGGACCGTGGCCCTTATCCCTCTCCAATCGATCAGCCCTCCACACCAGCGTCACCGGAATCGTAACAAGCTCGTCGTCAATTCCCTCACCCACGAGCTTCACGAGCATCACGCCCTGCGCCACAGTTTGGATTGAGTTCAGAGGACGGAGGCGGACATCCAATTCACCTGGGGCCTTCTCATAAACAGCGAGGATCGTCTCTAGCGCAGGAGGTAATTGAACCTGCAATTGCGACTGTTGGCCATCACGCCTGCGAATTGTCACGCACTGCAGGCTCTTGCCTTCCATGCCTTTGTCCAACGGACCGACGACGAGTGCGGGCGGCAACGCAAAGGCCGCCCCACGCACGTTGGCGTGTACATCCACCGAGATAGACGTAGAATCATCTGCGCTCAGGACCTCGACGGAGGAGCGATGCTGTCCCGACGGCGCGGACGACAGCAAGTCAACACCAACTTCAATCGTGCGCGCGTCGTCGCTCGCCTGAATCGCAGCCTCAAAATACCCGTCGGCCGTTGAGCAGCTGACGGCCTCGCGGTTGACCTTCGAATCGGGGGCCAAATGGATCCTGAACACCTTGCGTTGCGGTAGTGATTCCCTGGCAACCTGGCCAAAATCGATCGAGCTAGGCTCGACCGACATCTCACCCAGAGTGGTGAAGCGCAACGAGAGCTCCAAGACGGGCGTTTTGGGATCGTTGGAAATCACGGCCACCTCGCCCACCACCTCCCACCGGGCGGGAGTCCCCCTGACCACCAAGAGCAACTCGGCATCCTGTCCCGGCAGGATGACCGACTGGCTTAAGATCGCCTGGCTGCATCCGCAACTGAGCTTGATGTTCTCAATGTGCAGAGGCTGCCGGCCGGTGTTACTAATCGTGATGCTTCTCTGCGCGAAGCCCCCGGGACTCACGCGCCCAAAGTCGATTTCGCGGTTTGAGACATTGATCCTGGGAGCTTGCGACCCATGCACGAACAGCAACACGCTCCCCCCGAGCGCGGCTCCAGCCGCCGCCAATACGGCATAGCGCACAAGTGACTGACGCTCAAGCATTGCGTCGCTTCCACCATCGCCAGGCAACGATACCTGCGACTGCAACCACAGCCGCGATCAAGCACGCAGCCCCAACTGCGCGCCACCGGTGGGGTGACTCTTGCGCGATCGACCCCGTCTTACCTCCCACGTGCAGACTTGTCCCCGCGTCGACATCGTAAACCCACTCCGCCCGAGACGCCGCGACCGTGAATAGGTCGTCGTCAAACTCGGTGTTCAACTTGATGGAGCCCCTATCCACGAGTAACTGCGCCTCCTCCGGGACCACGGATGGGTTCTCTGTGGGGTATTCGGTAATCAGAATATCCGTGGGAATCACGATCCGCACGCCGTCCGACGAAAACACTTCATGCGATCGAACCTCAATCAGGCTGAGGACGTCTCCTTTATCCATCGCCGCGACGGCTCTGATCGGGTAGTAATTCAACTCGGGAGCGAAAAACACGGTCCAGCTTGCCTTACCTGTCGGCAACGCCAGCGAGGGAACCCTTAGTTTCTCGCACCGAACACCGTTGACCACCTCGCTACCCAAATAAGCGGCATGCGGAAACACGGCGCTCCATGTGGTCGAAGCTCGAAGCTCCATGAAGGACACTGGGGGGCCCGTCTTCGACAGGAACATGTAGGGCATCTCAAGTGGATTGTAGTGCATCGACATGTTGGGCATCCATGTTGAGTTGGATAGTTTGAGTTCCCCCGTGTTCTCGTCGAAGAACTGGTAGCGGCCACCGTCGAAAATGGAAAGGCAATGCAACCTCTCCTTCGTCGCCCTGTCCGTGAGCTGAACCTCCGAGCGCTGCTTTCCCTTTGCATAGGTAAAAACCATCGCGTCTTCGAATTCCCTTGCGCCGTTAGTGCGAGGCTCATAGGTGGTCTTGATGGCGGCCGAGAACTGTACCGAGTTGATGCGTTCATAGTTCTGGGCGGACTGCCTCAAAATGGCCACGGCGTCGGCGTCCATCGCCCCAGCCTGAAGCGTGTTCAAGGCGATGACTACGCAGACCACCCACGTGACGTCAGCCGACCTGTTCATCACGGTGCCCTTTCCCTTCACAGACTGTCTTCCCCGCCGCACGCAGGCGGCGCTCGGAGAGCGTGTTAGGCCTGACCTGAGCCCGAGTGGCCGATCGCTAGGTGCAATCTGAGTTATGTGCCACTCCCCCGCATCCGCCAGTCACGGGCGTCGTACAACCGAACCACCTGAGGGTGAACTGACGTGCGCACTGTCCGGCGGGCGGCGGGTTCGGAATCGCGCTCTTCGTTTGCCCCGTCGCGGTATTGGTATGCGGCACGCTCCCCGCCGCGAGACAACAATTGGCAACGTCGACGTTGCACGGGGCGTAATAGGTGGTGCAGGGATCGCCAGTGCCTTGCCCCATCAATGGGGCACCCAGCAGAACCGTCACCAAGCCCGCTCCCGCCACTGCCACGAGGTCACGCACCAGCTTTTTCGTGCCTGAATTCATCGTCATCTTTCGGTTCCTCCGGTGAAAGTGGAGAGGAAAGCACAAACTGCAAAACGGCGCCCTTGCGCCATTGTTCGCTCCCCTTTACCGCTTCATCGCCTCAACTGGGTACCACCACACTCACGACGGTTCCATTCTCAAGGCGAACGACCAAGGGCGTTTCGATCACCCATTGATAGTCTGTTGTAAGGCGTGCCACGCGCAATGACGGCGACGGCAAATCGGAGGCACCATGCGCCTGGCGAACCGCAACGACGACGACTTCACTGGCTCGGCCGCGCGCGGCCTTCTCTCGCTCAACCTCGGTCAGCAGCGATTCACACTTCGGACAGCCAGGCCGAACAAAAACGACCGTGTGCTTTCCGACACGTAGCTCATTTCCAATGTCAAGGTAATCGAGCAGCGCAAACGGGCGACCCGACCAGGCAGCCGGTTCGGCGATGACGTATTCGCCGCGGATCGCCAATCCCTCCGCCAAAGTCCGTCCGCCGGCGAAGATGCTCGCCGCCGTAAGCGCGCCATGAAAGATGATAATGGCACAGAATCCAACTGGTGCAAAACGCGCCAAACTGAACCGGACCGCCGCGCGACCATTATCCTGCTCGCCGCTTGGAAAACATAAAGCCAGCGCACCAAGAACCGCGATGTCGATGGATAACGCCATCCAGGGCGGCAGCGAAACGTCGCCCAAACAGCCGCAGTCAGCCTCACCCAGCGCTGCCTTCGTTCCGGCAACAACCGCGAACGCCGCGAACACGGCGACTGCCGCGTAACGGCTGGCGCTTTGCCAGACACCACTGGCTAACCACGCTGCAAGAGCAAACTCAAGCGCGGCCACCCCGAGGGTAAACGACCAAGGGTCGTAGCTGACGACGACTTGCCGTGCTTTCAGAACCGCAGCGATGTACAGGAGTCCGGCAAGCACCAAACGCACGGCTGGGCCAGCGCCCTGAACGCGGCGCCAACTGCGTGTGGGTAAACCGGCGATGCGGGTGCAAGGCAAAGACATGCCACACTCCCGAGATTTCGAGCACTCTCTCCTTGGTTCCAGTGGAATCTATCGCTCCTCAACAGCCCGTCAACCTGGCAGTTCTGCCAGGTGTACGCGCGCACAGTTACTCGGCCAAACGGAGGATCGTCCGAACAAGCATCGTCCGGTCGTGAACCCCCAGCTTGCGGTACGCGCTCTGCAAATGGAACCGGACCGTGCGCGGCTTCACTCTCAGCCGGCGCGCGATGGCAGACAGTTTCAGGTCCTCCACGGTAAGCACCGCCACTTGGAGCTCGCGCGGCGTAAGCCCGAAACGACGGGCCACTTCCGCCCATTGTTTTGGGGTGAGGATTCCCTCGCCCGGGTTGGTCGGTTCAACGGTCGGACCGTCCGCACGGCCACGACGTGCGCTCCGTCGAGTGCCGGTCTTTTGTGCGCGCAACTGCCGATTGGGGTTGTGTATAGGTCGCTCGATTCCCTGCTCTGGGCGGAGAAGTGATTCCCCAACGCCCCTATCGCATTTCGCGCGAAAAACCGGACAGGAAATCGCAGAGAAACTCGCCTTTCGCACCTCCTTTCGAACAGCCCCCAGCCCCAGCCTCCTCCCTCTACTCCTCCTTAATCTCAATCCCCTCAATCTGCTTCTTCACCTCCTCCTCGCTCAGCGGCTGCCAGGGCAATTGGCTCGTGTGGCGGTGGTGAAAATGCACCTGCCGCTGGGCCTGCACCTCCCGCACCTCCTCGTCCAAAGTGTCCAGCCAGTCCGGCACGTCCAGGCCCACCCCCACCGGCGAAGAGCCCAGCTCGCTGATCTCCTGCTCCAACAGCTCGAACGACCGCGACGGCTCGCCCGCCGCCAGCTCGTCCATCGCCGGCTTGATCAAGGCCCGCACGCAATCGACGCCCATCGGGCTGACGAACCGCTCCCGCAAGCGGTCGGCCACCGTCGGCAGCCGCAGCCCGTGCTTCCGCGTCAGCTCGCTGTACTCAAGCAGCATGTGGTCGGCGGTCGTGGTGGTCTGTTCGGCCACGCTCCGCCGCCAGAGATCGGCCGATTCCGAACGCTTGTGGCGGACGAGGACTTCATGGGCCAAAACGACCGGCTTGAGCCGCCAGGCCAGCCGGTCGTACTGCGCCGACAGCCGCAAAAAGTCCAGCAGAATGTAAAGCTTCTCGCCCCGGTCCGATTGCGTGGTCGTGTGGTTGTAGTCGGCGTATTCAACCGAGCAGTCGAGCAGGATGAGAATGGTCCGCTCCAGAACTTCCGCCGCCTTCTCCGTGGCGATCTGGCGGTCCAGCGCCTCGAGCAGCACCAGCTCCCCCAGGTCCCCCGGCTCCTCGCGCGCCTGCCGCAGCCACGCCGCCACGCCGTGGTGCAAAATCCCCCGCAGGTTCCCCTCGTTCAAAAACCGCGGCACGAACAGGTCGTGGCCGTACTTCTCGATGAACGACTTCGTCTCCCGCCATCTTGATTCGTCCAGGAGCGGTTCAACCGGCGAGAGGCGCAGGCCGTCGGCGTGCGCGCACCACAGCCGCAGGAGCGGCTCGGTGATCGCCCGCAGCTCGTCGATCAGCACGTTGTTCTGGTCCTCCTTGCCTTGCGACTCCGCGTGTTCGACGGACCGCACGAGCGCCTCGACGAGGCCCTGATAGGCCACGGCAAAGAGCTGCTCGAACTCCGTCACGGAACGCGGGCCCACGGGGATCGCCTCCATCTTCCGCGCCGCCACCAACAGGTCGCACGTCTCCTTGAGGAGTCCCAACCGCGGCAGCGCCCGCAGCAATTCCACCAAGAGGTTCAAGAGCACCCGCGCCTGCAAAACGGCTTCGGGGTCCCCGCCCCGGCCCACCGGCACGTGCAACAGCGGCTGCGAGGCCAGGAGCTTCTTGAGCTTCGGGAAGGCCGACCGCACCGCCGCGGCGTTTCGCCGCCAGATCGCCCGCACGACCAGCACCGCCTGCTGCTCCCAACCGGAGAGCTTGGGGAGGTTTTCCTCCGGCGCGGCCGCCAGGAGCGACCGGGCCGCCCCCGCCATCAGCACGCTGGTCTTGATCACGTTGTCCAGCAGGTTTTCCTTGATCCCCTGCCGGCGGTCGAACTCCACGAACGAGTCGCGCGTGCCGCTGGGCTCGGGGATGCCGTAATCGCGGACCGCGGCCATCAGCCGCGCCAGGCCAACGCGGTCGGATTCCGCCTGCTGCTGCCAGGCGCGCAGGCGCGCGGCGACGTCGGCGGCGAAATCATCCGGCCCCGCGCCCTTCGCGCCCGTCGCGGCGGGCGGGCAAGCCAGGGCCGCGATCTGCCACAGCTCGGCCACCATGCCCAGAAACGCCAGCCTGCCGGTCAATCGCCGGCCCTCGATCTCCAGCTCGATCTCGGTGGCTTGGCCCTCGCCCTCGAGCGTTTCGCCCTCGTCGTCGTCGCCCGTGGAGTCCTCGTAGCTCATGTCCTCATAGGCCGCGGCGAAGGGGTTTTCCTCCTCGTCGTCGCCCCCCGCGCCGGCCCAGGTGAACTGGGGCGCCTGCCACAATTCCTCGGCGTTGGCCTCCAGATAATCGAAGAACTTGCACGTCCGCCGCCAGCGCTCGTCCGGGGGGAGCTTTTCGTCGAGCCGCACCTCGTTCATCCACCGCAGGGCGAGCGTGTAGAACGAGTGTACGCCGTCGTCCAGCGCCACGGACGCCGACTGCCCCAGCCACTGCATCAAGAGGGCCATCGCCGCCAGGTGGTCCGCCTTTTCCAACAGCGCCTCGATGACCAGGGCATAGGCCTTGGGCGAATGGAAGGCGCCCACGTGCTGTTTCCAGAAGGCCACGTCGCCGGCCGCCGCCCCGCCCCGCCCCCAGGCGCCGACGGCCTCGGCCACCTGGGCGGCCGACTCGGCCGCCTCGCCACCGGAAAACCCGTCCACGCCGCTCACCTCCGTCGACGCAAACTTGTCCCACCACGCCGCCAGGCGCTTCAGCGAAGACTCCGCGCTGCGCTGGATTTCGGCGCTAGCGCGGGCGGCCGCCTCGCTGGCCAGCCGCGCGTGCAGCTCCACCAGGCTGCTGGCCGTCGTCACCATCTCCTCGATGCGGTAGTCGCGGACCGTGTTCTCCACCGCCGGGAAGAGGCTGTAATTCCCCCCGAATCCCAGCATGTTCCAGGGATCGACCATCGCCCCGCACTCGATTGCCCGGTGCAACAACCCCTCCGCCTCGCGGGCGTGCAAGACGGCCGCGGGCAGCTCGCCCTGCCGCACGGCCTGGTGGGCGGCCAGCACGCGGCATTCGACCTCCGTCTGCATCCTGGCGCTCGGCGCCGGGACCATGGCGATCTGCCGCCGCGCAGCCTCCAGAAAGCCCATCCGCGCAAAGAGCCGCGCCAAGATGACGTGCTGCTGCTGCGCCGCGCGGCGCTTGGCCAGGCATTGGTTGAAGTGCTGCCGCGCCGCCGCAAACGGCTGCAACCGCGCCTGCGCCTCCGCCCGCAGCCGCTCGCCGTGCGGGCCTTCCATCTTTGCCAGCAGCCGCTCGTAGAACTGGTCACGGCAATTGGCCACGCGCGGCAGCAGCGTGGAGAGCGTCGTCCCCGAATCGTGCGCCCCCGGCCCTGACCCGCTCACGGCCGAGGCCATCAGCACCACGCCCGCCAGCACGGCCGAGGCCTCCCAGAGCAACTCGTGGGCCGGCAGCTCGCCCGGCTCCCGCACCCGGCCCATCAGCACCTCCAGCGTCACTTCCGTGGCCACGAACCGCCGGAAGTTCCCCCGGTTGTCGATCTGGTGCGGATCCCATTGCCCGAACTGGTACGCCAGCCGCTTGTTGGCCGGGTGGTCGAAGTCGTAGGCCCGCGGGTCGATCGCCAGCTCGTCCAGGTTCTCCGGCTCGTAGTCGGCCTGGCGCAAAAGGTCCTGGGGCGTCGCCGCCAGGATTTCCAGGCAGGTTTTCACGAGCGTCTCGTACGGCCCGGCCGACACGCCCGCCCCCTTCAAGTACAGCGGCACCGGCGCCACCCACTCGTGCGGATAGGGCTCCATCCGCTCCGAGTTGTGGAGGACGGCCACCGGCCGGTAGCCCAAAAAGTCGTTCAGTTGCTTGAGCGCCCCCTCGACGATCCGCTGCTCGTCGTTCCAGGGTCCGCCCTGCGCCAGCACGGCCTCGACGGCCTTGGCCAGAAAGAAGGGCCGGAACAGCGCCCCGTCGCTCTGGTGATAGAGCAGGTCCCGGTGAAACGCACGATAGGCCGGCAGCAAACGGTCAAATGCAATCCTGATCGCCGCGTCGGCCTGCTCGACCTGGGCAAATGCCGAGGACGTGCCCCGCAGCCGCTCCAGATCCTCGCGCAAGAGCTTGGGCATCGCCTTCCACGGCGGGCTGGCCAGCGACTCCGTCCGCGACTCGAGCTGCGCATAAAGCGCGCTCGCCTGCCTGCGGAACCGAGCGTCGGGCGTCCCCGACGACAGGTTCAGATACCCCAGCATTTCCTGCAGGGCCGCGTTTTCGATCGGCGTTGGCGCGTCGGCGGTCATGGCGGGCTGGCGAAAAATCGTGGGCCGGCGCGGCCGGATTGGCGCGCTCCCCTACCGCAGATTATCCGCCTGTGGCGATTTCTTGACCACCCGGATTTTTGTGCCGCCGCGCCGCGGTGAAGTGCGTCCGGCGCGCTCCGCCCGCTACGACCAGTCCACTTCCAGGCGGTTCTCGACTTGCTTCACCCCCGCCACGCCGCGCACCACCTCCTGGGCCATCTGCTTCTGGAAATACGACTTGACGCTCCCGTGCAAAATGACGCGGCCTTCGTGCGTCTCGAAACGCAGGTTCGTCTTGGGCACGAACGGGCTCTTGCGGAGCACGGTCGTCACCTGGTCTTCGAGCGCGGGCGGCGGGCTGAGGGTGGCTGGCATGGCGGCACGAGATGGCGATGGCGGGAGGGCGGAGGGAAGGATTCCGGACAGTTCGATCGGGACGGCCGGATTGGTCCGTTGCGCGTTTGAAATCCCTTCGCGCCTTAGGCAACCCCGGGACACGTCCCTTGGAACCCTAGCCCGCGGAAAACCCTGCCGCGTGTGAAAACCTCTCCGGCGCCGCCGGCCCGGCCCGCGACCGCGGCCGAAGAACTGTCTTCGCACATTCGCTCGCCCGTCGGTGGTGGGTCAGTTTGGTTCGTAGTGACCGCATTCATGCGGTCCGGCGGCGGCCCGCCCCGATAAATCGGGGCACTACGAACTGACCCGCTAGGATTTTCCGCTTTGGCTCCCTCCGGGTA
>JACOUI010000051.1 GCA_016177915.1 Planctomycetia bacterium
CCTTGTGCCCAGTATCAAACCTCCATGTTCCCAAGAACTTTGCGTGCGACATTTCACCAAAACTCCCAAATCCCATCAACCCCAGTTTTTACCCCGTCAGACCGACGAAGTTGCGAAACGCTGTACTAGTAGTCGTACCACATCCCAAACCCGATCTGCTCTTCGTGGTCGGCAAAGAACTCGCCCTGCGGGCTTTTGCCGTTGAAGTAGTGCATGCCGGCGCGGATCAGCGAGCCGTTAAACGCGCTGCGCCAGGCCCAGCCTAATTCCAGCGCAAAGCCGCCGCCGAAATCGACCTCCTCGAAGAGATGCGCGTTGACCGCCACGAAGGGCGCTCCGCCCGGCCCCGTAGGAAACGTCGGCGCGTAGTCGAGCCCGAACTGCAGCTCCCACGGCTCGGCGCCGCCGCCGGTGTGGAAGGCATAGCCGATCTCGCCGTACACGCGCACGTTCTCGGCGACGTACAGCGAGTGGCCCCACACGAATTCGTCGCGCGTGTAGTTGATGCGGGGAATGGTCGGGTCGCGGAGCATCAATTCGTCGCCCAGGTGCGAGCTCAAGTGATAGTAGGCGACCTTCATCTGATAGTTGCCCACGCCGTAGGTGAGGGGCAGGCCGAAGCGGAAATCGACGGCCGCCAGGTCGCGGCGGCTGTGCTCCAAGTCGAGGCGTGGGAAGGCGGCCCCTTCGGCGTCGAGCTCGAAGCCTTGGGGCCGGATCGGATGGGGCGTGCCGTAGCGCAAAAGTCCAACACGGCCGCCCAGCGCGGTGTCCCAGGTGTCGCCCACATCCTGCTCCCGCAGCCAGACGCTGCTGATGCGCGGCTCGCGCGGGCCGGCGAGGTACGACGGGAAGATCAGTCCGCTGGGCAGAAGCTGCCAGGACCAGTCGTCGCAGCCCCAACACGGATCGGCGAGAACGTCTCCGCCGGCCAGGGCCGAGCGCATGCCGTCGCCGCCGTCCGCGCTCGAAAACGGCTCGAACGGCGTTGCCGACTCCAGGCGCGGTTCGACGCGCTCCGGCTGGCCGTCCTGAAACGGCGTGAGCGAGGCGCCGGTGAGGGGCTCGTGCAGCACGGGACCCGATGCGCCGCCGGCCGTGGCGGACCCGGACGACCAGGGCGACGCCGCCGTGCCGGAGACCCGCACGACACTGGAATCCGTTGTTTGCGCCGGAATTCCCGCGGCTGGTGCGTTCGTCTCGTCCGACATTGCCGCATCTTCAGCAGGCGGCACGATGCGGACGACGGACGACTGCCCGGCGGCGCCCGATGTCGCGGCGGTCTTCCCGGCCGCAATCAGAGCGGCGGGGATCAACAGCGCCGCCGCCGTCGCGGCCAGAAGCATTCGCGTCCCGGTGCGGATTCTAGTGCGCAGGCGCTCGGTCGGCGCGTCGTCTTTTGGGCCGCGGCTGCGGCCGGCTGGGTTTGTCATGAATCGGCTTTCCCGGCCTGACTTGTCTTCGCGCGCGCACACGAGCCGGTACGGCCGCCGGACCTCCGCGCACCCGCGCGACGGAAGTTTGCGCTCGAAAGACAAGGGGGCGGGGTGATATCAGATTCGTGGCGCGAGCGGGAGGTCAGTTTGGCAGTGCCGGAGAGTTGGAGAGTTGCTAGCTGACGGGAGGCGCGAGACAGGGGACAGGAGTGGGACAGGAGTCAGGGGGCAGGGAAAAAGAGGCACGGCCTACGCTGCCTGGCTCGATCGGGCGGGGTTGCGATACAGGACGCGTGCCAGCAACTCCGGCGAACCGCGCTGGTGGTGGTCGTCGCCGCCAAAGTGCCAAAGCGAGTGCGTCGGAACGTGCTCGTCCGCCAGCGGCCAGGGGTCCAGAGCTTCGTAGCCCAGCGCCGCTCGCAGCTTGTGGCTATTCATCGAGACGTCGCCCGCCCGCGGCGGCATGGGTCCGGCCTGGCGGCGCGGGACGCCCTGCAGCAAGCGCGGGTCGTAGCCGCCCAAACGATTGACGACCTGCGCGATTTGAAAGAGGCTCATGCGCCGCGGCCCGCCGGCGTGGAAAACGCCCGGCAGCGGCCGCGACAGCACGGCGGCAAAGAGATCATTGAGGCAGTCGGTGTAGGCGGGCGTGCGGACTTCGTCGACGAACAGCGTCGCCGGGCGGCCGGCCCTGAAGCGCGACTGGATCCAGTCGATCGCCCCGGCGTGGCCGCTAAAGCTCACGCCCATGGGGAGCGAAATGCGGAGGATCGTCGCGTCGGCACGCGATTCAAGAAGATGCTCCTCGGCGGCGACCATCGACTTTCCGTACACGGTGACGGGGTCGGTCGGATCGCTCTCGACGTATCCGCCGGGCCGGTTGCCGGAGTAGACGAGGTCGATCGACAAGTGTACGAGCCGCGCCGGCCCGCCGGCGATCGCCGAAAGCAGGTTCGCCGTGCCTTCGACGTTCACGCGCCAGGCAATCGCCGGGTCCAGCTCGCAGTGTTTGAGCTTGCAGTTTCCCAGCGTGTGCAGGACCGAGCGGAAGCCGTGGCGGTCGAAGAGCCGTGCCAGCGTGTCGCGGTCTTCCGCGTCGCAGGCGACGATGCCCTCGCCGCGCAGCCGCCACAGGTCGCGGCGGCGCGTGCCGATCACCTGCCCCGGGTAGAGGCGCGAAAAGTAGTGAAAGGCGCTAAAGCCCGCCACGCCGGCCACGCCCGTGACCAACAGCGGCAGTTGGACGGGCGGCGCGGCGGCCGGCGGCGCCGCACCAGGCTTCGTCGTGGACGAGGATGGGTGCATCAATGGAAGATGTAGCCTTCCTCGCCGTGCTGGGTGACGTCGAGTCCCTGGATTTCCTGCTGCTGGGAAACGCGCAGTCCCATGACCGCGTCGAGGACTTTGAGGATGATGAAGGTGCCGACGACGGAGAGGACGATCGTGACGCCAACGGCCGCGAATTGCCCCTTGAGAAGCTCCGTGTTTCCGTCGGGGACAAGCCCGAGCGGCAGTCCCTCGCCCTTCACATCCAGAACGGCGCGCGTGGCGAAAACGCCGGTCAAAACTGCGCCCAGCGTGCCGCCGATGCCATGGACGCCAAACGCGTCGAGCGCGTCGTCGTATTTGAAGTTGCTCTTCAGCCAGGTGCAGGCGAAGTAGCAGACGATCCCGGCGGCGGCGCCCATGCCCAGAGCCGGCATGCAGGTGACATAACCGGAGGCGGGCGTAATGCAGACCAGCCCTGCCACGAGGCCGGAGCACGCGCCCAAGACGCTGGGCTTGCCGCGGAAGATCCACTCCATGGCGGCCCAGGCGATGGCGCCGGCGGCGGCGGCGAAGTGCGTGGCGGCAAAGGCGCTGGCGGCGACTCCATCGGAGGCCAACTGGCTGCCGCCGTTGAACCCGAACCAGCCAACCCATAGCATGGCGGCGCCCATCGCCGTGTAGGTGAGATTGTGGGGCCGCATGTCCTCGCTGCCGAACCCGAGGCGCTTGCCGATGAGGAGCGCGCAGATGAGTGCCGAGAAGCCGGAACTCATGTGCACGACGGTGCCCCCGGCGAAGTCCAGGGCGCCGCCCTGGAAGTACTGCTCCGCCTCCGCGTTGTTGAGATAGGCCAGCACGCCGCCGTCCCAGA
The DNA here is from genome assembly GCA_016177915.1 of Planctomycetia bacterium. Lineage (GTDB taxonomy): Bacteria > Planctomycetota > Planctomycetia > Pirellulales > S012-138 > JACOUI01. The sequence goes on from JACOUI010000051.1 coordinate 3,577, forward strand.
CCCAGTGGGCCAGGGGGCAGTAGACCAGCGTGCCCCAGAGGATCATGAATAGGACCATGGCGCTGAACTTCATGCGCTCCGCAAACGCCCCGCAGATCAACGCCGGCGTGATGATGAAAAACATGCCTTGAAAGACCATGTGCGTGATGCGCGGGATCTTGTCTGAGTTTTCCTTGGGCACGTCACTGCTGTTGGTCGCGTGATTCCATTTCGCGTCCACGTTCCGCATGAACAAGTATTCGCCGTTGCCGAACCAGGCGTTGCTGCCGCCGAAGGCCAGGCTGTAGCCGTAGAGCCCCCAGATGACCGTCATGAGCGCCATCAGCGTCACGCACTGCATCATCACGCTCAGGACGTTCTTTTTCCGCACCAGGCCGCAGTAGAAGAGCGCCAAGCCCGGGCCCGTCATGAACAGCACGAGCGCGCAGGAGGTGAGCATCCAGGCGTTGTGGCCGGCCAGCGCCGCGTCGCCGACTTTCGCGACGCCCTCTTCCGTCTTAGCGCTTGTCTCCTCGAGCTTCTGGACGCGCTCCTCCAGCGTGGGAGGAGGCGGCTCCGTCGGCGGCGGAGGCCGCTGCCCGCCGGGCTGCGCCGGCGGCTGGGCGGGCTGCTGCGCGAAGGCCGGGGAAACCGCAAGAATCGGGGCGGCCACCATCAAACCAAGAAACACGGGAAAAACGTACCGCATGACTCCGCCTCCGAGGGATGGACAGGGCGACGGCCCAAGCGGCCGACACTGAATGATGGGGGCGACCGCGACGTCGCGCGGTGCCGTCCGCCTTCTGGCCACGCGAATCGCCCGATAAGCTAGCTACCAGCCGCTCCAGAGTAAAGTAGCGCGAGCGGAGTCTTGGCGAGCGGGGGCCGTCCGCCAGCGTCAACCCCACCGGTGCTTTCCACTTTTTTCCCGAGTTCAGCTCCCTCAGCCGGCCACGATCCGCTCGAACCGCACGTACGCCTCGTCCCAGGCCGCCGTCTCGCGCGGCGAATATTCCTCGACGGAGAACGACCGGCCGATGACCTCGCGCGCCTCGGCGATCGAGCCGACGTCGCCTGCGGCCACGGCTTGCATCATCAGGTTGCCGATGGCCGTGGCCTCGACCGGCCCGGCCACGACGCGCCGGCCGGTGGCGTCGGCGGCGGCCTGGCAGAGCCGGCGGTTCTGCGTGCCCCCGCCCACGACGTGGATCGTCTCCATCCGGCGGCCGATGAGCTGCTCCAGCCAGGAAAGGACCATGCGGTACTTCATCGCCATGCTCTCCAAGGCGCAGCGAATGACGCCGCCCTCGTCGGCCGGCTCCGGCTCGCCCGACTGGCGGCAGGCCTGACGAATGGCGGCGGGCATGTCGGGCGGGGCCATGAAACCGGGGAGGTCGGGATCCACAAGGCTGCGCAGCCTGGGGGCCGCGTCGCTGGCGCGATTGAGATCCTCCCAAGAATAGTTCTTTCCCGTCTGGTTCCAGACGCGCCGGCACTCCTGCAACAGCCACAGCCCCGTGATATTCTTGAGCAGCCGGATTGTGCCGCCGACGCCGCCCTCGTTGGTGAAGTTGAGCTTCAAGCACAGGTCCGTCGTGACCGGCCTGGGCGTCTCGACACCCATCAGCGACCACGTGCCGGAGCTGATGTAGCACCAATCGGGCAATTCGCCCGGCCGGCTGGCGGCGGGAACGGACATGACCGCGCTGGCGGTGTCGTGCGTGCCCGGGACGATCACGCGCACTCCCGCAAGGCCGGTTTCGGCCGCGACCTGCGGCAACATTTTTCCCAGGTCCGTGCCGGGCGGCGTAATTTCGCCCAGGATGCGGTCGGGCAGGTCGAACTTCCGCAAGAGATCGCGCGCCCAGTCCTTCGTGTGCGGGTTGTAGAACTGCGTGGTGGTGGCGTTCGTGAATTCGTTGGTTTTGCAGCCGGTGAGCATCCAGTGGAAGAGGTCGGGGATCATCAGCAATCGCTCGGCGACATCCAGCAACGGCGAATTTGCGAGGCGCAGCGCCCAGAACTGGTAGAGCGTATTGAACTGCATGAACTGCAGGCCCGTCTGGGCGAAGATCTCGCTCCGCGAAACCACGGCGAAGGCCCTTTCCATGAGTCCGTCGGTGCGATGGTCGCGGTAATGGTGCGGGTTGGCAAGGAGCACGTCGCCGCGGCCCAGCAGGCCGAAATCGACCCCCCAGGTATCGACGCCGACGCTGGCGACCTGGCTTTTGAACCGGTCGCGCGCCGCGCGCAGACCTTGCTGGACGTGCTTCCACAGGGCCAGGAGGTCCCAGTGCATGCCGTGGGGCAGCGAAACCGGGCCGTTGTCGAAGCGGCAAACGTCTTCGAGCCGGAGTTTCGCGCCGTCGAAGACCCCGGCGACGACGCGGCCGTTGGAGGCGCCCAAGTCAAGGGCGAGGAACACTTTGGCGGCGGCCATTTCTTCGCCCTGGATAGTTTCGGCGGAACGGGGCGGAAGGTGCGGTGTTTAGGATTGGGGTGTTCACGATGGTGACGCCGCGGCCCTCCCCCGTCAATTCCGTCGACCAAAAGAGTTGCAATTTGTGGAGTAGCCCACTAGACTTACGCTTGCGCTATCGTAGGCGCAATACGTCATCTCGTAGGTTCTTTCACTTTGCCGAAAGGGGTCATCATGTTTCCATCTTTGCGGAGCCTGCGCTGGCGCGGGCGGGCCGGCTTCACGCTGGTCGAGCTTTTGGTCGTGGTCGCCATCATCGGGATCTTGATTGCTTTGCTCTTGCCCGCCGTACAGGCGGCCCGCGAGGCCGCCCGTCGGACGCAGTGCGCAAACAACGCCCACCAGCTCATCATCGCCGCGCACAACAACCACGACGTTTACAACTGTTTGCCGCCGTTGACGGCCAACAGCGCGACATCGCGCATCACCCGTTCCGCCGCCGCCTTCAACGGCCCCTACGGCCGCACGATCTACCACTGGCTGATGCCGTTTATCGAGCAAGGGCCGCTGTTCAACTCGCTCAACCCGAACCTGACCTACGGCGGCCTGTCCTACTTTACGGTGCTCCCGTACCTGATTTGCCCCTCCGATCCGTCGGGGACGGGACGCGGCCTTTGCCGGACGACGTACGGCGGCGCCAACAGTTGGGGCATCAGCAACTACGGCGCAAACTACAACGTGTTCGGCAACGCGCCGGAGGGGCATACCCAAGGCGCCACGACCTTCGGCCAGATCCTGGACGGCCTGTCCAACACGGTCTTCTTCGGCGAGATGTACGGCACCTGCGGCTGGTCGGGCAACACGACCTTCATGTACGGCAGCCTGTGGGCCGACTCTAACAGCATCTGGCGGCCCATCATCTGCACGAACACCTCGAACAAAGCGACGAACTTCCGCGGGTACATCAACTGCAACATGTTCCAGCTTCAGCCCGACTGGATGTGGGGCTGCGATCCCAGCCGCCCGCAAACCGGGCATCCCGCCGGCATGAACGCGGCACTGGGGGACGGGAGCGTCAAGCACGCCCGCGCGGTGATGGATCCGCTGAGCTGGGCACGCACCTGCCACCCTGCCGATCGCCAGGCTTTCCAGTGGTAAGTGCTTCCCGGCTTGGGAATCTCACTGATCGTCGAGGAACGTTGGAGCACCGTCTTTAGGCGGCGCGTTGGTTGGAGTGCGGCCTTCAGGAGCAAAAGGACCGGATAAAGCCGGTACTCCAACCTGGACGTCGTGACAATCCACACACGGGGAAACGCCATGACCCTTGCCATGCGTCGGTGTGCTCTGCCGTTGATCGTCGCGGGCTGCCTCGTTGCCGCCGCTTTCACGGCGGGCTGCGGCGGTTCCGGCTCGAGCCAGCAGACGGTGGCAACGGTCGCCGCCGGCGGGAAGGTACTCAATGCCGACGGCCAGCCGATGACGGGCGGTATGGTGGAATTCCACCCGTCGTCGGGAACGGGCGAGTCGCCCAAGGGCGTCATCGGATCCGACGGCACGTTCAAGCTCCGCACCCTATCGGGCAAGGAGGGCGTCGACGGGGCGCCGGCCGGGACGTACACCTGCATCGTCACACCCGGCTACACGGGTGATCAGACCACGCAAGAGGCGCCGGACGCAATCGAGATCAGCGGGACGTTCACCGTGAACGCGACCGGTCCCAACGAGTTCACCATTCAGCTCCCGGCGCAATAGCCGAAGCGCGCTCTGCATTCAAGAACCTGCGACGACGCCGCGGCGCGTGCTGCCGCGGCTTTCTTTTGCGCCCACGCCAACCCAGTGCGCGAAGCGCGGGCCGTTGTCCGTTTCCAGATCGCCCTCGCTTGCGCTTCGGGTTGGTGTGAGCAATCTGAATTACGAGCGGGCTGCCAGCCCCTCGTCCAACGATCGCACGATCGCCTCGATCGACTCGATGCCCACCGACAGGCGAATCGTGCCGTCGAAGATGCCCAGCTTCTCGCGCTTTGCGGCCGGCAGGCGGCGGTGGCTAGTGGAGGCCGGATGGCTGAGCGTCGTGCTCACGTCGCCCAGCGACGGGCAGAAGGGAATGTCCTTGGCTGCAAGGATGAACCGCCGCGCGGCCTCCAGGCCCCCCTCGAGCGTGAATGTCACCGTCGTGCCGAACTGCCCCAAAAACTGTCGCCGCGCCACCTCATGGTCCTGGTGAGAAGGCAAGCCGGGATAGTGGACGGCGGCCAGCTTTCGCGTCGCGAGGTGCCCGGCCAGTTGCAGCGCGTTGTGGCAGGCCCGCTCGGCGCGAACCGCCAGCGTCGAAAGCCCGCGCAGCGCCAACCAGCAATCAAACGGGCCTCCCGTCAGTCCCCAGGCGCGGATCACCCCCGGCACGCGCTCAAAGGCCTCCTCGCGCCCGCACAAGAGTCCCAACAGCACATCGCTGTGCCCGCTCATGAACTTCGTCAGGCTCTCCAGCACCAGGTCCGCCCCCAGTTCGATCGGCCGGCAGACGGTCGGCCCGGCGAACGTGTTGTCAACGAGCAGCTTCGCGCCCTTGGAATGAGCCAACTCGGCCAAGGCCCGCACGTCGCACACGCGCAAGAGCGGGTTCGTGATCGTCTCCACGACGACGAGCTTCGTGCGAGGGCGGAAGGCGGCGACCGTCGCGCTCAGGTCGCACGTGTCGACGACCGTGCTCTCGATCCCCAGCCGCGCGGCCTCGTTGGTCAGCAAATGGGCGCTTTGACCATAAAGCTGGTTGCTGACGACGAGGTGATCGCCCTGCCGGACGAGTGCCAAAAGCGCCGCCGACAGCGCGGACATGCCCGAGCCGCAAATCGCCGCCCGCGCCGCGCCGTGCAGCTCGCGGCACTTGGCGGCAAGCTGGTCGGCATTGGGGTGGCCGTCCCGGCTGTAGACGTAGCCCGCCTGCTCGCCGGCGAGAATGGCCCGGGCCTGCTCCGGCTCCTCGCAGCGGTACACCGATGCCAGGTGGATCGGCGGGGACGTGGGCTGCGTCCCCTGGGGGAGCGGCGAGAAATCGGGCCGGGGGCAAATATCGTCGGGGCGGTCGGACATTGAGCGATCGTCGATTGAACAGGACGCCGTTACTGCAATGGCAAGTAGCGCACTTGCCCTTCCCACTCGCCTTCTTGGCTGCACTCGACGAGCAACAGAATCTCTTCGATTGCGTCGCCTGTTGGCAAGTGGCGCGGAATTTCAAAAACCCCTGGCATTGCCTGGCCTGCCTCAACGCGATCGTACGCGTGGCGTGTCATCGTCGCGACGTCATGCGTGAGAAGGACTCGGCCCTCGCGTGCTGCCCAATCCAGGATCGTCAGATCGTCGGCGCCAGACAGACCAGCATCCTGGACGCGGACAATATTAAGGCCCGGGCTGCGGCGCAGCAAGCCGCGCACGATGTCGTTGTTGAAGTTCTCGTCGGCCGCAAGGCGCAGCATGACTCACGCGCCTTTGCTTCCGCGGCGCGCGAGCAATCGGTCGCGCACGCCGCGAGGGTCGAATCGCGCTTCATTCAGGGTCCGAGCTTGCTGGGCCTGCTGTTTGCGCTGCTGCAAGTACGCTTCGACTTCCGCCGGGCGGCGGAGGCAATAGCCGATGACGTGATACACGTCCGCCAGATTGAGGGACGGATACTGCTGAACGATTTCCTCGGCCGTTGCGCCCTCGGCGAATGCGGCTACGACCGTGTCGAGCGTCACGCGCGTTCCCCCAACGCGCACGACGCCGTCGGCGTCGGCGGCCAGTGGAACGGCCTCGGCCTCAAACGCGAGCGACATGGTTGTTCCTCCCTGAATAAGTTTACGTGACCCCGGCAGTCTTGTCCAAATGTTGAGTGCGACGCGGGGAGCTAAGCGGCGGTGCCGATCGCAAAAACCTCGCACCCCGCACCGAGGCGCCGCTCCAGCTCACGCAGCATACCCGCGTCCGAATACGTCCCCACAATCGCCCCGCCCGAGCCGGCGAAATTGGCCGAGGCGCCGGCGGCGCGGGCCGCGTCGATCATGCGCACGTGGTTTTCGTCGAGCGTGCATCGGCCGTGGCCGTCCGTATAGAGAGCGCGGCGCACGTCGAAGTTCGCATCGATTAGCTCCGCGAAGCGGGCGTGATCGCCCTTCACCAAGGCCTCGCGCGCTTCCTGCGCATATCCCGCCAGGGTCTGCATGGCCTGCACCACGCGCGCCTCGCCCGCCTCGTACCGCGCCTTGAGCGGGCTGAGCGTGCTGCCCGTCGGCTTGCCGCCCTGCCGGGCGTAGGCGATGAAGAGCGGCGGCAGCCGGCGCTCGTCGAGCGGCTCGTAGACGCCGCACTCCATCCCGTCCCGCGTCACGACCCGGTCGCGGGAAAAATCCATGGACACGAGGCCCTCGTAAACCTGGGCGACGCGGTCCTGCAGGCCGGCCGGAATGCCTAGCTCGTCCGTCTCGACGGAAAGCGCGAGCGAGGGCTGCACCTCGCGCGGGATGGCGACGTTGTGAAACTCCATCAAGGCGCGGAGCGTCGCCACCACAATCGCGCTCGACCCGGCCAGGCCGACCTGCCGCGGAATGTTCGATTCGTACCGGAGCGAGAAGTTTCCGCCGGCCAGCGGTAGCCCTCTCGCGCGGCAGTAGTCGGCGAAGCGCTTGATCGTAGCCTTCACCAGCCGGATGCCGCCGTAGTAGCCGTGCGAGCGGACGTCGGCGGCCAGGTCGTCGACGGAGCCGAACCGACAGCGGTCCTCCTGGCTGAGGATGATCTCCACCTCGTCCCACTCATAGAGCACGACCCGCGCGCAGAAACGGCGCACGACGACGGCCAGCGTCCGGCCGTAATAGCCGTCGGAGGGATTGCCGACCAGGGCGGCGCGGGCGAAGGCCTGCGTGCGGACGATTCGCATCACGGCGCCTCCGCCAACAGCTTTTGCAGGTGCGCCCGTAGCGCCGGGCCGAAGTCGCCGTCGGCCAGGGTGAACTCGACGAACGCGCGGAAGTAGCTCTCGAAGTTCCCGATGTCGTAGCGCTTTTCATCGGGCGCCAGGCGCAGGCCCAGGACCTTTCCGCCCTGCTCGATGAGCCGGGCGACGGCGTCGGTGAGCTGGATTTCGCCCCCCTTGCCCGGCCCGACCGCGCGCAGGTGGTCGAAGATCGACGGCTGAAAAACGTAGCGGGCGGCGACGGCCAGGTTGCTGGGCGATTCGTCTGGGCGCGGTTTTTCGACGATGCCGGCCAGCTCGAAAACGTCGGCCTCCTTCGGCGCGCCCCTGGACGAACTCTTGGGCTGGGCGATTCCGTAGTGGACCACGTCGCTCTGGGCGACCTCCTCGAAGCAGATGACCGCGTCGGCCCGCTGTTTTTCGAACGTCTCGATCATGCGGCGGACGATCTGCGACTTGGCGTTCAGTCCGATAATCGAATCGCCCAGCGCCACGACGAACGGCTCGTGCCGCGCCAGCGTCTGGGCGCACAACACCGCGTGCCCCAAACCAAGCTGCCGCCGCTGCCGCGTGTAGCCGAAGGAGACGTCGAGCCGCTCGAACGAAAGCTCCGCAAGCTGCTCCTCGCGGCCGGTCTCGCGGAGGTACGACGTCAACTCGGCGTCGACGTCGAAGTGGTTTTCGATCGAGGCCTTTCCGCGCCCGGTCACAAACAGCACGCGGCGAACGCCCGACTGCGCCAGCTCCTCGACGACGTACTGCACGACCGGCTTCTTGCCGACGGGGAGCATCTCCTTGGGCTGCGTCTTCGTGGCCGGCAGCAGCCGCGTGCCGTGCCCGGCCACGGGGACGATCGCCAGGTCGATGGTCATGGAATCCTCTGCGTGGCAGGTCGGACAGAGAGGTGTCGATCAGTTCAGGATAGCGTGGAGCGGATCGGATGTCTCGCCGTCGCAGTCCGTCTCAGTGGTGGGGGCGATTTGGCATTGCGGCTGCTAGTTCAGTATAGTGATGCGGATTTCGCGTTCCCGCCGTCGAAGGCATCGCCGATTACGATTTGCCGCGCACCAAGGGGAACTGGGCATGCCACCCGCAACGAAGGCCGTCGTCTCCCCGGAGCGCATTGAAAGGAGCATCCTGTTAATTCGCGCGCACAAAGTAATGCTCGACGGCGATCTGGCGACACTTTACGGGGTCTCCACGTCGCACCTCGTGCGGGCGGTCAAGCGGAACTTGGACCGATTTCCCAGCGACTTTATGTTTTAACTCACCATGGACGAGTTTCGAGACTTGAGACGCCAATTTGGCATCTCAAGTTCGTGGGGAGGCCGACGGTTCCGTCCGTACGCATTCACAGAGCAGGGTGTCGCCATGTTATCGAGCGTCCTGCGCTCGCGGCGGGCGGCACAAGTCAATGTTGAGATCATGCGAGCTTTCGTCCGCCTTCGCGCAATGCTGATTTCGCACGCCGACTTGGCGCGTCGCTTGGACGAACTCGAAGCAAAATACGACCGACAATTCGCCGTCGTCTTCGATGCGATTCGCAAGCTCATGTCACCGTCAGATGCGCCGCGGCGTGCCATGGGCTACCACACTCTCACGGAGCACAGGAAAAACAAGGGATCGTAACGTCAACGTCCGGAGCGGCACGAAAAAAGCGACGATCGCAGGGGGGGGCGGCTCGATCGCCAGGTCGATGGTCATGGCAGGCTCCGCAAAGACACTCGCCGTCGGCGGACTGTCGCGCCGATGTCACCTTCCAGAATACCGTGGAGGCCGGCGTCTGGCGACTTGGCGGACGGGCGGTTTTGCCAGGGAGTGCTGCGGCACGATATACTGAGCGGCGCACCTCGCGTCTCCATCCATCCTTTTTCGGAGGCCGGAACATGAGATTTCCCAGGCCGCGCTACAGTTTGGGAGCATTGCTGGCGCTGGTTGCGCTGGTCGCCGTTGGCTTCTGGATTTTCCGCAACGCTCCGGAGGAAATGCGGCGGCGCGATGAAGCACGTGCCCTGGCGCGCGTCGATCCGTACGAGTTGGCGCAAGCCCGCGCTGACGCCGACGGGCTGCCGGAGTTGGTCACCATTCTCGGCGACAGCCGTTTCAAACACTGGAACAGGGTGTCGTCGGTGAAGTTCCTTTCCCCGGGTACGCTGGTTTCGTTTGGCGGCGACGGCACCGTGCGTTTTTGGGATGCGGCGACGGGCAAGCAAACGCGTGCCGTCGATGCGCCTGGCCCCTTCGCCGCCAGCGGTGATGGAAAGTTCCTGCTCTTCGGCCGGGAGGACGGCACCCTCGCGGTGTGGGACTGCGCCAAGGAAAAAGTAGTCTCGCAATTCGCCAAACCAGACAAACCGACCTACATGTTTCTCGCGGCGAATCAGGATGGCAGCCGCCTGGCAGCCGCAAAGCCCAGCGGCTGGGTGACGATCTGGGATGCGCCCAATCGCAGCGTCGTCGCCGAATTCGACGGCGGGCTCGGACGGCCGAGCGCCGTCGCCCTGAGTGCCCGTGGAGACGTGTTTGCGCTTGCCGGTGGGACGGATGTCAGCATTTGGGACTCGAATTCGGGCGAGGAGCTTCGGCGGCTCGGTCCGTTTACCGATCCGAGCGGAGATAAGTGCATCGTCTCCGCCCTGGCCTTCTCCACGGACGGGAAAACGCTGCTGACGGGCGACGCTGTTCGCCGGGTGCGCGTGTGGGAGGTGTCGACGGGCAACGAACAGGTCGAGCTGGCCGAGCATCGAGGCAGCCTGTGCCTGATCCGGTTTGCCGAGAAGGGCAATCGGCTTGCCACCGCGTCCGACGAGACGGTGCGGCTCCTGTACTCTCAGGCCGGAAAGTGGGTCGAGTCCCGCGAACTTGCGAAGCCTCATGCCGGCGCGGTCTACGACGTTTGCCTGGACGGACCCGTTTTGGCGACCGCCGGGTCGGACCATGCGGTGCGGCTGTGGAACGACGGACAGCCGCAGCGAATGACCGGCGGCCAGCCCTGGGAGGTCAGTTGCGCCGCGTACAGCGCCAAGGGAGATTACCTCGCCATCGGCAGCCCCGACGGGTCAATTCGTCTCTGGAACGGACGGACCTTCGAGATCGTTCAGTCTTGGCGCGCGCACACGGGATTTGTGAAACACGTCGCTTTTGGCAACGACGATTCCCTGCTCGCGTCCTCATCCGACGACGGCACCGTCGTGGTCTGGACAGCGCCGGGCGGTGAGGAGGTCCGAGTGATGAGCGACGTCTTCCCACCCGGCGGCCCCATCGTTTTCAGCCCCGACGGGAAGACGCTGGCTACGAACGGCCCGCGTGGTGTCGCACTCCGCGAGGTCGCGACCGGGGAAGTGACGAGGTGGCTGAGCCGGCCCAAGGGCGGGCTGCGCGGTGAGTTTGCCTTCAGTCGCGACGGGCGATTGCTGGCAAGCGGCGACGGGCCCAATACGGTCACCGTTTGGGACGTGGCGACGGGCACGGTCAAGGCCGCACTCGGACCGCGGACGATGGACGAAGTCGCGGTGAGTACGGGCAATCGAACTGTCGTGGGGGCAGTCTGGCGTACGGTGAACGCGTGGGACATCGCCAGCGGCGCCCCAGTGTGCGTACTGGCCGGGCACACCTCGCGTATTCGCGCCGTTCGGCTCAGTCCCGATGAGGCGACTATCGCTTCCGCTGGCGACGACGGGACCGTGCGGCTGTGGGACGTCGCGACGGCTGCGCAGGTGAAACTATTCCGGCTCGGGCCGCCCGGCGCGATCGTCGAGGACGTTTTGTACAGCCCCGACGGGCGGTACCTTCTGACGGTGAACGGCAACGGGACAGCTTACGTATTACGCTTGCCGGCCCGCAAATAGCGCGCGCGACCAGCGTCACGCGCGATTCAGGGTGCCGACGTGGCGCACTGATCGTTTTGCGAGGCGCGTTGCGGCACGTCATGCTGAGTCGCGCACCTTCAACGGTCGTCCCGCACTCCGTGTTCGGAGACTCGCACGTGCGACTTCCCAGGCCACGTTACAGTTTGGGACTGCTGCTGGCGTTGGTTGCGCTGGTCGCCATTGGCTTCTGGGCCATTCGGAACTCCCCGGAAGAAACGCGGCGGCGCGATGAAGCACGTGCCCTGGCGCGCGTCGATCCGCACGAACTGGCACAAGCCCGCCGTGACGGCGACGGGCTGCCCGAACTGGTCACGATACTCGGCGACAGGCGTTTGAAAGACTGGAACAGTGGCCAGCCCTGGGAAGTCAGTTGCGCCGCATACAGCGCCAAGGGCGACTACCTCGCCATCGGCAGCCCCGACGGGACGATTCGTCTCTGGAACGGACGGACCTTCGAGCTTTTTCACTCCTGGCAGGCGCACGCAGGCTTCGTGAGACAAGTCGCTTTCGGCAACGAAGATTGGCGGCTGGCGTCCTCCTCCGACGACGGTACGGCGGTGCTTTGGACGGTGCCCTTCGGCGAGCAGGTCCGAGTGCTGCAGATCTACCCTCAAGGCGCGCCTGTCCGCTTCAGGCCCTTTGGAAAAGTAATTACGCCCGCAACGGACGACGCCTTGGCCACCGGGACGCGCATCTCGGCGAGTAGCACCGGCGGCAAGATCGACGTCTGGGACATCGGCAAAAGAGCCACCGTCTGTTCGTTGACCGGGCACACGTCACGCGTTCGCGCAGTGCGGGTCAGCCCCGACGACAAGATGGTTGCCTCCGCTGGCGACGACGGGACCGTGCGGCTGTGGGACGTCGCCACGGCCGCGCAGGTGAAACTATTCCGGCTCGGGCCGCCCGGCGCGATCGTCGAGGACGTGCTCTACAGCCCGGACGGCCGGTATCTCGTGACGGTGAACGGCAACGGGACGGCGTACGTGCTGCGCGTGCCGGTCCGTGATTGACACGTCGCCTCGTGGGTCTGAAGACGGGGAAAAGCCGGCTGAAGCCGGCTCAAAGGCAAAGGCGATCCAACATTTTTTTGGCAGTCCACCGACCACCGCCTGAAGGCGGTGGCAAGCAGGATGCCGGCTGAAGCCGGCAGAGGGAACAGACGTCGGCTATCGTCTGGTTGAGGTTTTCACGCACGCGTCTCCAAAGGAACGACGCCGCCACCCGAGAGAACGAGCGCCACGGCCTGGCCCCGCGGGCTGTGGCTGATCTTGAGGGCCACGGGCTTGGTGGCAAGGGCGGCCGAGCCGCGAACGACGTTGATCGGACACTCCGGGTCCGGCTGCTCGTAGTTCAGCGTGGGAACAATCCTCCCATGCGCGAGCGAAAGCACGGCGCCCGCCAGCTCCATCGCCCCGCCTGCCGCGCCGGCGTGGCCGAAGTAGCTCTTGAGGGCCGTGACGGGCACGTCGCCCAGCACGTCGCGGATGGCCTGGGCCTCGATGCGGTCGTCGTGCGTCGTGCTGGCGCCGTGCGCCTCGACGAAGCCGACGTCGGCTGGCAAGAGGTGCGATTTTCGCAGCGCCTCCGCGATCGCATGCCGGATCGCGCGGCCGCGCGCTGCACGCCCGGGCGCGACCGGCTCGTAAGCGCTCCCGGAAGCGAGCAGGCGGGCGAGGATCGGCGCGCGGCGGGCCTCGGCGTGCTCGCGCCGTTCCAAGAGCAGGACCGCGGCGCCCTCGGCGTTCACCAGGCCGTCCCGTTCCCGGTCGAACGGCCGGCACGCACGGGCCGGGTCGCCGGATCGGCGCGACTCCTGGCTGTTGAACGAGCGGATGTAGAAGGTGGGATGGACGCGCGAAAAAGCGCCGCCGGCCAGCATGGCGTCGGCCCAGCCGCGGCGAATGACGTCGGCCGCCTCGGCCACGGCCGTCAGCGACGAAACGTCGCCCAGCGTGATCGTGTTGTTCGGGCCTTGCGCGTTGGCCAGGATCGTGACGTGGCAGGCCGGCATGTTGGGGAGGTACTTGAGCATCCACAGCGGAAAAAACTCCGCCAGCGCCTTCGTCCCCCACAGCGAAAAATCGAATTTCCCCTCCCGCAGGCAGGCCCGCACCGGCGCGCCGATCTCGACCGGGTCCATCTGGATCAAGTCGGCGCCGAAGATGACGCCGAGCCGCTCGGGATCGATCGCCCCGTCGAGCTTCGCCTCGTCCCAGGCCAGCCCGGCCGCCGCCACGCCAAGCTGAATGTCGTGGGACATCACCTTCAGGCTTTTGCGCGGGCGGACGTAGGTCTTGGGGTCGAAGTCGGCGACGGGGGCGCCCAGGCAGACGGGGACGCCGTTCTTGTCGTACTCCGGCAGCCGGCGGACGCCGCTCTTACCCTGGCAGAGCGCGTCCCAAAACGCCGGCGCGCCGATGCCGATGGGAGAGACGACTCCCACGGCGGTCACGACGATGTCGCACGTTTGGGTCATGGCGTCTGTCGATGTACGGCGGCCGATTCCACAAGGATAACACGAGGCAATCGAGGGCCGAAACGGGGGGAGTGGCGGCGTCATGCCGGCCGAAACGTATAGCGCCAGCGAATCGTTCGCGGCCAGTCGCCCGGACAATTACCTGGCGATGCGCGAACGATGAACGACAGGGCCGGTCCGCCGTCTCGGCTCGCGGCAGTGATCGCGACCTCGCGGGCGTCTGCTGATTCCAGTTCCACGCGCACCGATCCGCCGGGAAAGACGAGCGAGCCGGTAGGACAAGGCGGCGGGCCGTCCAGCTCCAGCCGCACGTCGGGCGCCAGCAAGTAATCGGCCGTCAAGAGACCGCTGGCCATCGGCCCCGGCTTCTTGCTTACACGGCAGGCGACGTCGACGGCGAGTGGCCCGGCGTTTGGAAGCTCGATGCCGGCTGACCAGTGGCTGCCGCCCGCCATGCCGACCAAGAGCGCCGTCTCGCCGCCCAATGCGTGCGGCTGGACGAGCAATTCCTGGAGCGGCGGGCTGGGGGGCCATTCCTCCTTGGCCGTTCCCTCGACCGACTGCAAGAGCGGGACGTATTCCCCGCCGGCCGCGCCGAGTTCCCCGCCGGCCGCGCCGAGTTCCCCGCCGGCCGCGCCGACTTCGCCGCCGGCGACGACGAGGATCACGTGCGCGTAGCGGTCGGCCAGCCGGCAGAGGTCGACCCGAAAGCCGCCGCCGAGGAGCGTGCGCGCCGGCGGGGCCGGCCAGATGGCGCCTCGTTCCACGGTTAACCCTTCCGCGCGTGCCACTGAAGGTACGCGTCGAGGAAGCCCTGGATCTGGCCGTCCATGACCCGCTGGAAGTTGTTTTCCGTGTGGCCCGTGCGGGCGTCCTTGATGCGCTGGTCCGGGTGCTGAAAGTAGCTGCGAATCTGGGCGCCGAAGCCGACGCGGGCCTGGCCTTCGTACTTGGCGGCCTGCTCGGCCTCGCGCTTCTCCTCCTCCAGCCGCACGAGACGGGAGCGGAGCATCTTGAGGGCCATGGCGCGGTTCTTGTGCTGGCTGCGCTCGCTCTGGCAAGCGACGACCACGCCTGAGGGCTTGTGAATCAGCCGCACGGCGCTCGACGTCTTGTTGACGTGCTGCCCGCCGGGCCCGCTGGAGCGATACACCTGCTCCTCGATGTCGTCGTCCTTGAGCTCGACCTGGACGGCATCGCTGATCTCCGGCGAGACGTCGACGGCCGAGAAGCTGGTCTGGCGCTTGCCTTCGGCGTTGTAGGGGCTGATGCGGACCAGGCGATGGATGCCGTTTTCGCCCTTGAGGTAGCCGTAGGCCATGGCCCCTCGGACGGCGATCGAGGCGTTTTTGATGCCGCCTTCCTCGTTGTCGAGGCGATCGAGCAGCTCGATCTCGTAGCCGTGGTCCTTGGCCCACTGGATGTACATGCGGAGCAGCATTTCGGCCCAGTCGTTGGCGTCGGTGCCGCCGTCGCGGGCGTTGATGGAGACGATGGCGTTCTTCGCGTCGTGCGGCCCGCTGAGCAGGGCCTTCATCTCCAGGTCCGCGAGCGATTTCTCGGCCCGCGCAAGCTCGCTGGCGGCTTCGGCGGCGAACGAGGGGTCTTCGCCGGCCATTTCGACCATCACGTGAACGTCGTCCAGGGCGCGGCCCAACTCGGCCATCGGGCGGACCATCGCCGTCAGGGCCTTCAACTTCCCCACCGTCTCCTGGGCGGCTTCTTGGTTGCTCCAAAAGTCCGGCGCGGACATCTGCTCTTCAATCTGCGCGATCTCCGCCTGGCGGGCCGGAAAGTCAAAGAGAGTCCTTCAACTGAAGGAGGCGGTCGTGCAGGGCGGAAGCGCGGTCGGACAATTCGCTCACGGTCTCACCTTTTCCTGGTCGTCGAAAAACAAACGACGCGGCACGTACCCCTGGCGCCGCGCCCCTCTCCATTGAGGCAATTCTACTCCGCAGGACGCCGGGAAAGAACCCCACCTGCGCATGCTCAACGTCCGTTTCAACACCGCGGGCTTTCGCCGGGGCGACTGGGGCGGAGTACCGACCCCAGCCACTGACGACGCAATTCAATTGACCCCGCGCTGACAACGGCAGTAAGATACGCTTGTCTGGTGTCGATCTCCTTTCTTCGCGCGGTGAGGGCGCTCTATGTTCCCGCGACGAGCGATTTTGGCCGTCCCTTTGTATCTCGTGGTTTTCGGGCTGGCGGATTTTTCGCTGGCCGGTCCGGCGGCGGCGGAGGACAAGCCCTCGGCGGCCGACCTGGCGTTCAAGCAGGCCGTGACAAAGCTCCTCGAGGTCGGCTGGGGAAAGGACCTTACGTCGCTAAAGCCCGCCGGCGAGCACTTTCAGGCGGCGCACGGCGCGAAGGCGATGGACCCCCGCGCGACGCACGCCTTCGCCCTGGCGCATCTCAAGCACCGGCGCTACACCGACGCCCGCAAGCTGGCCCTCGAGGCCGTCAAGCTCGACGAGAAGTACTTGCCGGCACGGGATCTGGTGATCTGGCTGTTGATGCTGTCCAAGGAGCACCAGGGGGCGCTGGCGGCCATGAACGAGCTGTCGCAGCTTCTGCCCGAGAAGCCCGGCGCCTTGGAAATCGACGAGCACCTCGATCGCGTGCGGTTCCTGGGGAGGGTGTTCGGCTATTTGGGCGGGCCGATGGAAGGGAAGATCGACGCGGCGCTGGTCGAGGCAACGCGCCAGAAGATCACTGGGCGGCTGGACGAGGCCGCCCTGCGCGAATTCGAAACCAGCCTCAAGGAAGTCGACGACAAGTTCACGGAATTGAGCCTGTCGCGCGATCAGAGCAAGGAGGACGCCGAAAAGGCCCAGGCGGCCGCCAAGGAGCGGCAGGCCGAAAGGCTCGACCGCGAAAAGGAAATCGTCAACGCCACCAAGGAGGAGATCGACGCCCTGGCCGGCAAAGCCCGCGAGGCCGTCGACCGCGCGATCAGCGACCTGGAAAAGAAGGCCTCGCCGCTGGAGCGGAAGCTGCAGGACCTGGTGGCGCAGGCCGTCCCCATCCGGCGGCGAATGGCCGACTTGAGCGCGGAGATCAGCCGGCTTCTGGCCCGGGCCGACTCCACCGACGACCCCAACCTGAAGCGGCAGCTCCGGTTCGACGCCGACCGGCTGGACTTCCGGTATCACCAACTGGAGCGCGAGTACGCCGGCCTGGACCGCGAGGCCGGGCGGGTCAAGGGCGAGCTTGCCGGCCTGGAGCAGCAGCGTCAGGCCGCCGTCGGCCGGTACGAGCGCGAGATGAAGCGCCTGGGGCGCGAGGCCTCCAACCTCCGCAAGACCGCTTCCCGCATCGACCGCGAGGAGGACAAGGTGCGCGAGCCGGTGTCGGGCAACACGCCCGGCGTGCGCTCGGCGTCGGCGATCGTGCGGGCGTTCACGACCTACGTGCCCTTCCCGCTGGAGCGCGAGAAGCAGCGCGTGCTGACGTCGCTGGAATAAGCGGCCGGATCAACCTCGAAGCCACGCTCACCACGGCCTTCCCAGTCCGATCTGCGCGATTTCCTGCCGGATGCGGCGATCCTCGCGCACGATCGACACGATCTTCTCGCTGAGGAACTTCTCGACGACGGGCCAGTTGACGAAGAGGTCGCGCGCCGGCGGACCCGCGAGGTCCAGCTCGCCCGCCAGGTCGATCGCCCGGCGCGGCGGGACGCCGATCGCCGCCAGCCGCTCGCGCAGGCAAGGGTGCGAATCGAGCGCGGCCGTGTTCCTGGCCAGGGCCTTGCGGCAGGCGTCCTGCCAGTCCCAGGTCGTCGTGCGACGCGCCCGCGCCATCTGCTCGGAGAAAATCTGCGGCAGCGGGACGTTGACGGCCAGGCAGGACTCGGCGACGTTATGGAGCCGCGACCAGGGCAGGATTTCCAGGGCCTCCAGCAGGATGGACGTCTTGGCGCAGGCATCCGCCCCCACCTGCTGCACCTCGAACCGGTCGGCGTCGAACTCCTGCAGCCGGCGGTTGGCGGCAAAGACGAGCGCGAACAGGCGATGGTAGCCGCGCAGGAGCCAGGCCAGCGGATTGGCCATGTAAAGCGGCTCGGCCGCGAAGACGGCGTCGAGCAGCCCCATGAGAAGGACGGTGCCGCGCAGCGTTTGCGTCAGCTCGGTGTCGCCGGCCGTCAGGTGGGCCAGCTCGTGGGCGACGATTCCCGCCACGGCCGATTGCGAGAAGTTGGCGATGGTGAGCGCGCCTAAGACCAGGACCCGCCGCCCGCGATCGTCCTGCCAGACGTAGGCGGCGTCCTCGACGTGGACCCGGATCACGTCGGGGGGCGTCAGCTTGTGACGATTTGCCACGTCGTGCGCCAGCGCCGTCAGCGCCGGGTGCCAGGCCGGCGGCAACTCGAATTCCCAGGCGTCCTGGCTGGGGCGCCGTCGGTAGAACCGGAAGGCTGCCAGCACGTGGATCGCGCAGGCCGACAGCAAGATCGCCAGACAGAACGCGATCACGGACGCCGCGCGCGGGACGTGGGCGGCGAGCAGGACCAGCGCGAGCGCCGCCAAAAGCGGAAGCACGCAGACCGCGGCCAGGAATGGGTAATATGCCGCGCGCAGCGCCAGCACCGGCTGCCGCGTCGTGGCTCGGGAGGCCATGTTCCGCCCCTACGGCGCGCCGCCCGGCGCGGCCGGGGACGGCCGCGGCGCGTCGGTGAACTTGAGCACGACGCGGTCGCGGGCATGCTCGATGGTCACGGTCCGTGCCGAAAAGTCCGCCGCCACCTGCACGCGGCTGATGACGCCCGACGACGATTCGTCGTGCAGCGTCGCCCCGTGGCGCTTGTCGATGCACAGCAAGCGGCCGAACTGCCGGACGCCCCGCCCGTCGGCGTTCTGCTCGATCGTGCGCGCCGCGATGACCAGCACCGGCAGTCCCCCGGGCTGCGACGTGTCGATGCTGCCGGCGACATCGCGCTCCCAGACCAGCTTCCGCGTTGCGCGGTCGAAGCCGTACACGCGGCCGTTGACAGCCGCGCCGCTGGAGCTGGCCAGCAGCCGCACGGCCGCGAGGTTCCCTTCCGCGTCGCGATTGGCGAACACGAGATAGCGGCTGCGCGAGCGGAGCACGAGCAAATCGGCGAGCTTCTCGTCGGGCGGCAGCGTCGCCTGCAGCCGCGGCCGGCCGCGCGGCAGGTCGAGCACGGCCAGGTTCCCCTGCTTGTCGAGGAGCGCAAAAGCGTCGTCGCCGACGGTCGCCACGACGGCGCCCGCGGGCAAATCGCGCCGCCACAGGTCGCACTGCCGCCAGACGTCGAAAACGCGGAGGACCGTTGCGCCGCCCGCCTGGGCGTCTTGCCCGTCGGAACGAACGAGGAGGCAGCCGCCGTGCCTGGCCAAAACGTTTTGGGCGGGCGGGACCTCCCGGTAGCCCAGTTCCTTGCCGTCGCTGGCCCGCAGCACGAGGGCCTGAGTCGACTGCCGGGCCACGACGAACAACCGCTCGCCGTCGCTGTAGACGTCGCTGCCCGGGGCGACGTCGTGCCGCTCCCAGACTTCGCGCCCCGTCAGCGGTTCGACGGCCGAAAGCGTCCGTAGCCGCTGGTAGCAGACGACGCTGCTCTCGGCCGCGTCGAGCGTCGCCAGGCCGTCCATTCCGGGATCCATGGCCCGGACCACGCCGTTGGGCATCACAAAAATCCGCGTGCCCGAAGCCGGCCGCAGCGCCATGCCCGGAAAGTCGATCTCGAGGGTTTTCCGCCACAACACGGGATCGTCGCGGGCCAGGGTATCGAGGGCCAGGATTTCCAGTCCGCGCTGGACGACGAGCAGCCGGCCGTGGCGGACGGCCTTGAGCGGATAGTTGGCCGAGACGGAATTGGGGAGTTGGGACAGGTCGAAGAAAAACGCCGTGTCGCCCAGGTCGTCGCGCAAGATCAACCGCTGCGTCGAGCCGGACTGCACGGACTCGACCGAGAGGGAGCGGGAAAGCGGATGCGTGGATGGCGAAACTTCGATCAGGCCGGGCGTCAACGTGCCGCGGTTGGCCGCGGATCCCTGCGTCGACGCCTCGACGGTGCCCGTGGGCCAGGGATCGACGCCATCGGCCGCGGCGCGGACAGCGGAGCCGGCGGGAAGCGCGTCGTAGACTTCGCGGCCGGTCTTGCCGCCTTGGCAGACGACGTCGCGATAATCGTCCCGCAATACCTGATAGATCGCGGCCGACTCTTGGGCGCGCCCGTCGGCCAGGAGCCGCGCGAGGCATGCGGCGGCGGCGCCGCGGCGCTCGCGCGACGCGCTCTGGTCAAGCTCCATGCGTAGAAGCTCGTCGTCCAGGTCGGTGCGGGTCCCGCCCGGCCGAACGAGGCAGCCTTCCATGGCCTCGTCGGCCAGCGGGTGGCCGCGGAAGGAGTCGGCGAAGCGGCGGACCTTCGCACCGCTGGTTTCGGCGAGCGCGGCGTCGAGCCGCTTTCGAAGCAGGGCGTCGAGGCGGGCCCGGTCTTGCGGCCCGGCCTGCTGGTAGAGGTCCAGGAAACGGCCTTGCAGCCAGCGGTCGCGCCGGACGGCCAGGGCCGTTTCCGAAGGCTCCAAAACGGCCTCGTCGGACGGAAGCTCCGCGAGCTTGAGGAGGACGTCGGCCGCGGCCGCGATTTCGCCGCTTCGCGCCAGCCCCTCGGCCATCGCCCGGTAGAACGCGGCCTTCTGCGGCGAAGCAATGAGCGGCTCGATGTCCGCCGCCGCGGCACGGTGGACTGCAAAGTCGTGGTCGAGCGCTTGCAGAACGGCCGCCGCCAGCCGTTCCTTTGCAGACTCAGACGGCCGCAGGTCGTGCGCTTTCCGCAGGGCCGCGATCGCCTCGCCGTACCGGGCGGCCGACAAGAGCAGCTCGCCGTGCTCGGCAAGCCGGGCAGGGTCGTCCGGTCGCTCCGCGAGTCCGGCCGCCGACGCCGCCAGGGCCTCGTCCAGCAGCGAAAACGCCTCGATGCCGTACGCCGTCTGCGAAATGACGCGCCGGTCGCAGGCCACGAGATTGCCCGGCGC
>JACOUI010000235.1 GCA_016177915.1 Planctomycetia bacterium
CGGTGCGCCGGCCGCGGGAGAAGAGGACTCCGACGCACAGCGGCAAGAGCCGCGGGGCAGAGCGGGCGTGCAGCAGGTTGGCCAGCGAAGCGATGCAGAGGAGCAACTCCTGCGGAAGCTGAAACGTAGCCATCCTTGGCTCTCCTTTCCTGAGTGCGGTGAGAAGAACCAACACTCTGGGCGGGAGGGCCTTTTTGCTGCAAGATCAGATGTGCCTTGCGGCGTGAACTGATGGCGTTTTTGCGGAAAGTGCAGTCTCAGTTTATGACGGCCTCTTCCGACTCCGTGAAGGTCTGGCCCATCGCTAGGATTCGACACGAATTGGCCAAATATGATCTCGACTGGTGACGGCCGCGCTGCGAGGACAAGCCGCCCGGAGTGGCATCGGAGCTACGCGCTTCCGGGCTTGTGGGCATTGCCGTAATTCATGCAACTGCTTCCTAATTTCAAGGCCATTGTGCGCCGCAACGAGTCGATCCGAATGTACTGGTACAGGACGAAGCTGCACCTTACTTGGGCGCGGCGGGAGCTTACTGTAAGGGAAGCGATCATGTCGAATGACAGGTCCAGAGAATTCAATACAGCATGCGATTCATTGCACGCCCGCATGCTGCCCGTGGTCGAGGCCTACGAAGCCGCGCTGCGCCGCGGGGAGACGCCAGAAGCCGACGGGTTCCTCTCCGGCTGGGAGGCGGCGGAGCGTGACCTGCTCTGCGAGGAATTGCAGAACGTCAAGCAACAATTCCAGGCGACGGCGATTCCGCCTCACGCGACGAACCAAACGGTTCTGCCGCTGGCCGATCGATCGACGGCTGTCGCCCAGGAGTCGCAGTTGCCAACGCCCACAGACCGCGGCAGAGGTGCGATGGGCGACGACGAAGATGAAGGTTGGCGCACTCTAGAAATCCCAGGTCATGAGATCCTGGGCGTTCTGGGGCAGGGCGGCATGGGTCAGGTGCTGCGCGTCCGCGATTCCAGCCTCGACCGGTCCTTGGCCGTGAAAGTGATGTTGCCGCGATACGGCGGACAGGCCGAGCTTTCCCAGCGATTCCTTGCCGAAGCGCGCGTCACGGGGCAGCTTCAACACCCTGGCATTCCGCCGGTCCACGCGGTCGGCAGGCTTCCGGATGGGCGCCCCTTCTTCAGCATGAAGCTGATCGAGGGAGAAACGCTGGCAAAGCTGCTGCGCGATCGGGCCGGCGCGCAGGCCGAATTGCCCAGGTTCCTCAAGATCTTCGAGCAGGTTTGCCAGACCATTGCCTATGCTCACTCGCGCGGCGTGATCCATCGCGACTTGAAACCGGTCAACGTAATGGTGGGGGCGTTTGGCGAAGTCCAAGTCATGGATTGGGGTTTGGCTGGCCGACTCAAGGAGCCACGCGGCGCGCAGGCGGGGCCGCAAGAGGCAGATGCCCTCGACGCCACGGGCGCAGCGACTTCTTCCGCTGTCGATACACCAGCCGAACCCGATCGCCTCACGCAGACGGGTCAGGTGCTGGGCACGCTGCCGTACATGCCGCCGGAGCAGGCACGTGGCGAAATGAGTGCCCTCGACGAGCGGTGCGACGTGTTCGGACTGGGGGCGATCCTGTGTGAGATGCTCACCGGGCGACCCCCATACGCGGCAAGCGATTTCGATGAGCTGCGCCGTCGCGCGGTCGGCGGCGACCTGGACGATGCCTTCGCGCGGATCGAGGCTTGCGGGGCCGATGCGGAATTGATTGCGATTGCCAAGCGCGCTCTGGCCGCCAACCGGGCGGATCGGCCGCGAAACGCGGGAGCGCTGGCCGCGCAAGTAAGAAAGTACCTGGAATCCGTCGATGCGCGACGGCGGCAGGCGGAAATGGAGCGTGCGCGGTCCGAGGTTCAAGTGCGCGAGGCCCGCCGGAGGATGAAGGTCGTGCTGGCGGCGTCGGTGCTTGCGTTGGCGCTGGTCACGGGCGGGGCCGCGGTGTGGTACGTGCGACAAACCGAACTCTCCCAGCGTCGCGTACAAACCCAGGAGAGTGTGAACCTGGCGCTGGGAAAGGCGGAGCAGCTTCGCGCCCAGGCGGCCGGCATGCCGCTCGTGACAAGCCGCCAGGCGCAGGACGCCATTGCCGTCTGGAAGCAGGCCCAAGGGGCCGTGGATGAGGCGGAAGGCGCGCTGGCCGTCGGTCTGGTCGACGACGCGCTGCGCGACCGCGTGCTCCGGCTCGGGCAGCAGATCGATAGCGCCAGCAACGAGGCCGGTCGTAATCAGGTGCAGCTTCTTCGCGAGGAGCGTCTTTTCCGCGATCTGGACGCGGCTCGCATGGCGATGCTGACGCTAAAGAAGAATCGTCTGGATTACGCCGGCGCGGCGCAGCGGTACGCCGAGGCGTTTTCGGCCTTTGGTATCTCCGTGCTGCCCGGGAGAGGCAAAGATATCGCAACACGAATCGAGGCGCAGAAGCCCGCCGTCAGCCAGGCATTGATCGTCGGCATCGACAACTGGGCTTCTTGCTCATTCCTAGGCGGGGCGCCCGCCCCCCCGCTCCTCGACGAGTTGCTCGAGATTTCGAAAGCCTGTGACGGCGATGCCTGGCGGAACGAGTGCCGCGAGGCCAGTCAAGAAGGGAATGGACCAAAGCTCCGGCGCTTGGCGGGCGAAGCACGTGAGCGACAGCCGCCGGCCGCCTTTTTGTGGCTCTTGGCCTCCCGACTCAGCGAGTTCGACCGCGCCGCTGCGATCGACGTCCTGAAGTGGGCGCGCACGGAGTACCCCGCCGATCCTTGGGTTCATTTCCAATTGGGCGGATACCTGAGCCTTGGAACGAACCTGTCGACCGTGGAGATGGAAGAAGTCGTCGGCTGCTATCGCACGGCCGCCGCCCTGCAGCCCGGCGCCGCCGCGCCGCTGATCAACTTGGGGAACAGCCTGCTGCACAAAAAGGATCTGCTGGAGGCAATTCGGGTATACAGAAGTGCGATCGCAATCGATCGCGCCGCATACGATGCCCATCTGCATCTCGGCGTCGCACTCGCGGACCTTCGCAGGTTCGACGAAGCGATCCAGGAGTACGAGACGGCAACCAATCTCGACCCGGCCAATCCCGACGGCTATTACAACCTTGGCAACGCGTTTTACGACCAAGGGCGACTTGACGACGCGATCGGCCGTTATCGCAAAGCGGTTCAATTGGACGACGGCTCGCGCGACTACCACTGGAACCTCGCCCGCGCTCTCTACGACAAGAAGAAGTTTGACGAGGCCATCGAGCAGTTTCGTATGGCGATTCAACGGGATCCTTCCAGCGGCGGGCTTCACAACAGCCTGGGCGCGGCGCTCGTGCAGACGGGCCGATTGGATGAAGCCATCGCGGAGTTCCTTGAAGCGATCAAGCTCAATTCGGGCGACTACACGGCGCATACGAACCTCGGCGACGCGCTGGCCGCGAAAGGACAACTCGCGCAAGCCACGACCGCCTACCAACAGGCGATTGAAATCAACGCCGAGTATGCCAACGCGCATTTCAACCTCGGGCGCGTTCTGCATTTGCAGGGACGGTTCGTGGAGGCCAAAGGGAGCTTTGGTCGTGCGCGAGACCTCTTGCCGATAACCGACCCGTACCGGCCGCATTGCATCGCAAGCCTGCAAACGTGCGAGGGCGCCATTTCCTTGGAATCGAAAATGCGCGACGTGCTGGACGCCAAGCGTCAGCCGGCCGACAATCAGGAACGATTGGGGTTCGTCGAAGTCTGCCGCTATCAGCGCCGGTTTGCCACGGCGGCGCGGTTTTATGCTGAGGCCTTTGCGGCCGACGAGAAGCTCGCGGAAGATCTGGCGGCAAGTCACCGCTACAGCGCCGCCTGCTTTGCCGCGCTGGCCGCGACGGGCCAGGGTGTGGACGCCGGCAACTTGGCCGACGACAAGCGTGCGCCCCGGCGCCAACAGGCTCTTGATTGGCTGCGGGCCGACTTGGCGCAGTTGGCGAAAACCCTGGAAGGCGGAAAACCCGACGATCAGAAGTTCGTCGTCGCCACGCTCCAGCACTGGCAAACGGACCCCGACCTCGCCAGCATCCGCGAGCGGGAGCCGATTGAAAAGCTGCCGCCCGAGGAGCGGGCAGCTTGGGAAAAGCTATGGCGGGACGCCAAGGCGCTGCGCGAACGCGGAGAGGCAGTTCAGCAGAAAAAGTAAGCGGCCGCCTGAAGGCGGGACTCCAACTCCGCCTGAAGGCGGTACTCCACCATCACGCCTGCCGCATCAGCGTCGCCTTGTCCATTCCAAGGGCGCTGCTGAGCGCCGAGATGCGGCGGAGACGATCCGACGTGCAAAGCGCGCCTTCAACCGCCGGCGCCGCACCAGCGAAGGGCTGTCATGTGCGACATGGGAATCGAGTTTGCCCGATGCCCTATAATACAAGCGGCCATCGCGCGTGAACTCGGAACGAGCGGACTGCTCACCGTGCGCCCAGCGCGCGGTCGAGGTTGAAGGCGGCGCTAATCAAGCCGAGATGCGTGAATGCCTGGGGGAAGTTTCCCAGGGCTTCGCCGCTACTGCCGGTCTGCTCGGCGTAGAGGCCCAGGTGATTGGCGTAGCCGAGCATGAGCTCAAACAGGAGGCGAGCGTCTTCCAGACGCGCCGGATCGGTGCGGCCGGCGCGGGTCAGCGCTTCGACGAGCCAAAACGAGCACATGTTGAACGTGCCTTCGCGGCCCGGCAGGCCGTCCGGCGCGGCCTCCGGATTGTAGCGATAGACCAGTCCGCTGGCGGCCAGACCCCCCGCGCCCAGCGGACGCCGGATCGCGTCGATCGTCTGGAGCATGCGCGGGTCGTTGGGCGACATGAAGAAAACCAGCGGCATCAGCAAGCTCGACGCATCCAGCGCGTCGGAGCCGTAGGCCTGAACGAAGGACTTACGCTGCGGGTCCCAGCCGTGCGCCATCACCTCCTCATAGATCTCGTCGCGGACCTTCAGCCAGCGCGCTCGGTCGGCGGGGAACGATCGCTTGTCGGCCAGGCGCAGGCTGCGGTCCAGCGCCACCCAGGACATGACCTTCGAGAAAACGAAATGCCGCCGGCCGCCGCGGACTTCCCAGATCCCTTCGTCCTCGCGTCTCCAGTTGTCGCACAGCCAGTCGACGAGCCGCCGGAGGCGACGCCAACTGTCGTAGCCGATCGGCTCGACGTACTTGTTGTGGAGGTACACGGCGTCCATCAGTTCGCCATAGATGTCCAGTTGCAACTGCCGATGCGCGCCGTTGCCGATGCGAACGGGGCGCGAGCCGCGATAGCCTTCCAGGTGGTCCAGCGTCAGCTCCGTGAGCTCGGACCGGCCGTCGATGCCATACATGAGCTGCAAAGGGCCGGACTCGCTTCCATGAGCGTCCTGCCAGCGGTCCTTCAGCCAGTCGCGGAAATGGGCCGCCTCCTCAGTGAAGCCGATGCGCAGCAGGCCGTACAGCGTGAACGCCGCGTCGCGGATCCACGTGTAACGGTAATCCCAGTTCCGCTCCCCGCCGATCGACTCGGGAAGGCTGCATGTCGGCGCGGCGACAATGGCGCCGGTGGGCTCGAACGAGAGCAGCTTGAGCGTCAGCGCGGAGCGATGCACCATCTCGCGCCAGCGCCCGGCGTAGGTGCATTTCGACAACCACCGCCGCCAGTAGGCGACGGTGTCGCGAAACAGCTCTTCCGCCTGTTCTTGACTGGGGCTGAGTTCGCGGCGACCTTGCGGGCCGATCTGGTGGAGGATGAACGTCAGTTGCTGGCCCTCGTTGAGCGTGAAGTCGGCCGTCACGCCGTTGTCTTCCACCCGGAGCGGCAAGGGCGTCCCCAGCCCTAGAGTCAGCCCCGGTCCCACGAACAGCGCGCCGTGCCCGCTGACGCGGGTCTCGTGCGCCGCACGGGCGTAGTCAAACGCAGGGCGGCATTCCAGGCGGAACGGAAGCTGCCCGCGTACCACCCGAACCCGACGCACCAACTCGTCGAGCATCGCCCGATCGCCGCCGACGGGCATGTAATCCTCCACCTCGCCCACGCCGTCAGTATGGAGAAAGCGCGTAATGAGGATGTTCGTGTCGGGCCAATAGAATTGCTTGTGGCGCAGGCCGCTGCACGCCGGCGCGATGCGAAAGCGCCCGCCCTTGTCGGCGTCGAGAATGGCGGCGAAGACGCTGGGCGAATCGAAGTGGGGAAGGCAAAGCCAGTCGATGGAGCCGTTCATGCCCACCAGCGCCGCGGTGCGCAGGTTGCCGATGACGCCGTAGTCCTCGATCGGCTGGTATCGCGAGTCCATGTCCGGCACTTGGGTTGGCGGGGCGACGGTCCGATCGGCTTCCTCCGCGTCTGAGAGGACCCGGAGCTGAAACCTAACAGCCATGTTAGCAGCAGACGGGTGCGGTGCTCCATGCCGATGCCGCCGGAGCAGCGCCTCGGGATTCGGATGCTTTCCTTTTCCCCGGCCGTTTGGATCGTTAAACTTTGACTAACTGACAGAGCTTGACGGAGCGACCGGGGAAACGGCCCGCCCAACGCGCCGATTCGAACCGCTGCCATAACCGCCGTCGAGAGCCGATTCGATACTGTTTGATAGTCCACATTGACACGGTCACTCGGAGAAGGTGGAAATGCCTCCCCTGCGCGCCTTTCGTTTGGCGATTGCCGTGCTGGGCCTCGCGGCGGTGTTGGTCCAGCCGGTCGATGCCGGCGGCCCGTGCTGCGAGCGCTGCGGCTGCCAGCATCACGTCAAGCGAGTTTGCCACCTGGTTGTCACCTGGGACGAAGTGCAGGTTCCCGAGTACGAATGCAAGCCAGTGGAAGTCTTTTGTCCCGACAAGGGGCAAGTCTGCCATTCCGGTCCTCGCTGCGACACGGTCTACCACTTGGACACGCACTGGAAGTGCACGACGCCCTGCGGCTCTTGCGGGCCCAAAGTCTGCGAATCGACCATGTCTTGCTCGTGCGAGACCTGCTGCGGATGGAAGACGCTTTACGGCGCCAAGCCCACGGGCTGCATGTCGACGCAATGCGTCAAGCAGCCGGCGGGCCGGTGCGCCGAGAAAGTTCCCGTCGCCAAGTGGGTGGTGACTTACGTCTGCGACGATTGCTGCAAGAATTGCAAGTCGTGCCGCTAGCCCGCCGTCGTGGTCGCGGACGCGTCGCCGCTCGCGCGTCGCCCTTCGCCTGCGGCCGAGCCCATCGTTCTACTTGACGGTCCGTGCTGCTTCGGACAAATTGGAGGCCGATGTGGAACGCGGTCCCGCAATTCAGAGCATGTCCGTCGGGGCTGCCGGACATCTCGGCGCGCCCCGCGCTCTTGAGCGAGACTTGTCATGGATGCGGTGGTATTTGTCCTGGGTGCAGTCCTCATCGCCCTGGTTTGCACGCAGCTTGGCCTGGTGACGTTGTCCTCGATCCGCGAGATGCTGCACGGCCGGGAGCGCCGCCGCCTGGCCCTTGAGGCGCTCCGGGAACACATCGAAACGGCGCGAATCTCGCGCGCGCGGCGAGAGCAGGAAGCTTTGCACTGGAACGGCTACCGGAAGTTCGTCGTTCAGCGCAAGGTGTGTGAGGCCGACAATGTCTGTTCGTTCTACCTGGCGCCCCACGACGGCAAGCGTCTCCCGCTCTTCAAGCCCGGTCAGTATCTCACGTTCCGGCTAAAGATTCCGGGGCGCGACAAGCCCGTGATTCGCTGCTACTCGCTGTCAGACGCGCCGAGGTCGGAATACTACCGGATTACGATCAAGCGCGTGGGTCCGCCGCCCCAACAGCCGGATTCTCCGCCCGGGCTCGTTTCCAACTATTTTCACGACCACGTGCATGAGGGCGACATCCTCGACGTGCAGGCGCCCAACGGACACTTCGTCCTCGATCCGGCGGACCGCCGGCCGGTCGCGTTGATCGCGGGCGGCGTCGGCATCACGCCGCTGCTGTGCATGGTCAATTCGATCGCGGCGCGGGAGACGGTCCGGCCGATGTGGCTGTTTTACGGCGTGCGGAACGGCAAAGAGCACGCCATGAAGGAACACCTGCGCGAGTTAGCCGGGCGGCACGAGCACATTCGTGTTGTAAACTTCTACAGCCACCCGACCGACCAGGACGTGGCCGGAAGCGACTATGATCACGGCGAGTGCATCCGGGTGGAATTGCTGCGGCAATACTTGAAAAGCACCAACTATCAGTTTTTCGTGTGCGGACCGCCGGGCATGATGCAGGCGGTGACGACACAATTGCGGGACTGGGGCGTCCCAAAGGAGGACATCCTCACCGAAGCTTTCGGCCCGGCGACGGTCAGCAAGGTGTTCGCGTCGCCCCCGCCGGCGACCCCGGGCGCGGGGACACCAGCCGGCCCGGCCACAAAGGTCAAGGTCACATTTTCCAAGTCGGGAAAAGTGTGCTGCTGGGATGCCAAGGCAGAGAACCTGCTGGATTTCGCGCTGTCCAACGGAGTGCAGATCGATTGCGGGTGCCGGGCCGGCAACTGCGGAACGTGCGTCGTGGCGCTCAAGTCGGGCAAGGTCAACTACCTGACGGAGCATGGCGCCGCCGTGGAGGAAGGGGCGTGCTTGACGTGCGTCACCGCGCCGCAAGAGGACATCGTGCTTGATGCTTGAAGTTGCGACCGATAGAATCGCTTCGGTTTGCTGAATTCCTCGCAGTCGAGAGTGTTTTGCCATGAGGTCTTTTGCCATGCTGCTGGCGGCGGTCTTAGGCGCCGTCTCGTGGGCGGGGACGGCCGGCGCCGGTTTCGCCCAGCAGACGTCGTCGCCGGAAAGGATCGTCGGCCGCGACGAGTGCAAGAAATGTCACGACCTGGAATACACGGCCTGGGAGAAGTCGTCGCACAACACAAAAGCCTGGCAACTTCTGGATCATCCCAAGGCCGAGGGCTTCGCCAAGGCCCTGGGCGTGTCGAAAGACGACATCAAGGGCGACTCCGCTTGCGCCGCCTGCCACGGCACGCAGCAGAAGAAGGACGGCCGGTTCAGCGTCGCGCATGGGAATTCGTGCGAGTCGTGCCACGGCGGCGCCGGCGGGTCCAGCGGCTGGCTTAAGAACCACTACGACTTCGGCCTGGGCACTGCGGAGACCAGCGACGTCAAGATGGACGCCCTGCTCAAGGAACGGTCGCAGGAATCGGCAGCGCACCGGAATTCCCGCGACGCGGCCTGCAAAGTGGCCGGAATGAATCGCTCGGACGACGCCTACGAAATCGCCAAGAACTGCCTGCAATGCCATATCGTCGCGGATGCCAAGCTCGCCGCCGCCCGCCATCCCATGAGCGAGAACTTCGAGTTCGTCGAATGGGCGCAGGGCGAGGTGCGGCACAACTTTCTTCTCGACCGTTCCAAGAACGCCGAATCGCCAACAAACTGGCTCGACCCCTTGCGAAACGGCCCGGGCCGAACGGCCGAGGGACGCAAGCGCTTGATGTACATCGCCGGACAGTTGGCCGACCTGGAGGTCAGCTTGCGGATTCGGGGGGAGACGACGTCTGAGGACGCCGACGCTCTGCGCGACCAGGTGAACGATCGCATCCTTGGTGCCCGAAAGCGATTGGATGACGCCAAGAGCGTCGCGGAGCTCAAGCCCGCGCTGGATGCAACCCAAGCGTTTGAACGACGGACGCTGCGCAAGGTGGCGCCCGACGACAGGGCGACCTATACCAAGGCTGCGGACGCAGTTGCCAAAACGGCCACAGCGTTTGTCGCGGCGCATCCTGGCGGCGGCAGCCTGCCGGAGACGATCAAGGTCCCGACAAAGGCCAAGGGCACGGTCTGGACCGGAAAGCCGTAGCGCGTCGTTCACGTCGTCCGACGAACGCTGCCAACGAATTGTCCCTAACCGCTTTGTGGGA
Source organism: Planctomycetia bacterium (assembly GCA_016177915.1). Classification (GTDB taxonomy): domain Bacteria; phylum Planctomycetota; class Planctomycetia; order Pirellulales; family S012-138; genus JACOUI01. The sequence goes on from JACOUI010000235.1 coordinate 9,828, forward strand.
GAACCGGCCGAAAGCCGCAGTTGGGGGGGCCTGGCGTCGTCCCGCATGTCAAACGCAACAAAGACGCCAAGCACATCGCCCTTACGGAAAAGGACCCAACCCTTGCGCCGAACCATTCTTCTCTGGCTTCGTGTTACGTGGCGGTCGTGGGTGCTGCTCGCCGCGGCAGTTCTGGTCATTCGCGCCGGTGCGCAACAGCCCGCACGTCAAGCGGCCGCCCCGCGCCAGGCCGATACGGCCCGTCAGACCGGCGAAATCGACCCGACCCGAATCGAAGGGCACGAAAAGTGTGTCGATTGCCACAAGACGGAATTGCGGGCCTGGTCGGCATCGAAGCACTCGACGCGCGCATTCGACCTGCTGCGCGCCGCCCCGACAGCCCTTGAATACGCGACGAAACTCGGCATCACACCGGAGAACATCGCTCGCAAGTCTCTCTGCGTGGAGTGCCACGCCACGCCGCAGCACGACGCGGCCAGCGGCCGCGTGACGGTGCTGCCGGGCGTATCGTGCGAAACCTGCCACAATCCTTCCGGGGGCACGGACGGTTGGCTCAACGCCCATGCCGTGTACGGGCCGCCGGGGACGAAGCGCGAGGAGGAATCGCCTGCGCACTACGAGGAGCGAATGGCACGGTGCCGCGAGGCCGGTCAGCTTCGCACGTCGGACCTGTACTTGCTGGCCAAGCGCTGTTTTTCGTGTCACGTCGTCGACGACGAGAAGCTGGCGCAGGCGGGCCATGAACACCCCAAAGGCGATTTCGAACTCGTGGAAAAGTCGCTGGGCGAAGTGCGGCACAATTTCTTCATCGACCCGGCCAAAAACGCCCAGGCGTCGACGCTGTGGATCGACCCGCTGCGCCACAGCCCCGGCCGATCGGCCGCGGGCCGCATGCGCGCGATGTTCGTGGTCGGCAAGCTTGTGGACCTGGAGACCAGCCTCCGCAGCCTCGCCACGGCGACAAAGGACGACGACTTCTCGAGCAAGATGGAAAAGCGCATCTCGAAGGCTTTCGCCGTGCTTTCGGAAGACCTGCTGGCGGAGCTGAAAAGGACCAAGCTCGGGGAACTGGAGCAATTGGTGAAGGACATCCAGCCCACGCTGGAAAAGCTGGGCGCCGACGGCTTCTCCACCGACGACCGGCGGCTTTATCTTGAAGCCGCCGGCAAAGTCGCCAGGGCCGCAACGCAATTCGCCGATCGCGACGGCAGCGAGCTGGGCGAACTCGACGAGTTGGATCTGATCCCCAAAGGGCCGTTCGACGGCGTCTTCCAGCCGTAACCATGCCTCGTCCCAGCGCTGAATCCGTTCGAGCCGTCGAGCGATGGAGTGTGCCCTTTTCGCCCAAACGGAGCGACGAGGACATCGATCGCTTGCTGGCGATCGAACCCTTCAGCCTGATCGACGAGCGGAAGTTCAGCGGAAGGGTCACGCTGCGCGGCATCCTGAAAAACGACGCCCGCATCGTGAAATGCGAGGACGGCGACATCCTCGTGCGCGAAGGCGACTGGGGAAACTCGGCGTTCTTCGTGATCTCCGGCTCGGTGCGAGTGGAAATCGAACCCTCCGGCAAGGGTTTGCCCGATGAGGTGCTGGGCCGCAGCAAGCCCAAGCGGAAGGGCCTCTTTCAGGCCATCGCCCAACTCTGGCGAAATCCATCCCGGCCTGAGGTCCGCGACGCGGCGTCCTACCAGATCGACCCGCGGCTGGGAACGCGGGGCGGCGGCGACCGCACGCGAATCTATCTGCAGGATGTCTCCGTCGTGCTGGATAAGTACCGCACGGCGACGATCCATGCCGGGCAGTTTTTCGGAGAACTGTCGGCCCTGGGACGGACGCCGCGAACGGCGACCGTGTTCGCCGTCGGCAAGGCCGAGCTGCTTGAGATCCGTTGGCAGGGACTGCGCGACCTGATGCGGCGCGATGAAAGCCTGCAGCGCCGGATCGACATGGTTTTCCGCGAGCGCGCTTTGGAATCGTTCTTGCGCGACACGCCGATGTTCCGCCATCTGAGCGAAGAGGAGATGCGGCGGCTCGTCGCCGAAGCGCAGTTTCAAGCCTACGGACAATACGACTGGGCCATGCCCTTCAAAAGGCTCGTCCAGGCCGGCGAAGCGGCCGGCGTAGAGCACGAACCGCTGATCGAGGAAGAAGGGCATTATCCCAACGGCGTGCTCCTGGTGCGCAGCGGACTGGCGCGGTTGAGCCAGCGGTATCACCACGGGCACCGGACCGTCGGCTACCTGACCGCGGGTCACGTCTACGGCTTCGAAGAGTTGGTCGAAGGATGGCGCAGCCGGGCGTCGGTTCCGCTCAAATATTCGCTGCGCGCGATCGGCAACGTGGGCGTCGTGTTCATCGCCACGCCGCTCATTGAAGCGTTTGTGCTCAAAAGGTCCGGCCCTGCCGGCGCCGGCCGCCGCGCGCGGCCGGCGGCCGCCACCTCCAGCCCCTACACGAGCCGCATCGAGCCGGACTTAGTCGAATTCCTGGTCGAAAACCGTTTTGTGAACGGAACGGCGACGATGTTGATCGACCTGGACCGTTGCACTCGCTGCGATGACTGCGTGCGGGCCTGCGCCGCCGCGCACGACAACAATCCGCGGTTCCTGCGGCACGGCCCGGTCCACGACCATATCATGGTCGCGAATGCCTGCATGCACTGCCAGGACCCGGTCTGCATGATCGAGTGCCCGACGGGCGCCATCCATCGCGATCTTCACGAAGGCCAGGTCGTGATCAACGACCAGACGTGCATTGGCTGCGGGGCCTGCGCCAAGAATTGTCCCTACGACGCGATCCGCATGGTGGAGATCCGTCACGCCAGCGGCGGTTTCATGTGCGACGAGACGACGCACGCGCCGATCGTGAAGGCCACCAAGTGCGACCTGTGCGTCGACCAATGGGGCGGGCCGGCCTGCCAGCGCGCCTGTCCGCACGACGCGCTTGTGCGGATGGACATGCGAAAGGTGCAATCCCTGGCCAACTGGCAGAACCGATGAAGACGTTCGATTCGCGACGCCGGCGAAACATCCGCATCCTCGCCGCGGTCGCCCTTCTGCTGATTGCCGCCGACGTCATTCTCTCCGTATCGCTCCGCGCGCCACACGTGCTCTCCGGCTGGATTCTGTTCTCGCTCGTGGTCCTGTTGGCCCTGTACAACGTCCGCAAAAAGCTCCCCTTTCTGCCGCTGGGGTCGTCGTCGGCCTGGCTGCAGGTGCACATTTACGCCGGACTGCTGGCGGTCCTGCTGTTCGTGCTGCACGTGCGGTGGCGCATCCCAAACGGGGTCTTTGAATCGATCCTTGCGCTGCTGTTCGTCGCCGTGGCCGCTAGCGGCATCGTGGGTTTGATCATGTCGCGCATTTTTGCCCGCCGCCTCACCACTCGCGGCGCGGAGGTGATTTACGAACGCATCCCGGTGTTTCAGCGGCGGCTGCACTTGGAGGTCGAGCAGCTCGTCATGAGCTGTCTGGCCGACGCCGGTTCAACGGCCCTCTCCCATCTGTACCTTGCGCGGTTGAAGCCGTTCTTCGAGAAGCCGCGCAACTTCTGGCAGCACCTGATGCAATCGCACCGGGCGCGCCATCGCCTGCTCGTGGAAATCGAGTCGCACGAGCGCTATTTGAACGATGCGGAAAAGAAGGCGATGCGTGAAATCGCCGACCGCGTGCGCGCCAAAGACGACCTGGATTATCAATACGCGCACCAGGCCTCGCTGAAATACTGGCTCTTTGCGCACGTCCCATTGACCTATGCGCTGCTGGTGTTCATCGTGTTCCACGTTGTGCTGGTCTACGCCTTTTCGGGAGATCTCAATTGAGCGCCGAGCTTCCTCCCGACGTCCGTTTCGATGAAAGCCGGTACGAGCGGCCGAACCAGGAATGGGTTTGCGGCCGGGCGTGCGAAGGGCAGACCTGCCCGCTTGGGCCGAGCGAACGCGGGGAGTGTCAGGCCGCCTATGAGTGTACTCCCTACCGCAAGGATGATCGGTGGGTTTGCGCCCGGCTGGCGTCTCGCGGCGGGAAATGCCCGTCCGGCCCGCTGCCCGACGGCGCTTGCTGCCGGCCGATCATACCGTGCCGACCGGTCCGCAGCGTGTTGGCGCGCCGCAGGGTCGTCACGCTTTTTGTTTTTGCGTTGGCGCTGGGCGGCGCACTCGTGCTGGCAGGGCTTCCCAAAAGAAGGAACCTCGTTTCCCCCGGACCCTTGACGTCGCATCACAGCGCAATCGACAAGGGGTGCGCCGCCTGCCATGCGATCGGAGAGGGAACGTTGGCCGATTGGGTGCACGCCAGCGTGGTGTCCGCGCCGGGCGCCGATCAAAGCGAGTTGTGTCTGGATTGCCACCGTCAATACCGCCAGCACGGCCTGAACCCGCACAGTCAGGATCCCCAGGTGCTGGCGGCCATCACGCAACGGGTCTCGTCGGCCGAACCGTCCGGCACAGCGCCATTTCTGCTTTCCGTTGCGCGCTTTGCCATGGGCGCTCCGGCCGACGCGAACCACGCCCTGGCGTGCGCCGCCTGCCACAACGAGCACCGGGGCAGCGACGCCAGTCTGACGGCGATGACGGACATGCAATGCCAGGTCTGCCACGACCGCCCCTTCCGCAGCTTCAGCCAAGGGCATCCGGAGTTTGGACATTATCCCTATTTGCGGCGAACGCTTTTGTATTTCGACCACGTGTCGCACTACGGCAGCCACTTTACCGACCCGCGGCTTTCCGCTTCGCAAAAGGACCGCGTGCCCGGCTGCCGAGAATGTCACGTGCAGGATCCTGCGGGCCAGGCGATGGTCGTCCGCGGCTTCGACACGGTGTGCGCGATCTGCCATCGGGAACAGATCGAGGATGACACGAGTCCGGGTGTACCCTTCCTCGCGCTTCCGATCTTGGATTTGAAGACGCTCGACGCGACAAGAATCGGTCAATGGCCGGCGGTATTCGACAAGCATCTTCTGGCTGCGGCCGACGTTCCACCGTTGATGCGGTTGCTGCTGCGCGCCGATCCGGAGTTTGCCGAAGCGGAAAGCCAGCTCGCCGGTGTCGATTTGTCCGACCTGAGCCAGGCCTCCGAGCGGCAGAAGCAGGCGGCCGAGAGCTACGTCTGGTCGATCAAGAAGCTCATCTATGAAGCTGTAACGGACGGTCAAGCACCGCTGCGGCAGCGGTTCGTCCTCGCCTTGGGGTCCAAGGCCGCAAAAACAGAGCTGGACGACATTGTCGGCCAAGTACCGTTGCCGGCTTTCGCCGCGGCACAACAGCGTTGGCTGCCCGACCTGAAGTCGGAATTCGAGGCCCATCAAGACGGTCGCCAGTTATCGCTTCCACGAGCGGCGCCGAAAGGCGACGCAGAGACGCCGAAAGACGCCGCCCCCGCACGGGAAAGCGTGTTGGCCGGGGACCGAAGCGTCACAAGCGGCTGGTATCTGCGCGACGTCGATCTGTCGCTGCGTTATCGGCCGGTTGGGCACGCCGATCGATTCCTCCGCGCTTGGCTGGACGCGGGCGCCCGAGTGGGGCAAAGTTCATCCGCCGACGCGGCGCCGGGCTCGTCGCCGGGCACCTCGTTGACCGCCGCGCTGAAAGGAGTTTTCCACAGCCTCGCCAGGCCATCGGCGGTTGGACGCTGCATGAAGTGCCACACCGCCGACAGCGACGCAGCTGGGGGAACGACGATCCGTTGGCTCTCCAGGCAGCCCGCACTCGAAGACCGCAACTTCACAAAGTTCTCCCACAGGCCGCACATCACACCGCCTGGCAACGATGGCTGCCTGCCATGTCACAGCCTGAAAGAGGCGTCCGACTCGGCCGCCTCCTGGAGTTTGTTTCGCCCGGTGTTCTTGGGAGCCGACGGGTCACTCAACACGAACCCGCACGGCCTGGACGGGAACTTCGCACCCTTGTCCAAGGCGCAATGCGCGAGCTGCCATGCGCCTGGGGCCGCCCGAGACGGCTGCCTGACCTGCCATAACTATCACATTCTCTCAGGCCGGCGCGGCACGAGCCCGCGGCCATAGATGGTTGCCGCTTGCCCGCAAGGTTGGCCTAACCGGCGCGTTTTGACGGCGGGTCGACGACAAGTTCGCCTATCGTGCCGCGCCAACGGGCGTGCCGTCATAAGCCCTGGATTAGTCGTCGTTTTTGGCCGATTCAGAACCATGAGACGAACCGGAAGAATCATCCTCTGCGCGCGGGACGGGCGCGGGGCTGCCCAAGGCGCTTAGCGAGGCCGGACGATGGAACGTCGTGTTCGTTGGACTTGGGCGATTGTCGCAGGCGCATTCTCGATTGGATGCGTTGTATTGCTGTCCGTGCCAGGTTCGGACCCATCCGTCGCCGCCGACAAATCGGTTGGGCCCGCTGCGACGCAGCGGTCCAACGTGCAGACGCTCCCCTTTCATCGAGGCGAAGTCGGCTGCCCAGCGAGCGGATATCACACGCAAGCCGCCAGCGCCCAGACGCGCGGCGTTCGCCAGGCTGCCGGCTTCACGGCACCCGCGGATGCGCCGCGCTTGCCGTGGCAGAACACGAGCGTGCGAATCGAGAGAAACACGTCGGCCGTCGCGCAGTACGCGGTCGATCAAGCGCACGCGGAATGTTTCAACGGCGACCCGTTCCCCTCCGCGGCGAAGTGCGGGGTCTGCCATCCCGGCCAATATCGCGAATGGTCCGTCTCGCCCCATGCCTACGCGCAGTTGAGCCCGGTCTTCAACGCCATGTCGAACAAGCTGATCAAGCTGAACAACGGCACGCTCGGCGACTTTTGCATTCGCTGCCATACGCCGGCCGGCATGGCGCAAAGCGAGCCGATCGTGATGAGCAACATGGACCGGCCCGCTTCGTCGCGCGAAGGGGTGACGTGCGTCGTCTGTCACCGGATGAACCAGGCCTTCGGAAAGGGCTCCGGCAGGCAGGCGCTCGTTCCCGGCGACATTCACGCGCCGATTTACGGCCCGATCGGCAACGACATCCTCGCCCAAGTGCTGGCCGACCCGGAGAAATACGGCCTGCTGAAGACCGAAGCAGCCCCAGGCGAGCGAGCTCATGACATCCACCGCGAAGTCGTCCCGTTCTTTCAACTGACCACCGCCGGGTTCTGCGGTTCCTGCCACGACGTATTCGCCCCCAACGGGTTCCGGCTTGAGGATGCGTTCAGCGAATTCAAGTCTTCCCCCGCCGCCCGGCAAAAGCAGCAGTCGTGCCAGGACTGCCACATGGGAGTGGAGCCGGGCGTCGCGTCGGGCTTCTCCTTCGCTCCGGCGGCTAAAATCGGCAACGCGACCACGCCGCCCCGCAAACGCACGAACCACATGATGGTGGGACCGGACTACTCGATCGTTCATCCCGGCCTCTTCCCGCACAACCCGAAGGCCGTCCGCGAGGAGACCGAGCGAGGCGAACCCACGGCCGGGCTGGCGACGATGCGCGAGTGGCTGCTGTTCAACTACAAGGCGGGCTGGGGGACCGTGCAGTTTGAACGGAACATCCCTCCCGGCTACAAGTTTCCCCAGCCCTGGGCCGACGCCTCGCGCCGCTTTCGCGCCCGCGACGTCTTGAACGAACAGTTCCAATTGCTCTCCGAGGCGACCGCCGCCCGGCACCAGTTGCTCAGCACGGGCTACCGGCTCGGCGAGATCGTCGCCGACAGCGTCGACGACCGCGGAATCCAATTCCGCATCCTGGTCTACAACGGCACCGACGGGCACGGCGTGCCGACGGGGTTCGACGCCGAGCGGCCCGTATTCCTGCGCGTGACGGTGCTAGACCGCGACGGCACGCCGGTCTTCATCTCCGGCGACCTGGACCCCAACGGCGACCTGCGCGACAGCCACTCGTTCTACGTCCACAACGGCGAGCTGCCGCTGGACCGGTACCTATTCTCGCTGCAGACGAAATTCATCACGCGAAACGTCCGTGGCGGCGAGCGCGAGCAGATTCTGAACGTTCCCTACTCGCTCGACCCGCTCCCCTACGTCCGTCCCGAAGTCCTGCCGTTTACGATCGCCGGGCGTCCGCAGGGAGCGCGCAAGCACAAGCAGAACATCGAAGTCGAAGGGGGCCGCTGGGCGCGCTATTCGGTGGGCTCGGAACAACTGACGGGCCGCGGACCCTACTACGCCAGCGTGCAGATTATCGCCGGCATGGTGCCGGTGAACCTAGTGCACGAGGTTTCCTCGGTCGGCTTCGATTACGACATGAGCGCCAGGCAAGTGGCCGATGCCGTCGTGGCCGGGCACATGGTGCTCCACAAACGCTCCGCCGTGTTCCGCCTGCACGAGTAGCCGCTCAAAGCGGCCATGGCGAGTGTCCCGGACGGATCGCGGATAAGTCAAAGAACCTCTATGGAAGCGCACGGTCGCCGAACCGCCGCGATGCTCTCTGCCCTGCTGACGGCGGTCCTGGCCGCCTGCGGGTCGCCGTCGGCCGTCAGCGCGCAAGCGCTGCCCGAACCAGCCGGCCCGGAACAGAATGGCATGGCGCAGAACGGCCAGATTATGGAGTTCCCGGAGGAGCAGCCGTCGTTCCTGCTGAACCTGATCGAGGCCGTGCCGACCGCGTTGACCTGGCCTGACCGTCCGATGTCCAACTTTTTCAGTTTCGTCCTCCACGCGGAGCACGACGAGCCGGAAACCGAGCTGGAGGAAATCCCCATCGGGCTGCAGGAGATTCCCCCGCGGCCTCCGCTGCTCATCGAATGGAATGAACTTTTCCTCGGCCCCGGCTTCCTCAACCAGGGCATCGAGATGCCGACCGGCGTCGTCTGGCGGCCGACGTTGTGGGTGTTTGGGACGTTCCGCTCGGGCATTCAATACTTCGATACGCACCGCCCGGTCGATCCGATCGCGGAATGGGCCAATCGCCTGGACTTGTACGCACAATCCAACCTGTCCGGCACCGAACGCGTTCTCCTGGGGCTGCGCCCGCTCGACGAAGAGGGAGTCAGCTCGCGCACTTTCACAGGCTACGACTTTCGCAACGGGAACTCGATCAACGGCTTTAACGACCAGGTCCAGACGCTGTTCTTTGAGGGCGATTTCGGCGAAATCTTTCCTGGGCTCGATCCCTACGACAGCGAGTTTCTGGATTACGGGTTCTCGGTTGGCCGCATCCCGATCATCGCGCAGCAAGGCTTGCTGATCAACGAAGACAAGGTGGACGCCGTTACGGTCACCCGCAACACGCTCAGCGGCTACGGCAACCTGGCCCGCGTCAGCACCGCCGACAAAGACAGCGGCGTTACGGTCACCCGCAACACGCTCAGCGGCTACGGCAACCTCAACCTGCGAATGACCGGCGTGTTCGCCTGGGACCAGATTCACCGCAACAGCGTTACGGGCAGGCCGAACACGCGAGATCACTCCTCGCACATGGTGGCGCTGTTGACGGAGAGCGATTTTTACGTCGCCACCGTGAACCTCGACGCGGTCTACGTCTACAGCGACGGCGACACGGGCGACATGTTCGTCTTTGCGGCCAGCGCGATTCGCCGGCACTACCTGTTCCATAACACGTACAACACGTCGTTGCACGTCCTCACGTCGATCCCCACGCGCGACACCACGCCGTTCGCCGACCAGGGCGAGCTGTTCTTCGCGCAAACGTCCTGGACGCCGCACCGCACCGAAGACCTGATCTACCTCAATGGTTTCTGGGCCGTCGACCAGTTCACCTCGCCCGCACGCGGAACGCTGGCCGGCGGCCCGCTGGGTCAGACCGGCATTATCTTCGCCGCGCCGGGCCTGGGGCGGGCCGGGGCGCCGATCGGCAACTCCACGAACGACGTCGCCGGCGCCAGCCTGGGGTATCAACTCTTCTTCGACGAGACCCGTCGGCAGGTGATTTGGGAATTCGGCGGGAGCAAGGAAACCAACGGACCCACCAACCGCGGCGCCGTCGCCACGGCGCTCCGTTATCAGCGGGCCTACGGTCAGCACTCGATCTTGATCCTCGACGGCTTCGTCGGGAAACCCGAGGGCATGGACGTCGTCTCCGGTTCGCGCGCCGAGTTGTTGATCAAATTCTAGCCGCGGCGATTCGCCGCTACTTGGCGTCAAGAACGATCACCGGCTCGAATCGACCGCCGCCGGCGACCTTTGTGCGCTCGATGTAACGGCGCAGAAATTGGAGCGGACCATCGGAATCCGCGATGTTCGATCCGTCGATCGCGTCCAGCGTCTCTTCGGGCTGGTTGGACTCGAACAGCGCCAGGGCCTGTCGGTAACAGTCGGCCCGCGCGTGCCAATTTGCCTCTGCCGGTTCGCCCTGCAATTCGAATAATTCCACGTCGCCGGTCATTCCGGCCATCCGCACGCGTCCCAGGCGCCGCACGGAGAGCGGACAGTTCAGCCGTGCGCGTGTGGCTGCGGTAACGATGAGGCGAACGCCGAACTGCTTCGTCGCTCCTTCAACGCGGCTGGCGACGTTGACGAGGTGGCCACGCGGCCCGTACTTGATCCGGCGCCGGCTCCCGGCGTTTCCGACCAGCGCCTCGCCCGAGTTCACGCCGATGCCGATTTCCAGCGGCTCTGTGGCCTTGTGCCGCCATCGGTCGCTTAACTCCGGCAGAGCGGCCACGAGATCGAGCGCCGTCAAGCAAGCTCGATCCGCATGGTCGGGCTGCTCGCACGGCGCGTTCCACATGGCACACAGGCCGTCGCCGTAGTAATCGACGATCACGCCTCCGCGGTTGAGCACGCACTCGGCAAAACAGTCCATCGTGTCAGCCAACAAGCGATAGCTTTGCTCCGGCCCAAGCCGTTCGGCGATGCGGGAAAAGCGGCGCACATCGGCGAACATCACGCTGATTTCGGTGAGGCGTCCCTCGAGCAGTTGAGGATCGAGCTCCAACGCCGCCGCCACCTCCGCGGAGCAAAACTGTTCGAACCGGGCGCGGATGGCGGCGGCTTTCACTTCCTGATCCATCCGCGCTAATCCCGTGCTGACCGCCGCCGCCAGCACTTGCACGAGTTGTGCTTCCAACGGATGGATCACCCCCGGTGCCTGGCGGCCTCGCTGGCGGGCGCCGTAAAGCAACCCCACAAAGTCTCCGGTGCGGCCAAACACCGGCGCCGCAACGACTGCTTCCACGTCCAGCAAACTGTAATCTTGGTCGTCCGGAATCTGCTGGAAAAGCGTGCACTGCTGCCGCGCGACGCAGGCAGCAATGCGTCGGCTGAAATCGCCGGTCTTCTCGCCGCGACGAACGTATTCCGCGATCACCCGCCAGCCGCTGCCGGTTTGCATGATCACCAGTCCGCGGTCAAGTCCGATGAGGTCGACGATGCCTTTGACAGTCTCGGCGTAAAACTGGTCCGACCCCGCCGCTGCCCGCTGCACCGAAATGAGAGTTTCAAACCAGTCGGCCAGCAGCAGCGGCGACGGCGACGCGCCCAGGGACTGCGGCGATCGCGCCGGCCGAGAAATGGAACTGAACGGCGGCACGACGGAGGCGAAAGAGTCGCCGTCGGGAGATGTGACCAACGAGATTTTTACCTGCGTTCGACCGAACGACAGCTCGACCGGCAGCGGCAACTCACGCGCCTCGCCGTCTCGCAATCTCTCGCCCGAGCGCAACTTGACATCGGCTTTGTCGGACAGTGCCGTCACGCGCAAACAGTTTTCGCCGACCGCCTCGATGCGCAGTTGATCGCGGGATGTGTGCTGGTCGGCGACTCGTAAACGCGGCAACTGGCGCTGCGGTCCGCGTCCCAGCTCCAGCGGCGAACCATCGTGATAATGCTCCTCCTGTTGGCCGGCATTGTGGATGCGAATTCGGATCATGACAGCTTTGCCTTCGAGCGCCGATGCCGTGCGAAAGGAGGGCGCCACGTAGGGTCCAAGGATCCGAGTGCTGGAGACGGACAAACGACGGCCCAGGTCGCCGCTCGCCATCGTCCCGGATCATCTTCTCGTTCGCACTGCTATCGAGCAACGGCTCGTTTGGGTTTTTCGGGTGACCTACGTCGCTTAAGGCATCGTGCCTGGGTTCAGGGCCAGGCGTCCCGCCTCAAACGTGTCGCTGGTTTGCATTCGGCTCCCTTCCGCCCGTTTTCGAGCAGGACACAGGAGCCGGATCGGGGCCGGGAAAGCAAGGGAATTCCGGGTGGAATGGGCCGATACTTTTGGCAACCCGAACCAGTCGCAAGTTGATGGCAGGACGCGGTGCGTGCCACGAAGCGGCCGACATGCTTGTTTCCGTGTCCACCCGACGGCGGCACCTCATTCGCTCTTGTTCAGGTGCTCTTGCAGCCGCTCGGCGGACTGGCGGCAGCCGGCCGCCGTCTCGTCGATTGCCGTTCGAAGTGAATCACCCCGCAGGTCCGTTGAGAGGTTCCTGCTGTAAGCCAGTACATAGCCCTCGCTCGTCGGTCGTACTTCGAGGCGGCCGCCCTCCAACGCGTTTTTCTCGCGCATCAGTTCCGCCATTGCCCGCGAGTTACGCGGCGTGATCACAGCAACTGGCGACCAGATTCCGAAAGTGCCCGATTTCTCGGCTGGTAAAACGCCCGGAATGACGACCGTTCGGCCATCGGTCTCTACGAGGAACAAGCCTGCGGGGTCGAGCTTGGGCTTGAATCCCATTGCGACAAGTTCCTGCCGCAACCGCTTGTCGAATGACTTGTTGTCCCCCCGCAGTAGCGATGCCAGTTCCGAAGCGTGCACGGCATTGGTAATCAACCGTCCCGTGGAGTAACTCTGGGCAAGGCCAACCAGTTCGATCTCACCACCGGGTCGTTGCCGGACCACCGGGCCGCCGGAATCGCCTTCGTTGACCGGTGCGTCTGTGACGAGCACCCGCCCGTTGAGCGGCATTGGCATTTCCGCGGACGACGCGAGGCCAAGTCCGGATTTGCCTCGTTCCCTCGCGTCGCGCGGCGCCAGGACGCCGCGGACGTGCCCGCACGAGTATCCAAACAGCGGGCCCCACCCATAGTTTCCAATGACGTGGATTTCCTCACCGGGGAGCACTCGCGAGGCCAGTTTCAGCGGCCTCGCATCCTCCGGCACGGCATCCAACTCCAGGATCGCCAGGTCGCGCTCCGGGTCGATGTCGCCAATCCGAGTCGGAATGCCCAGCCGCTCGGCATGCTTGAGGTAGAACTGCCGGTCAGAATTGACCTCGCCCTGTTCGTCAAAACTCGGGAAGAAGCAGACGATCCGTTCGGCGTCCTGGACGACGTGGAATGTCGTCACCACCACGGAATCCCCGTCCTGTGACTTCACGACGGCGCCGCTGCCTTCGCCCTTTTCGGTGACGATCCACACCGTCGACCGCACCACGCGCTCGTAAACCCCTGGTTCCTCGCCAGCCGAGACAACCGACGAAAGACCGACCAGCAGTGTTACGGCGCCGCAAATGGCCAGGCACACGCTGCGCCCCGACACGCCAAGGCCCCGTTGTCGCACCTTACGGATGAACATTGCCGATCTCCCGTGCTCTTGAGCTGGCGGAGGTTCTTCGTGGCCCGGTCGAGGTCCGCCGCGTCCACCGTCCGGCCGCCAAGAGGGGTATGCACAACGGCCACGTGCGCCCCTAGCCGATTCCGCGCGTTTCGGCAGGCAACGAAAACGCCCGGCAAATCCCTCCTCAGAACTTGCTCCTGGCGCTCCGCAGTTAGATAATCTCACTCAACGCCAGCTCCAACCGGGGTGAGTCTCATGTCTCCCGATTCCGCGTTTCGGCAACTGATGCACCGCCTGCGTCGCGGCGACCAGGATGCGGCCCAGGTCGTTTTTGAGCGCTATGTCAACCGACTGCACGGCATGGCGAGGCGAAAACTCCACGGGCCGGTCCGCGCCAAAGTCGACCCGGAGGACGTCGCGCAGTCGGTCTTCAAAAGCTTCTTCCGGCGCCAAAAGGGGGGCTTCTTCCAGATCGGCAGCGACGAGGACCTCTGGGCGCTCCTGGCGTGCATCACGGCCCGCAAGTGCGGCCGCTTGAACCGCTTTTTCCGCAAGCACAAGAGGAACGTCGGCCGCGAGCTCACTCAGCAGCTTGCTTCCGCGGATTCGGCCGCCGTCTGGGAGGTGCAGGGGGAAGACCCAACACCGGCCGAGGTGGCCCAAGTCGCCGACCTCGTTCAGTCGCTTTTGGCCAGCTTTGAGCTGCCGGTGCACCGCCAGATCATCCAGTTGCGCCTGCAGGGATTTACGCAGGGGGAGATTGCGGACGAAGTCGGCCGCGCCGAGGTCACCGTGCAGCTTGTTCTCCGCAGCGTTCGCCAGCGCCTGGAGCGGTGGATGGAGCCCGAGTTACTGCCGACATGATTCCGGGCTTTGCCGTTCGACGGCACAGTGGGAGCCATCGCAATGTCATTCGAAGAGCTAGCGCGCGGTTTGCCGGAACCATTGTTGGCCATCGTCGACCGGTTCGACGAGGCGTGGCAAACGGTCATCGACGAGCGAAATCGCGGATCGCGGCCCGACGCGACCCCGCCGCCCGAAATCCGGGATTACCTGCGGGGGGCCCCGCAGGCCAATCGGCCCGTGGTCCTGAAACTTCTCATCGAAGTCGACCGCGAACGGCGTGCCGCGCTCGGCCAGCACATGGGCGAGGAGTTCTACGAGCAACTCGTGCGCGAGCTGGCGCCGGCACCGCCTGCTGCGCCCGCCGTGGCGCAGCCGGGAGGGGCCGCTGCTGATCGCAACCTACTGTTTGGGATCCTCGCGTTGCAGATGGATTTCATTACGCGCGAATCCCTCGTCCAGGCCATGCACGCCTGGGTGCTCCAGAAACACAAGCCCCTCGGCGAGATTCTCGTCGAGCAAGGCAAGATGACGGCGGCCAATCGGGACGTGCTGGAGCAGCTTGTGGACGCTCACATCCGGCAGCACGACGGCGACCCGCAGCGCAGCCTGGCTTCACTCAGCTCCGGCAGCTCGCTGCGCGACGACCTGGCCAGCCTCGCCGATCCTGATCTGGATGCCTCGCTGGCCAGCGTGGGCGCCGATGTCCGGCCGCCCGGTTCCGATACGACGCAAACCTGCCAATCGACCGGTATCCCCTCCGGCGGCCGGTTCCGCATTGTGCGATTCCATGCCGAAGGCGGGCTGGGCAAAGTCCACGTCGCTCTCGACCAGGAGCTTCATCGCGAAGTGGCCCTCAAGGAAATCAAGCCCGAATTCGCCGAGCACGCTTCCAACAAAAGCCGCTTCCTCTTGGAGGCGGAAGTCACCGGCGGACTGGAGCATCCCAACATCGTCCCGGTCTACGGGCTGGGTCGCTTCGACGACGGCCGCCCGTTTTACGTGATGCGGTTCATCAAGGGCGACAGCCTCAAGGCCGCGATCGCCCAGTTCCACCGCGACGACGTGCCTGGCCGCGACCCTGGCGAGCGGTCGCTTGCGCTGCGCAAGCTGCTGCGCCGGCTCGTCGATGTCTGCAACGCCGTGGCCTATGCCCACGGCCGCGGGGTTTTGCACCGCGACCTGAAGCCCGGCAACGTAATGCTGGGGAAGTATGGCGAGACGCTACTGGTGGATTGGGGGCTGGCCAAGCCGCTGGCGCACGGGGTGCACGAGCCGGGCGAGTCGAGTGAAGCGACGTTGCGGCCGCCGGCCGTCGAGGGTTTGCAACCGACGAGCCTAGGCTCGACCGTCGGCACGCCCGCCTACATGAGCCCCGAGCAGGCGGCCGGCAAGTGGAATGAACTCGGGCCGGCCAGCGACGTGTACAGCCTGGGGGCCACGCTCTATCACCTGCTGACCGGCGCGGCGGCGATTGACGGCCAAACGGGAGACGAAGTTCTTGACAAAGCAAGGCGCGGTGACTTTCCGCCGCCGCGCGCCCGGAAGAGCAATGTTCCCCGGGGCCTGGAGGCGATCTGCCTGAAGGCGATGGCGCTGCGGCCGGCGGATCGTTATGCGTCGGCGACGGCCCTGGCCAACGACGTGGAGCATTGGCTGGCAGACGAACCGGTCTCGGCCTGGCGTGAACCTGTAACAGTGCGGGCGGGGCGTTGGATTCGACGACACCGCACGTTGGCAACGACGGTGGCTGCGGTGTTGCTGCTTTCCGCGGCCGGCGGCGTGTGGCTTCAGCGGTATTGGCAACAGCAAAGGTCCGACACCGAACGCGCCGTCACGCTTTCTCTGGTCAGAGGAGAGCAACTCCGCCACGAGGCGTCGAAATCCCCGGCGGCAACGAGCCGGCAGGCGCGCGAGGCCATCGGTGTGTGGAAGCAGGCACAAGGTGCAATGGAAGCGGCCGAGGCGGCGCTGGCCGTGGGTATGTTCGACGAGCGGCTGCGCGAGCGTGTGCGGCAGTTTCGTCATGGAATTGAAGCGGGGCGTAGTCAGACCGAAGCGGAGTTGACGCGGTTGCTGCGTGAGGAACAACTCCTCGGCGACTTCGACGAAGCGCGGATGGCGGTTCTGACCCTCGTGGAAGGCCGCTTGGATTACGCCGGCGGCGCGGAACGGTATGAGAGAGCGTTTTCCGCGTACGGGCTCGACCTCCAACCGGGAAAGACAAAGGACCTGCTGTCCAAGATTGGATCGCAGAAGCCCGCCGTGCGCGAGGCGCTGATCGCGGCCCTCGACAACTTGGCTAACTGCACATACGCAGCGGTCACGGCAAGGTCGGCGCTTTCCGTCGACGAGCTGACCGAGCTTGCACAGCAGGCGGACGCGGACCCGTGGCGACGGCAGTACCGCGAGGCGATACGGCATCGCAACGTCGCGCAGCTCAGGGCTTTGGCCCGCGAGGCGCGGCAGCGGAAGCTGCCGCCGGTCAGTCTAGAACTCGTGGCATGGAGCTTGGAAGCACTCGATCGCCAGGCCGCCTTGGACATGCTGCGCTTTGCGCGTGCAGAACATCCCACGGATTTTTGGATTTCTTTCAGGCTGGGTGTATGGCTTTGGAAAGGCAAGGATCCTGCGCCGATTGAACTGGAGGAGGCGATTGGCTGCTATCGCGCCGCCCTGGCACTTCGTCCCGACGCGGCCGTGGCGCACTACAACCTCGGCATGGCGCTGAAGGCGAAAGGCGAGTTGGACGAGGCGATCCGCGAGTACCGCAAGGCCATTGAACTGGACTCCAAGTACGCTTCGGCCCACAACAACCTCGGCAATGCCCTGGACGAAAAAGGCGCGTTGGACGAGGCCATCGCCGAGTACCGCAAGGCCATTGAACTGGATCCAAAGCTCGCTGTACCGCACAACAACCTCGGCGTTGCGCTGAAGGCGAAAGGCGCGTTGGACGAGGCCATCGCCGAGTACCGCACGGCCATTGCACTGGATCCCAAGTTGGCTTCGGCCCACCACAACCTCGGCGTCGCCCTGGCGAGGAAAGGCGAGTTGGACGAGGCGATCTGCGAGCTCCGCACGGCCATTGAACTGGATCCCAAGTTCGCTTCCGCCCACTACGACCTCGGCGTGGCCCTGGACGAACAAGGCGCGTTGGACGAGGCCATCGCCGAGTACCGCACGGCCATTGCACTGGACTCCAAGTACGCTTTGGCCCACAACAACCTCGGCAATGCCCTGGACGAAAAAGGCGCGTTGGACGAGGCCATCGCCGAGTACCGCAAGGCCATTGAACTGGATCCAAAGCTCGCTTTCGCCCACTACAACCTCGGCAATGCCCTGGACGAAAAAGGCGTGTTGGACGAGGCCATCGCCGAGTACCGCAAGACCATTGAAGTGGATCCCAAGTTCGCTTTCGCCCACGGCCGCCTCGGCGTCTGCCTGCAGAAGAAAGGCGCGTTGGACGAGGCCATCGCCGAGTTCCGCAAGGCCATTGAACTGGATCCGAAGTTCGCTGCGGCGCAAAGCAACCTCGGCGTGGCCCTGCACGAGAAAGGCGAGTTGGACGAGGCGATCCGCGAGCTCCGCACGGCCATTGCACTGGACTCCAAGGACGCTTTGGCCCACTACAACCTCGGCGTGGCCCTGCACCACAAAAGCGAGTTGAACGAGGCCATCGCCGAGTACCGCAAGGCCATTGAACTGGATCCCAAGTTGGCTCGGGCGCACCACAACCTCGGCATTGCCCTGGACGAGAAAGGCGAGTTGGACCAGGCCATCGCCGAGTACCGCAAGGCCATTGAACTGGATCCGAAGCTCGCCGAGCCGCACAACAACCTCGGCCTTGCGCTGAGGGCGAAAGGCGCATTGGACGAGGCCATCGCCGAGTTCCGCAAGGCCATTGAACTGAACCCCAAGTTGGCTCGGGCGCACCACAACCTCGGCATTGCCCTGCACGAGAAAGGCGAGTTGGACGAGGCCATCGCCGAGCACCGTAAGGCGCTTGAACTCGAACCCAAGCGGGTCTACGGGTACGTGGACCTGGGAGTCGCGTTGCGCGAGATGGCAAAGTTCGCCGAGGCCAAGGCCAGCTTTCAGCAGGCAGTTGATCAGCTTCCCCCGGGAGACCCCGCTCGGCAACAGTGCATTGAGTCCTTACGCGAGTTGGACCGCTTGATCGCTTTGGAATCGAAGCTCGCCGACATTCTGTCGGGCAAGGCGCAGCCTGCGGACAACAACGAACGCCTCGATTCTGCGACCGCGTGTTATTACCAGCGGCGATATGCGTCCTGCGCGCGTTTTTCCCACGATGCGTTCGCCGCCGATCCCAAGCTCGCAGACAACCTGCACGCCGGAAACCGCTACACGGCAGCCTGTGCCGCGGCGCTGGCCGCCGCGGGTCAGGGCGTGGACGCCGGCAACCTCGCCGAAGACGAGCGCATGTCGCTGCGCCAACAGGCCCTCGATTGGCTGCGGGCCGACTTGGCGCAATTGGCAAAAACGTTCGAAGGCGGAAAACCCGATGATCAAAAGTTCGTCGCCGACAGCCTCCGCCACTGGCAAACCGACCGCGACCTCGCAAGCGTCCGGGAACCTGAGCAGATTCAAAAGCTGTCCGCCGAAGAGCGGGCAGCTTGGGAAAAATTCTGGGAGGAGGCTAAATTGCTGTGGGAACGGGCCGAGCGTCCTGGCTAGCGAATCCGGAGTGGCGTCGCTTCCACATCGCGCGTTGCGACGTGTGAAGATGATTGCATTTGGCTGAAAAGAATCGGCCGCGTGGCCGCCGTCGCCGGCCACGCGGCACGAGAAACTGCAACCTCGCGATAAGCCCGTCACGCATGGTCATGCCAGGACCGGGCCGGCGTGCAGTTCAGTTCGTCACGATGACGAAGTAGTCCGCGTAGGCCGAGCGGTTGACCACCATGATCCGATACGAATCGGTCCAGGTGGGCACCCACCGGCAACCGCACAGGTCGCCGGGCGTGTCGTCGAACGCGACCAGGTTGCCGTGCCGGTCGTAGACGTAGAGGTCCAACTGGCCGGCGCCTTCCCCGGCCACGTAGGCTTCGGCCAGCTCGCCGCCCCAGAACTCCACCGTGTACGTGATGGAGCTGTAACCGCCGACCCAGGTGCCGGCGCCCTTCGGCCCGCCCACCGAAGCGGCCTCCGCCGACGGACCCGCAAGCGCCATCGCCACCACAGCCAACAAACCCATGACCCGCAACATAGCTTTCTCCTTTTCCGAAACGAGACCACCTTTGACGCGAAGACCCGGTGTCTCCGCTGCACATTGGCCGTCGCGACGTTTGTCGCGACGTGCCAAGGAGGTGATGCACGGACCGCCCGGGAAGCCCTAGCGGAATTCGAGGATCTTCTTCGTCTGTGCCGGCCGCTTTTCCTTGGCGGGCGCGAAAGCCGGCAGTTGAGGAGGCCTGCACCCTGTCGAGAATGTGCGAACTGCCGTTTGGGGGCCTGAGCCAGGGGCGCCCACGCCGTTCAACGCTTGACACCCCCCGCGCCCCTGATTTGAGTGGAACTCCGAACAACCAAGTCATCCCGGAGTTCCCGATGAAACGCCGCCGCCGCCTCAACAAGAGCCACGAGATCCGCGACTACAAGCGTCTGCACCGCGGAGCCGGACCGACCGCGATCGCCGAGGCGCTCACAGCGCGCGGCATCAAGGTGTCCCCCTCACAGGTCAGCACTGCGCTCTTCAATGCCAAGAAGCTCAAGCGGCGCGGACGGCGCGTGGCAGCGTCCGCGAACGGCCGGCGGGGACGGCGCCCCGCCAAGACGTTGTCCGCCGACCTTCTGCTTGCGACCAAGCGCGTCGCGGACCAACTCGGCGGCATCGACAGGGTTCGGTCGGCGCTGGAGCTGCTGGAGAGGCTCAGGTAGCGGGCTCGCCATGCGGTAATGCGTCACCGCAGCATGAGCCAGATCAAAAGACCACCCACGGCCCCACTTGCGAGCGACAAGGCGACAACCAGCAGCCAGTGCGTCGCGGCCGTTTCGGAAACGCTGGCCCGTTGAGTTGTCGGAACCTTGACAGTTTCGACCGTTTCAACCGGTCGTGGTGGCTCAGCCGCACGGGCACAATGCGGCTGTTCGTCCTCTGCTGCCGCCGTTGGGGTCGGCTCTTCGAAGGAGTCGTATCCGTCTTCAGCTGCCGATCGCGGACCGTAGAAGGAGGGGTACATTGCGTTGCCCGGGGGTGTCGTGCCGGCTCGCTGCCAATCGACAATTCTCGCAGGCGCGGGACGCCTCTGTCAACAAAGTACGACAAACCCCTGGTGAATTTTCAGTCCTTCGCTCGGATGCACACGACGCGCGGGCTCGCGACCCGCGTTCATGTGATTCCTCCCGACGGCCGCCTCGCCCTTTCCTCCGCCGCCTCCCGCGCCTCGGTCTGCGTCGGAGCCCGCGTCAGGACCTTCTCCTTCCCCCGATGGCAGTACACCTGCCAGACGATTCGCTCCCCGTCCCGGTAGGCCATGTCCCCAACGCTCCAGCCGAGGGACGCACCACATTTTCTTTTGCCATCCAAATGGTCAAACGACGAGATGTGTCGGGCCACCTGAGGAAGCTTTGGCCGTGACACGCTCAAAGGCTGCGCCAGCGACCGTTCCGTTTCTTTCCCCTCCCCTTGCCGTCTGGTAGATTCAGAATCCCCCGCCGGCGCGGCACGGAATGCCCTACGATCGCCGGCGCGGTTCGCAGGCTTCCGCCGTGGCCCCCCACCCCATCCTCCCCGGCACCATCGTCCGTGGCCCGACCTTGCCCGAACCGGTCGAGGTCCTGGCCACGCTGCCGCTGGGCGACGCGCTCAAGATCATCGGCCGCGGCCTGAACACCGGCCTGACGCACGATCCCGTCCTCAGCCCCGCCCAGCTCGCGCAGCTTTCGGTCTCGACCGGCACCCCCGCGTTCGACGGCGACGCCCGGCTCTTCCGCCTGGGGATCGAAGCCCACCGCCTCGGGCTGGCCTACGAGTACGACCCCTATTTCTCGCTGTCAATCGCCCGCGTCGATCCGCTCCCGCACCAGCTCGAAGCCGTCTACGAGTATTTCCTGCGCCTGCCCCGCATTCGCTTCCTGCTGGCCGACGACCCCGGCGCCGGCAAGACGATCATGGCCGGCCTGCTGCTCAAGGAACTCAAGGCCCGCGGACTGATCCGCCGCACACTCATCGTCACGCCCGCCAACCTCACCTTCCAATGGCAGCGCGAGCTGGCCGACAAGTTCCGCGAGAAGTTCGAGGTCATCCGCGGCGACGTGCTCCGCGCCAACTACGGCCAGAACCCCTGGCAGGAACGCGACCAGGTCATCACGTCCGTCTCCTGGGTCTCGATCATCGACGACGCCCGTGAGAGCCTCCTCCGCTCGCGTTGGGACCTCATTATCGTCGACGAGGCCCACAAAATGAGCGCCTACGCCGAGGACAAGAAGACGCTCGCCTACAAGCTCGGCGAGTCGCTGTCGCGGATGACCGACCACTTTCTGCTGATGACGGCCACGCCGCACAAAGGCGACCCCGAGCACTTCCGCCGCTTCCTGGCCCTGCTCGACCCGGACGTTTATGGCAGCATCGACAGCCTCCACCACGCAATGCGCTGCCGCGAGGCCCCGTTCTACCTCCGCCGCACGAAGGAAGCCCTGGTCACCTTCCCGCACTGCGACACCGGCGAGGTCCGAAAGCTTTTCACCAAGCGCGAGGTGCGCACCGCCGCCTTCTACCTCGAAGACGAGGAACTCATCTTCTACGACGAGCTGACGCGCTACGTCGAAGACCAGTCGATGGCCGCCGCCAAAGACCAGTCCGCCCGCGGCCGCGCCGTCGGCTTCACGATGGCCATGCTCCAGCGGCGCATGGCGTCGTCGCTGTACGCGGTCCGCCGCAGCCTGGAGCGCATGCGCGACCGGCGCCAGAGGATCCTCGACGA
>JACOUI010000236.1 GCA_016177915.1 Planctomycetia bacterium
CGCGAGCTTGCCCGCCTCCATCGCCCGCAGCCGCCCGTCGGCCAGGTCGGCGGCCTCGGGCAGTTGGGAGGCGAGCATCTCGAAGCCGGTAGGAAAGAAATGGTACGTGCCGCGGCTGCCGTATTCGCCGGCGTAGGAGCCGTCGTGGTGCAAAAAGTGCCGGCAGAAGGCGACCGCCCGACGGAGCGGCTCCTCGAGCCATCGCGCTCCGGTTTGTTCCTGGTACTTCGCCAGGACCTCGATCGTAAGCGTCTGATAGCCGGGATCGGCGCCGCCGTATTCCTCGAACCAGCCCTCGGGCGACTGCCAGGCGAGGACGCGACGGACGCGGGCCTCGGCGGCGGCGGCGTACTCCGCCCGGCCGGTAATCTGGGCCACTCGCAGGAGACCGAGCGCGGCCAGCGCATGATGGTTTGTCAGGACGCCCGACTCGTCGTGCGTCATGATCCATCGCGCCCGGCGGTGCAGGCAGCGCATGATTTCTTCGTCGCGCGTCAGTTCCGGCGCGTCGGGCCTCAGGATCAAGATCGCCTCGGCCGCGGCGGCCAGCGAAAACACGGCCGCCCCCAGCGCTCGCTCGAAGGGGTAATAATCGTCGCACGACCCGTCGGCATGGCTGCTCCGCGCAGAGTATCTCAGTCCCGCGATCGCCAGCTCGCGCACCCGCGGCTCGCCGCGCCAGCGGTTTAAGGGCAGATCGTAGGCATAGACCTGTGCCAAGGGCAGCACGGCCTCCTGATACATTTCCGATGGGAAGCTCGCGGTACGGTAGTGCCAGAACTGGCGGTCGAAGCAGCCGTACGTGGGGCTGAGCGGGTTGCGATCGACGGACCCCAAAAGTCGTGGAATTTGCGGCAGCGCCGCTTGCGGATAGAGCGTCCGCAATGCCGGATCGCGGGCAACAAGGTCGATGTCGCACGGGTCTTGCCAGGGAGACGGCTGCGGCGACTCTCTTGTGGCAGAGGTTCTTGGCAGCTCTCCCTCGCTTGCGCGTCGGGTTAGTGTCGCGTCGCAGCGCGCGACGTCGCCATCGCCAATGAATCGAGCGTCAGTTCGTCCCTCGAGCCTCATGCCTCAAACCTCATCCCCTCTGTAGCGTGGGCC
This sequence comes from Planctomycetia bacterium, assembly GCA_016177915.1. GTDB lineage: Bacteria > Planctomycetota > Planctomycetia > Pirellulales > S012-138 > JACOUI01. Next base: position 1,105 of record JACOUI010000236.1, read on the forward strand.
GAGCTTTACGAGGCCCACCAGCACCGGTTTGTGCGCCGATTGGAGTGGGCCTCGTGAGACTCGGCCCACCCTACACGTGGCGCTTACCTCCTGTGGTGCGCCACAATCACCTCCGCCAAGAGGCCGAACATGCACGTCATGAACCCCGCCACGAGCACCACGATGTCCGACTCCTGCATGGTACCCGTCGCCCAGAAGCTGTAGACGCTCTTGGCGATCCCGGCGGCGATCGCCAGCCCGGCCAGCGGCAGGAAGACCCTCAGCGGTCGGAAATAGAGCACGATGCGAACCACCGTCGCCAGGTAGGAGAGCGTGTCGGTGACGGGATGAAACTTGCTGCGGCCGATGCGCCGGCGGTAGGCGATCGGCACGTATTTGACCGCGTAGTTGTTGGTCAGGAAGGCCAGGGTCATCGTCGTTACGCAACTGAACCCGTCCGGCACGACCCACAGCCAGGGCAGCATCGCCTCGCGCTTGAAAGCCTTCAGCCCCGTGTTCAGGTCCGGAATGCGACGCCCGGTCAGGTAACAGGCCAGCATGCGGATGAACCACTTGGCCAGGAAGCGGAGCGTGGGGAGCGTGCCCTGTTCGCTGGTGCGGGCGCCGTTCACCTGGTCGTAGGCGGGGAAATGCCGCAAAAGGTCCGGGATGTGCGCGGCCGGGTAGGTGCCGTCGGCGTCGAGCATGACGACGATCTTGCCCCGCGCCTCGCGCACCCCTACCTTCCGCGCCGCGCCCGCCCCGCGCCGCAGCGGGCAGCGAACAAGGCGCACGGGAGACTGCCAGCACTCGGCCGCGAATTCTTCCACGATGGGCGCCGTGCGGTCGGTCGAGGCGTCGTCGACCACGAGGATTTCAAAGTCGTAGCCCGCCCGCGAGAGCGTCTCGACGACTTCTTCCAGGACGCCGCGGATCGCCAATTCCTCGTTGAACGCCGGCAAAAGCACCGTCACCTGCGGCGCTCCCGGCGGTTGTTCCTGGACGCTCTGCGCAGCGGAAACGACGGTGGTCTGGGTCGGCCAACCCTCCATGGCACGCCTCCCAAAAGCGCGGTTCGCGCCCGCACCCGGCGGGACGGGCGGGCGCCTCGGCGAACCGCGACCTTATAGCACATGCCAGCACGGGGAACCAACGGCAGTTGCCGCCGGCCGCTGGCAGACTGGTGCTGGCAAAGCTGTCGCGGCCGGATCAATCCGCGACGCGAGCGGCCGTTTATCCGCCCCTGCAAACGCGCCGCACGATCCGTGCCATGTTCCGCGCGTCGTCGATCGCCCGATGGTGCGTGCCCAGAAGTGGCAGCCCCAGGTGTCTAAGCGCCGCGCCCATGCCGAACCGCCTACGAAGGCCGAGCGAGCGCGAGAACTCGGCCTTCAGGTTGAAGTGGCGGTCGCCGAAGGGGTGGGGCACGCCGTGGTATTGGCAGTCCTGTGTGAACTGGCCGCGGTCGTAGTTTCCCCAGGAGCAAAAGAGCCAGTCGTCGAAGGCGCTCATCCAAGCCGTCATGGCGCGGATCGCCTCCGGAAAGAGCGGCGCGCCAGCGACCATGTCCTGCGCGATCGACGTGAGCCGCACGCAAAACGGCGTCAGCGCGGGATGCCGCACCGGGCGGACGAAGGTCTGGAAGTCCGAGAGGACCTCGAACGTCGTGGCGTCCTGCGCGACGGCGCCGATCTCGATGATCTCCATTTCCTCGCGCGGGAGGGAGCCGTCGTCGGCACAGGTAGCCTCGACGTCGACGATCAGGTAATGTCGGTTGGCGATGCGCATGGCCCGTCACGGGCGCAGGAATCTCTCGTCGCCCGGCAAGAAGTCCTGCGGCTGAGGGACGTCCTTGGTGATGACCTTCCACGACGCGCCCGACTCGCGCACGGCGCGGAAATCGACCGGGTCGTAGCGGATGGCAAGCTGCGGCGTGTCCTGCGGCTTGCGCTCGTGACGCGAGATCATGGCCGCGGCCAGAGCGCCGGTCGAAAGCAGAGTCCGCTCGATCGGGTAGGGCGTTTTTCCGCTTTTGAACATCGACTGGATCGCGTGCGACAGCGCCTTGAAAAGGCAGCGGTTGCCCCAGGGGCCGTTGAAAAACGTCGTGGCGACGTGCTTCGATTGTCCCCGCAGCTTGCAGGCGAAATTCCAGCGGTCGGCGCTGTGGCCGACGGCAAAGACGGCCGCGCGCAGGCCGTCGCGGTAGTCGACGAGGAGGGCGTGACGGATTTCCGCCGGGTCGTCCGGAGGCGCTTCGCGCGACGAATCCGCGGGCAAGCGGGGCCGCGGCTGGCGGAGTTTTTTCAGGTCGGCGGCCGTTTCGGCCGCCATGGCTGAATCCAACAGTTCGCGCCACACCGGCTCGCGCTTGAGAAGGTCCTTGAGCGCATCGCCCTCGACGAATTCGATCCGCGCGACGCCCGTTTCGCCCCCCTCGCGCGCCTCGACCAGCGACTGCAAGACCTCCAATCCATGAAAGTCGTAGACCTCCATTGCGCCGCCGTGGACGGCCACCGCCCACTCGATCTTTGCGCTCCCAGGCAATTCGAGCGGCGGCCGGCGCTCGGCCAGCGGCACGGAACTGCCTGCCATGAGTGGGAACTTGTGCCGCCGGGCCGTGTCGTACATTTCCTTGGCGAAGTCCCAGCGGTAGGAGAGGTGCTTGTCGCTAAAGACCGGCACGAACCGGCCGCTCCGCTCCATGACCGCCACGATCTTGTCGAAAAACTCCTTGCGCGGGTAGAGTTTCTGCCCCAGCTCGTTGACGGGATACTCGCCGTGCTCGCCGATGAGGAGGACGCCGTCGACCGCCAACCGTTCACCGCCCAGGCAAAGGGTCTTATCGATCGCGTCAAAGAGCGGAACGCCGAGCTTCTGGCTCACTCCCCGGGCCATGTCGCCTTCGGGAAACTGGTCGGCGTAGAAGGAGACGACGTCCACGCCCGGATCGACGAGCTTTCCGCAAAAGAGGTACGGCGCGAAGAAGTTTTCCAGGATGTTGTAGGCGTGGCTGCGGAACCGCAGCTCGGTGAAGACGGCGGCGATCTTGGGGCGGGGTTTGACCGGCTGGGTATCGCCAGCGAGGCCCAGCGCAAGTTGCGGGAATCCGGCCGCTGCCGCGCACGCGCCCGCGCGGGCGAAGAACTGTCGGCGCGAGATAGGGCGAGCGGCGGAAGGCATGCGGAGGGGCTCTAGGGCTTCTGATCGTCGGGGCGCTGCTCATCCGCCTCGGCGAACAGTTTTTTCAGCGACAGGCGAAAACCCGGCAGCACGGCGCCGCCGTCGAGGACGCCGTCATCGGCAATTTCCTTCCCTTTGCTCGCGCTCGTGTAGGCGCGGGCGGTGCGCGTCCCTGGATCGATCGACCACACCAGCCGCACACCGGCCTGGAAATATTCGCGGAGCTTGCGCCTGATCTCGGCGCGCGTGTTCGTCTCCGAGATCACCTCTACAGCCAGGTCGGGAACGATCGCCGGAATGGGGCGTCGCGGGAGTTTTTGCTTCGGCCAACGCTTCCAGGAGAAGAACGAAATGTCGGGCATCCGGACCTGGTGGGGGAGGATTCTCATCGCTGCATCCGCCCCATAGATCTTGCCAAGCTTTCGCTTCCGGACAAAGGCAACCAGGTCAGCAGCGAGCAGGATCGTGACCAGCGATTCGTAGTGTCCCATCGCCTTCTCCACCAGCGTCCCATCCACCAGCTCGCAGAGCCGATCGTGGTGGTCGGCCATCTCCTGCACGTCGTCTTCGGTCGCGCAGCCGGGCGGTGGGTTGAGGAGAATCCGTTCGGCGGGGATTCCGCCCAGGCGGGCCTGCAAGTCGGCCAGCGTCCAGGACTGCGGCATTTTCACCTGCGTGCGAAACGTCCGCGCGCTCTTCGGCAAAACGGGCTGCGACGGCAAGACAGGTTCGTGCGTGATCGTCGACATCGCGTCGCCCTAGTGGTTGAACAGGAATTCCTTGCTGCTGAGGAGCGCCCAGAAGAGGTCCTCGGCCAGCTCGCGGCGCGATGCGCCGTCGGGCGGGTCCTTCAGCGTCTCGAGGACCTGCCGTTTCTCGTCGTCTGTCGGGAACCGCCCGATGCACGCCAGGTAGGCATCCTCGACGAGTTGTTCATCGCTCGCGCCACCGGAAAGCAGCTTGTCGATGCGGTTGCCCTTGGCCGAGAGCTTTGCGTTGATCGTGTCGCCGTTGGCGATGTGCAGCACCTGCACCATGCTGGGCTGCGCCGTTCGCTCGCACTCGCACGTCAGCACCCGCTCCGGCCGGCCGAACGATTTCAAAAAGTACGACTCGACGTTCGAATCGGGGAGCTGCAATGCCCGCCAGCCGGCGGGGTAGCCCTTGAACTCCGTGGGGGAGCCGGTGGCCTGGGAGAGGGCGTCGAGCAGCACCTCCGCCGGCAATCGTCGCGGGTAATAGCGCGAATAGAACCGCCCGTCGGCCTGGTTCTCCCTCAGCGGCCGGCTGGAGCGCTGGTAGGTCTCCGATTGCAGGATCGTCCGCATCAGCGATTTGAGGTCATAGCGGTTCTTCACGAGGTGTGCCGCCAGCGCCGCCAAAAGCTCCTCGTTGCTGGCGGGGTTGGATTGCCTGAGGTCGTCCACCGCCTCGACCAGCCCGACTCCCAAAAAGTTCGCCCACACGCGGTTGGCGACGGCCCGGGCGAAGTGCGGGTTTTCCGGCGAGACGGCCCACGCGGCCAAGTGGTCGCGCCGGTCGATCGCGGCATCGAGCGCCACCGCCGTTCCCTCCAGCGGCTGCGGCGGGATGACCTTGCCCGACAGCGGCTGGATCACGTCCCCCTCGTCGACGCTGAACACGACCCGGCTGGCCTCGGCCTGGCCCTCCTTTGTGCGCACGCGGGCAAAGAGGTTCGCCATGCCGTAATACTGCGCGTTGGTCCAGCGCTCCAGCGGATGGTTGTGGCACTTCGCGCAGCCGATCGAGAAGCCGAGGAAGGCCTGGGTGGTCGTCTCGGCCAAGTCCTGTGGGTCCTGGTGGAGCACGAAGAAATTCGCGGCGCCGTTTTCCAGCGTGTTGCCGCGGGCGGTGATGATCTGGCGCACGAACTCGTCCCAGGGCGTGTTCGACGCCACGTGCCCGCGAATCCAGTTGTAAAACGCCCAGGTGGCCCGCGGGCGGAGGCGCTCGCTGTTGACGAGCAGCAGATCGGACCATTTGTAGGCCCAGTAGTCTACGAATTCGCTGCGCGAAAGGAGCCGCTCGATGAGCCGGTCGCGTTTGTCGGGCGACGCGTCGGCCAGGAACGCGCGCGTCTCATCGGGCGTCGGCAGGACGCCGATTGCGTCGAGGTGCGCCCGGCGCAAAAACTCCGCATCGCCGCAGCGGGGCGAAGGGGCCAGGTTGAGCGCCGCCAGCCGCGCCAGCGTCAGCTCGTCGATGAAGTTCCGCCGCGGGGCCTGGGCGAACACGGCGGCATCGACGTTGTTTCCATAGGGAACCGTGATCGTGGCCGTGACGACCTGGCTCAAGTATCCGGCCGTGATAGCGGCCTCGCCTTCGCCCATCACGCGCGCCTGGCCCGCCTCGTCCACCTTCACGACCGATTCGCCGGTCGAGGCGAAGCGCGCCCAGCGGGTGACGTCCTCGGTGCGGCCGTCAGTGAAATGCGCCCGCACGATCAGTTGCCGCGCCTGCCCGGTTCGCAGGACGGATTTTTCGGGCAGGATTTCGAGCCGCGCCAGCCGCGGGTCGTCGTCGCGCGGGGCAGGGGCGCCCGAGGCCAGCCACTTGGCGATCGTTTCGTATTCGGGCGAACCGACGTCGATCCGCACGCCGCCGCCGTGCGCGACCGCCCCCGTCGGCTTCAGCAGGAGCAAACTCCGTCCGGGGTCGCTGGGCACGATCCGCCGTCCCCGTGC
>JACOUI010000269.1 GCA_016177915.1 Planctomycetia bacterium
CCTCGTCCCACGGCTCTTTGGCTGCGACCCCCCCTGCCCGCCCTGCCGCGGTCTTGGCCGCGGCCAAGACCGCGGCAGGGCGGGCAGGGGGGGTCGCAGCCAAAGAGCCGTGGGACGAGGCGCCAGCGCGAGCGGCGCCCGCGGCGATCGTGATGGTTCAGAACCACCCGCTCCACTATTTCGGCCTCGCCGATCACGTCACGCACCTCGTGCCCGACGATCATGCCCGGTTTCTCCGCGGCGACGCCGCCGCCGGAGCGCGCTACTTCGAGTCGCACTACAACTTCCGCGTCTATCGCGATCTGGAGCGCACGCTTTGCCGGCTGTGCGACGAAGTGCTCGGCGGCCAGACCAACAGCAGCGGCCGCGGTTCGGGCGATGTAGCCGTCGCGCTCCGCAAGACGAAGCCGCATCACGCGGAGCGTGATGGCTACTTTGACACGGCTGCTGCCGACCTGGCTGGCCTGATGGTCGACGGCGACTGCTTCGTGCGGCGCGAGCACCGCCGGGCCGACATGGTCATCGTCCGCGACGTGTACCTCGACGACTGCTATCGGCTCGAAGAACTGCCGCGGCGGCCGCGCTTCGCCGTGGACGTCGGCGCCCACGTCGGCACGGCCGCCCTCCGGCTCCGCCGCCGCTCGTCGCAGACGCGCATCGCCTGCGTCGAGGCCAACGCGGCCAACCTGGCGGCGCTCTTGGCCAACGTCGGTGACTTCGCCCACGTGATCCACGCCGCGTGCACGTACGAGCCCGGGCCGATCGCGCTCCTCTCCACCGTCTATCCCGGCAAGGAGAACACCGGCGGCAGCGGGATCGCCGTCGTCCCGGATGCGTCTCCGGCCGATACTGCGGTTTGGCAAGAGCAGTTCGCGGCCAGCCCCTACCGCCTGGCCGATGCGCCCGAAAAGATCACGCTCGAGGAGATCGCCCGCCGCTGCGGTTTTCCGCATATCGACCTCGTGAAGCTCGACTGCGAAGGGAGCGAGATTTCCATCCTCGAGCACTGCGACCTGGCGCTCGTGCGCCTGGTAGTGGGCGAGTACCACGACCGTGAGCGGTTTTGCAAACTTTTGGCGCGGCGGTTTGCCGGCTGGAACGTGCGCTGGATCAAAGACGGCCCTTCGGGCCTCTTCTGGCTCTGGCGCGACTTGTAGGGTGGGCGGAGCAAGCACCAAAAAAAAGAGGACCGCATGGCTGCGGTCCTTGGATCCAATCCGCCCGTAAGGGCGGGGTCCGCAAAAGTGCCCGGAAAAATGAAACGCTGCCCTCAATGACAAGTTTCGGCCATCCAATGATGGTGGGCGCTCCGCGGACCCCACAAAGAAACGGATGGCCGATAAATGCTGCTTCCGAAAAAGTCGCCTTCGCCGGGCGACAAGCGTTGCCTCGCCGGAGGCGTGATCATGCGCCGCGGCAGTTGCGGCGCCAAGGGTTTTTGGCAATTTTTGTGCCGCGATGTGATCGAGCTGGAAAATCGCCGGCGGCCGGCGCCCAACCTCAAGCGGCTGGAACGGTTGAGTCGCTAGGTGCCCCGGTCGCACTCGCCGTTGCCGCGAAACTGGCAGTGCAGCCGATGACAACAATTCGCGCATTTTTGCTGGGCCGGATTGAACAAGCAGTTCACGGCTCGCTTGTCCGCGGACTCGATCGCGCGACGGCCGAAATCTGGGCCAGGTCCTTCAATCGCGCCGAACGCGAGCGGCCCTACGGCGTCAAGGCGGAAGTGCGGCCGCGGCCATCCGCCTCCGCGCTGCACATCACGGCGAGCGCCCTGGCCCCGCTGGAACGAAGCGCCTGACGCCGCGCTTGAATTCTCATCCTGCCCGCAGCCGCTCCTCGACGCGCCGGACTGTCTCCTCGGCCGAGAGGCTTTCGCGCGCCAGCCGCAGCGGCTCGCGCTGGTGCATCCAGGTCTCCACCTTCTTCTGCGCGGAGATCACCGTGCTGTGCTTCCTTCCGCCAAAAAACCGCCCGATCTCCGACAGCGCCGCCCGCGTGTGCTTCCGCGCCAGCCACATGGCCAGCATGCGGGGCCGGCTGACGGCCTGGTCCTTGCGTCCCGAGCGCAGCGACTGCGGCTCCAGGCCGAAAACGTCGCACACGACCTGCTCGATGTCGGCCAGGCGCACGGGCCGCGCGTCCTGGCGCACGAGGTCCGCCAGCAGCCGCTCCGCCCGCGCCAAGGTCATCGCCTCGCAACTCGCCAGGCTGGCGGCCTTGAGCAGGTTGACGGCACCGTGAAGCTGCCGGGCGTGGGTGGTGAGGTGATCGGCGATGAACTCCTGCACGTCGCGGCCGGCCTCCAGCTCGTGCCGCCGGCAGAGCTGCGCCACGATGACTAGGCGCACCTGCCGGTCGGGCGGATCGATGCCGCAGACGAGCCCGCCTTGCAGCCGCGTCTGCAGTTCCCGCCCCAGTCCGGCGAGCGCCGTCGGCGGGCGGTCGGACGACAGGACCAATTGCCGCCCCTCGCGCAGCGCCGCGTCGACCGTCTGCTGCACCTCGCCCAGCGTGGCCTTCTTGCCGATGAAGAACTGCACGTCGTCGATCGCCAAAAGGTCCAGCCCCTGGTACTTCCGCCGGAAGCTCGGCACTCCCGTCCCGTGCAGCGACGCCAGGAACATGGTCGTGAACTGCTCGGCCGTCAGGTACACGGCCTGGCCGCGCTTCTGCCGCACCGCCCGGCAGACGGCCTCCAACAGGTGCGTCTTGCCGCAGGCAGTCGGCCCGTGAATGAAGAGCGGGCTGGTGCGGCCCGGCTCGCGGAGGACCATGCGGGCGGCGGCGAGGGCCATTTCGTTGGAGTCGCCGCCGACGAACGTCTCCAGGACGTTAACAGGCCGGGCGTGCGCCTGGGGCGCCGTTGCGCCGCGGGCGACATCGTGCGCCGGCGCGGCTTTGCCGACCGATTCCGCGAGGTCGAAAAGACGCTGGCCGGTTTGGGGCGGCGACGGCGGCCCAGGCGACGACGACCCGGCCGGCGGCGCTGTTTGCTCTTCGCGTTCGCGCAGCTCCGCAGAATTATCGCGCGGCGGCTCTCCTGGCGGCGATGTGACGTGAAACTCGACCTGGGCGGCCGCGCCCAGCACTTCGCGCGCCGCGGCGCACAACTCGCGGCTGAAATTAGCGCGCAGGAACTGCGCCGAGAATTCGCTCCCGGCCGTGACGTGCAGCAAGCCCTCGGCAGCCGCGAGCGCGCAAAGGGCGCCGAACCAGAGATCAAATCGCTGGCGGCCCATCCGCTCGACGAGCACGCTGCGCACCCGCGCCACGACGTCCCTATCGTTTGCCGTCACGTCCTGTGCTCCCAGCGCGCGTACCGCCAGCGCCAGCCTTAGCGCCAGTCTTTTTTCAGCCAGACATCGGGAGACGCCGAACCCATCGCGGCAGCGCCGCGGCGGCGAGGGCCGTCGCGGAAAAATCTCTCGCGGCGCAGGGGTCGCAGCGAAAGTTCGCGGTCGCTTCCTCCGTTGGGCCGGTGTTTTCGTGTCTTGTGAGGCGGAGATTCTACGCCAGCTAGCAACGCTGTCAAATGCGCCGCCGAAAACTTTTTTCCAGGCCTTCTTTGCGCGGCCGCTCGTCGCCCAATCTTCCGCAGGAGACAGGACTTCCGGCGGCACGCGAGTCCCAAAAAATTCCCGCGGCGCGTGCAAAATCTGTCGCGCCTAGAGGCGCGCGCGGGCCGCGCTAAAGGGCGCCGTGCGCAAACGTCTGCGCCAAAAGGGCTAGGAGCCGCGCGAGAAAATCCGGACGGCGAAGCGATCGCAAAAACGCCGTCCACGGGCTGTTTTCAACGCATCGCGCGACGCGCCGATGTGGTTTCTTGCGGCGAACCGTCCAGTGAAGCCGGCGAAATCCACATTTCCGCCGTCAGCCCCGGCCGCAACACCCACTGGTCCCCGACTTGCCGGTTCGTCACCTCCGCGCGCACGCGGTACGTCCCGTCCTGCTGCACCACCGGGTCGACGAACACGATCTTGCCGACGAACGCCTCGACGCGCCCGCGCTCCAGTGCGGCCGCCACCCGCACCGGCCGTCCGGCCACGTCCTGCGGCCCGTGCTCGCTGGCCTCGAGGAACCCGTCCACCTGCAAACGGTCCATCCGCAGGATACGCAGGATAGGATCGCCGGGATGGACCCACTCTCCGCGGCGCTTGCGCACGTCCACGACGACGCCCCCCAGCCGGGCCACGATCTGCCGCCGATTCAGGGCCAGCTCGGCGTCGTCGAGCGCGGCCGACTTCGACTCGAGCTGCATTTGCGCCAGTTTCTGGTCGAGCTGCGCGCTTTCCACGGAGAGCGTCGCGCTGTTGTACTCCAAAAGCCGCTTCCGCAGGTCCGACTGCTGCACGGCGCCCGCCACCTTGCGGTTGGCCTCGACGGCCTGCAGGTAGTCGGCCTCGGCGGTCTTTTCCACCGCTTTGGCGTAGCGCACCTTGATGTCGTTCTCGGCTTGCTCCTTGGCCCGGAGGTGCTCGGCCTGGGCGATGCGCTTTTGCAGATCCGCGCCGCGTGCATCGACCTGCCCCAGCCGCGTCCCTTCCTCGACCAAAAGGCCGGGCCGCGCCTCCAGGCTGACGAGCACGCCCGCCTCCTCGGCCGGCACTTCGATTTCGTCGATAGCGGTGACGGCGCAGGGGTAGACGTGAATGTCGTTGGAATCGGCGTCCCCCGGCCCGGTGAGAGCCAGGACCACGGCGAACCCGTGCAGCGCAAAAAGAGCCGCCGTCATGCCAGCGCTCCCAGGAGGACGGGCGGCGCGCCACGACAAGCTAGCGTAGCCGCACGGAGGGATGTCGCTCGTGATATCGGACGGCGGCGGGAGATTCTGAACGCCAATTGCAGAGGACGCCGAGGACGCGTTCCCAAGCGGAGCTTGGGAACGCGGATAAGCGCCGCACGCAGCGCGGCAGCAACGCTGTCCCGCCAGGGCAGGGGCTATTCCGGCAGCACCCGCACGCCCGGCAGGGCGGCCCGGACGGCCTTGAGGTCCTTCGTGCTTTCGTCGACGCGGGTGTATTCCAGGTCCACTTGCTTGAGCTTCGTGAACTTTTTGAGCGTTTCGACCACGCCGGGGTCGACGTACGTCTCCTTCAGGTTCAATTCCTCCAGGTTTGCCAACCCTTCAAGCTGTGCCACTCCGGCGTTCGTCAAGTTGGTCTTTTGCAGGTTCAGCTTTTTGAGATTGGTCAGCTTCTCGAGGTGTTTCATGCCCTCGTCGTCGACTCCCGTGTTCCACAGGTCGAGCTTCTCCAGCGCGGTCAAGCCGGCGATGTGCTCGATCCCCTCGTTCTTGGTGGCCGTCTCGCTGAGATTGAGCTCCTTGAGCCCGGTCATCGCCTTAAGGTGTACGAGACCAGAACCATTGAAGTACAGATTGCGCAGGACGAGCACTTGCATGTTGCTCAGCCCGGCCAGGTGCACAAGCCCCTCGTCGTCCACGTTCGTCCGCATCAGGTCGAGCTTCCGCAGCTTCGCCAGCTTGGCGACGTGCGCCAGGCCGGCGTTGCTCACCTGCGTATCCATCACCTCCAGCTCCTCCAGGTCGGGCATCCCCTCGACGATCGCCATACCGGCGTCCGAGATCGAACAGCTCGTGAGCTTGAGGGCAAACAGGTTCTTCAGGCCGGCAAGCTGCGTCACGCCCTTGTCGGTGATCTGCTTCATGCCGCGGATGTCGAGCAGGCGCAGGTTGGCGAGGTCCTGGATGTGCTCGATGCCCGCGTCCGTGAGGTTGTTAAAGGGGATCGCCAAGTGCGTGAGCTTGCTGAACCTGCCGAGCACGGCCAGGCCGGCGTCGGTGATTTGCGCCTGGCGCAGCGTGAGCCGCTCCAGTTGCGAAAGCAACTTCAGGTGGTCCAGACCGTCGTTGCTGACTTGCGTCGAATCCAGCTCGATAATGCGCAGGTGCTTGCTGAATCGCAGATGCTTCATCGCGTCGTCGTCGACCAGGGGTCCGTCAGCGACGATCTCCTCCAGCATCGGCAGGCCCTTGAGGTGCGCAAACTCGTCCTTGCCGGCCGCCAGGCGGCGCAGATCGACGAACACGACCCGACCCTTGTCGTCCTGCTCCATGACCGCCTTGAGCTTCTCCAGCGCGGCGACGGCCGCCGCGGTGTCTTTCTCGTAATCCTCCGGATCGAGCAGCGGGTCAGGCTGGGGAGTGACGACGGTCGTGCCGCCGCCGCTGGAGGGAGCCACCGTCGTCGAGCTGCTATCCGAACAGCCTGCGACGCAGAGCGCCATCGCGGCCAAAGCCGGAAGCATCAGTTTTCGCATGGCAATCCCCTTCGCACTCTCAAGGCGGCTGGGCACCAGCCCGCCGTCGCCGAAGGCGGGCAGAAAATGGTCGGTTGCACGACATCGAATCGCCCGCCGAAGCGTCGACTCGGCCGGAATTCGGACTACGTCCGGTTGGTCCGCTTGCGCGGCTTGGCGGTCGGCGGCGGCGTCTTCGCGGGCACCGTCGACGGCCCCTTGGCCGGCGCGGCGGTCGTGTCCGTGCTGGTGGCTGGTTCCTTGCCGGGCGTCGTGACGCGCGCGCTCGTGTCCCCGCCGGTCGTTGCCGCGTCCGGCGTGAAGGTAATGGTGCCGCCCTCGATACCCGTCGTCTGGCCCGCGGCAGCGCCGGATGTGACCGTGCCCGCCACCGGCGCTGCTGGAGTGTTCGTCGTTCCCGTCGTGCCGGACGAAGACCCGCTGTCCTGTCCGCAGCCAGCGAGCGCCAGAGCGAACGTCAACAGCAGCCCGAAAACGAACAAGTTTCGCAAAAGACGCATCGCAGAATTCCTCGTTGGTTGGGGATATCGTGTCGCCGGTCAATTATAAATGACGGCGCCCTGGCCACAAGGAGACGAGCCGACAAGCATCGACGACTTTCAATACCGTGGCACCGAGGCGTCGATCTCGCACGCCCAGCGGTCGATGCCGCCCGACAGGCTCTGGGCCTTCAGGAATCCCTGCCCGCGCAGCCACTCCGCCACGCGCAGGCTCCGGCCGCCGAGATGGCAGAAAACCACGATCCGCCGTTCCATGTGCGGCGAGAGTTCCGCCAGCCGGCCGGTGATCTCGCTCATCGGGATGAACTGCGCCTGGCTAATCTTGGCCGTTTGAAACTCATCCGGCTCGCGGCAATCGAGCAGCACGACTTCCCCGCCGGCCGCCAGGTCGCGATTGACGCTCTGGCAATCGACTTCCAGCGGCAAAGAGGACGGCGCGGCCATGGTTCACGTCTCCTGCGGCGTCCAGTCGCCGGAAAAAACTTCTACCGCCGGACCGGTCATGTAGACGTGGTTGTCCTTTTCGTTCCATTCCAATTCCAGGTCGCCGCCGGGCAAGTGGGCCAGGATGCGGCGATCGGTCCGTCCCGCAAGCACGCCCGCCACGCAGACCGCGCTGGCGCCCGTGCCGCAGGCCAGTGTGATCCCGCTGCCGCGTTCCCAGGTGCGCATCGTCGCCTCGCCGCGGGTGTGGACCTGCACGAAGTGCACGTTGATCCGCCGGGGGAAGACGGGCGCGACTTCAAAAACCGGCCCCACCGTTTCCAGCGGCAATCCGGCAACGTCGCGGCAGAAAATGGCGACGTGCGGATTCCCCACCGACACGCAGGTCATGCCCTTTTCGACGCCGCTGGCTTCCCACTTCTTCATCCACGGACCCGGCTCGCCCAGGGGAATGTGCTCGCGCCAGGCAACATCGACGATTCTCTCCGACGGTCCGACGCCCGGCACGCTGACGGGAATCTTGGCGGCTTCCAGAATCGGCTCGCCCATGTCGACCCGCGCGCGGCGGACCGAGCCATTCTGCGCTTCGACGGCGAGCGATAGAACTCCGCGGCCGGTCTCGATCTTGAGCACGTCCTTGCGGGCGATGCCGTGGTCGTAGACGTACTTGGCCACGCAACGCACGCCGTTGCCGCACATCTCCGCCTCGGAACCGTCGGCGTTGAACATCCGCATCCGGGCGTCGGCCCGCTCCGACGGGCAGATCAAGATCAGCCCATCGGCCCCCACACCGAAGTGCCGGTCGGAAATCTGCCGGGCCAGCCGGGAAAGCTGGTCCGCGTCAGCAGGCAAGGTCTCGCGGAAGCAATCGACGTAGATGTAGTCGTTGCCCGCGCCCTGCATCTTGGTGAATCGCATGGGAGGGCCGGCGGTGCTCGGTTCGGCGGGCTTGGCGGGAAGTCGGATAGCCTATTATTGGGCAGCCGGGGTGCTTGCTCAAGGTCCTGTCACTTAACGGGATAGGCTGCGGCAGGCAATTGGGCGAGGGGACACGGGGTGTGGGAGACACGGACAGATATCGCCGCATTCTTCGCAACTTCCGCAGCTTGTCGTTGAATGACTACCGTCCGTCGGCCTGCCGGTTCCCAGTCACCCGTTTGTAACAGCAGAAAGGCTGGAACTGGAAGTCGGGGTTCATCGTCGTAGGATTAGCTCGCTGGATGCGGTCACACAACAACCCGGTTGCGGCTCGGATGGCGGCCTTCAGTCCCCTCCGGCCGCTCCCGCGGTCAAGACATCTCAACCCTCGTCCGATGGAGACTGACCATGCGTACCCGGCGGTTGGCGCTGTTGAGCTTGTTTCTGGCGATGTGCGGAGTGACGTGGGGCGTCGTGGCCGACGACAAAAAGCCCGCCGAGCCGCCGGCCGTCAAAAAGGAGGAGGCCAAGAAGGAGGATGCGAAGTCGGCCAAGCCGAAAATCCAGCTTGCCATTTTGCTGGACACGAGCGGCAGCATGCAGGGCCTGATCAATCAGGCCCGCACGCAGCTCTGGCAGATCGTCAACGAGCTGGCGAAGGCAAAGAAGGGCGAGGCGTCGTCCGATTTGACCGTCGCACTCTATGAGTACGGCAAGTCGTCGCTCAACGGCCAGGAGGGCTTCATCCGGCTGATCGTGCCGCTGACCGACGACCTGGACAAGATCTCCAACGAGCTCTTCGCCCTGACGACCAACGGCGGCGAGGAGTATTGCGGCTGGGTGATCGAGCGGGCCACGACCGAGCTGGCCTGGAGCAAGTCGACGGACGACCTGAAGCTGATCTACGTGGCCGGCAACGAGCCGTTCACCCAGGGCCAGGTCGATCCCTACAAGGCCTGCGAGGAGGCCATCAAGAAGGGGATCACCGTCAACACGATCTTCTGCGGCAACCTGAACGAGGGGATCAACACCGGCTGGCAGAAGGGCGCCCAGCTTGCCGACGGGTCGTTCATCAGCATCGACCAGAACAAGGCCGTGGCGGCCGTCACCGCCCCGCAGGACGGCGAGCTGGCCAAGCTCAGCCAGCAGTTGAACGGGACCTACGTGTTCTTCGGCACGGCCGAGCGGCGCAAGGAGCGCGAGGCCCTGCAGGAGAAGCAGGACAAGCTGGCGGCCTCGGCCGCGCCCGGCGCCGGGGCCCAGCGCGCCCTGGCCAAGGGCAACAAGGAGGTCTACCGCAACGCCGACTACGACCTGGTCGACGCGCTCGATGAGAAAAAGGTCAAGCTCGAGGAAGTGAAGGACGAGGATCTGCCCGAGGCAATCCGCGGCAAAACGCTCGCGGAAAAGAAGGCCTACGTGGAGGAGAAGCGAAAGGAGAGGTCGCTGATCCAGGAGCAGATCAAGCGCCTGGGCGAAGAGCGCGAGAAGTACATCGTCGATGCGCGGAAAAAGGCCGCCGAGCAAGGCGCCGAGACCCTCGACACGGCCGTGATCCGCTCGGTCCGCGAGCAGGCGACCAAGAAGAAGTACGAGTTCCAGGGCGAGAAGAAGGAAAAGCAGGAGAAGAAGTAACGGGCGAGCGGCGGGCGTCAGCCCCGCCGGCGCGTCAAATCACACCCATTGCAAATTGAAAATTGAAAATTTTCAATTTCAAATTTGCAATTTTCAATTTGCGATTCGCTGCCGCGATCCAGAGGACTATCCGATGAGAACTTTCCTTCACAAGACGCGTTGGTTGGCTTTCGCTTCCCTGGCCGTCGCGGGACTGATGTCGTCCGGCGCCCCGACGCAGGCCTGCTTCATGCGGTCGCTCCAGCCGGTTCACGTCTGGCTCGACCACATCGACGTGACGATCAAGGACCAGGTGGCGGTCAAGAAGTACGACTGCACCTTCCGCAACCCCAACCCCGTCGTCGTCACCGGGGCCACCTGCTTCATGGAATTGGAGCCGGGGGCGCACGTCGACAACATGAAGGTGCTCGTCGACGGCAAGGAGTACCAGGCCGAGATCCTGGACGTGAAGAAGGCCAAGGAGGTTTTTAACGACATCGTCAAGCGCGGCGGCTCGCCGGCCCTCCTGGAGTACTACGGCAATCAGCTCATCCAGACGCAAATCCCGCAGATTCCCGCCAACGGCACCGTCAAGGTCGTGCTGACCTACACGACCGTGCTGGAAAACCGCGGGGGCCTGGTCCGCTTGCAGATGCTCAACACCAACCCCAAGGCCTCGATGCAGCCGCTGCAAAGCGCCAGCGTCAAGGTGAAGATCACGTCCAAGGTGCCGATCAAGAACGTCTATTCCCCCACGCACCAGATCAAGATCGAGGAAGTGCCCGACGCCGACGTGGCCATTAGCTGGGCCCAGGAAAACTACCTGCCGCGGCACCCGTTCGTGCTCTACTACCAGGTGGCCGACGACGAAGTCGGCGCTTCGATCCTGGCCCACCGCGAGCCGGGCGAGGAGGGCTACTTCATGATGATGCTTTCGCCGACGGTCGGCAAAGGCGCAGGCGCGATCACCGAGGACAAGGTCCTGCCCAAGGACGTCGTCTTCTGCGTCGATTGCTCCGGCTCGATGATCGAAGGCGGCAAGATGGAACAGGCCAAGAAGGCCCTCAAATACTGCATCGAGAACTTGCGGCCGCAGGACCGGTTCAACATCGTCGATTTCAGCACGGGCGTGCGGACCTTCCAGGAGGGCGCGCTCGTTTCCGTGACCACGGAAACGAAGGAGCAAGCGCTGCGCTATGCCGAGAAGCTGGCGGCCCGCGGCGGCACGGCCATTCAGGAGGCCCTGGAAACGTCGCTGGGCCTGTTGGGCGAGAGCGACCGGCTGAAGATGGTCGTCTTCACGACCGACGGCTTCCCCACGATCGGCGAGCGCGAGCCGGACGCGATCCTGAAGGCCGTCTCCAAGGCCAATAAGACCGGCGTGCGGCTGTTCGTGATCGGCGAGGGCTTCGACGTGAACACGAAACTCCTCGACTTCCTGGCCCTCAACAACCGCGGCGAGCCGGACTACGTCTTGCCGGAAGAGGACATCGGCAAGAAGGTGGCGGCGTTCTACGACCGCGTCGGCGCCCCGGTGATGACCGACCTCAAGGTCATCATCGACGGCATCGAAGTGAAGGACCTGCACCCCCGCCAGGTGGCCGACGTCTTCCGCGGCGAGCAGGTGCTCCTCTACGGCCGCTATAACGGCGCCGGCAAGAAGCAGGTCAAGCTCACGGCCAACGTGGGCGGCGAGACGAAGTCGTTCGCGTACGACGTCGAATTCCCGGAACATTCCGAGAACGACAAGAACGCCTTCGTGCCGCGCCTGTGGGCCGGCAAGAAGATCGACTTCTTGCTCAATGAGCTGCGCAAGAGCGGCAGCGAGGACGCGGAATTGGTCAACGAGATCGTCTTCCTGGCCAAGCGGCACGGCATCGTCACGCCCTACACCAGCTTCCTCATGGCCGAGGACATCGTCACCCAGGGGTACGGCGCGCCGGCCCAGACGGCGTCGGTGGCCGGCAAGCTCCGCGCCAACGCGCTCCCCGGCGGCGCCGCGGCCCCCATGAGCGAAAAGGCCGAGCGCGTCAAGGAGTCCGTCGCCCAGAACAAGGCCCGCAAGGACGGCGACAAGAGCGGCGGCTTCGATGCGTTTTACCTCCAAGCCGAGGACGAAATGCGGCGCGAGGGCAAGGGCGGCTCGGCCCTGACGTCGATCCGCTACATCAGCAATCGCACGTTCTACAAGCAGGGCAACCAGTGGCAGGACAGCGACTACGACGCCAAAAAGGTCAAGAACCTGCGGCGGGTGAAGGTCCGCTCCGACGAGTACTTCCAGCTCATCGACGGCGAGCCGCGCCTGGCCCAGTACGTGGCCCTGGGCAACGTGGTCGTGAATTACAAGAATGAGTGGTACGAATTCGTGGACGAAGGGGCGGAATAGCGCGGAACGACGAAACCCAAATGCCAAGCAGCGGCGAGGGGAGCGATCAAGCTCGCCGCGCGGAAAGAACGAGCGCTGAAAACCATGCGATTGACAAAACTCAAGATCGCAACGGCTGTGCTGTTCGTGGCCAGCGCGATCGCTCTCACCTGCGGACTCTTACCCGGGCGTCCGCTGGCGGCGTACGAAGGCGAGAAGAAGAAAGGACCCGCCTGGGGTGAAGCCGTGGAAGGCGTGGGATGCCGGCTGCGAGGCGCCTGGCCTACGTTCCAAGTCGACATCCGCAACGAAGGCAAGCGGGAGCTCACCGTGTGCCGCGACCACGGTGTCTGCATTGTCGAAATCGACGGCGAAACCTATTACTGGTTCGGAGCGTTCTACAGGAGAAGCCTCTCCGGCTTTGGCCCAGGAGCGCACTACGAAGACATCGTCATTGACCTTGACGACAAGGGGTGGCTAAGCCAAGGGGGAAAAAACATCGCGCTTGATCCCGGCAAGCACAAGATTCGCGTCACCTTCGAGGCGTACCCAAAGAAGCAGGGCGAACAATCCGTGCTGGCTGTGAGCAACGCCATTGAGTTTGAAACTCGTTCCCAGAAACAAACGAGTTCGTAACCTGCCGGCCGCGTGCAACTCGCTCGTTCCGAATCGAGTCTCCCCGTGGCTGTGGAACAGGCGGATCGCCCCGCCGTGGTTGAAATGCCGTCGGTCTCTCCCGCCGGAGTGGCACACTCCGGCGAAACATTCTTCCTCAAGGAGAAACCAAAATA
Organism: Planctomycetia bacterium; assembly: GCA_016177915.1. GTDB lineage: Bacteria > Planctomycetota > Planctomycetia > Pirellulales > S012-138 > JACOUI01. Next base: position 12,915 of record JACOUI010000269.1, read on the forward strand.
CCCGGTCGAATTTTGTTGAAGACGGGGCGGAGAAACGCTACACTCAGCGACGAGCCCCGCAGGCGCTATGAACATTGGGGCGGCGCCGCAAGGCGCCAGACCCCGTATGGCCCGTCCGGCCCACGCGGCCGGCAAACGGCCAATTGGCGACGCCGCCGTAAGGCTGCGATCCCGCATTCAAGCGCCCGGGGCTCAATTTTTTCTCGTGAATCCGTCACGTAACTGACTTCGCTTTCGCCCAAGCGAGCTTTCGCTTCAGGTCATTGCAGTGCGAGTGCGGGAGAACGCCGTCGCGCTGTAGCCTCCCGACCACGATTCCCGGCGCGATTCCCAGCGCATGGGCAAACGAACGAATCGCCGCCTTGCTCTTTAGGAATCGAAGCTGTGCGCTAAACGTCGGCGGAATCAGCGTATCGCGCGCAAACGCGTCGGCTTCCTTCTCCTCATCGGTCGTGGGATCGCTGCCATCTTCGATGAAGACTCGGCGCTTTCCGTGCAGCAGGATGTGCGCCGCCTCGTGAAAGAAGGTGAACCAGAGTTGATCGTCGGTCTTGTATTTCAGGCTAAGCCCCAGGAGCGCCTTGTCCGCGGTCGCCCACTTCGTGACGCCGCTCACACTGGCCCCCGCGATTTCTGGCACAAACACCACTGCGACGCCAGCGGAAGCACAATAATCACGAATTCGAGAGCGCCAGTGCGATGCAGGTTCGACCGAGAGCCGGCGCACCTGATGGAGCGCCTGCCGGAACAGCTTTGCGTCAAATCGCTCGCATGGAACCTCCGCAGCGACGAGCTCTCCGATCCGCAGCCATGCAGCGACGTGCCCCGGCTTCCTCTGCTGCAGCAGCCCGCCGCGGTACAGCGCGCAAGGATCGAGCCACGTCTCGCGCCATGCGGCCACGCTGCTGACGCCAAAGAACTTGAGGGTCTGTCGCACGAGCGCTCCCTTGTTGTCCGTCGAGAGAAGGAAGCCGCGCTCGATCAAGGTCCTGACCGGGATGGTTGTCAACCAACCGGCCTCGCCGGCAAGTCGCTTTTCGTCCTCGGTACGCGCGAGAGCCTCCCGAAAATGGAGCTCGCGCGTATTCCAAAACCGCGCCGGAATGCCCAGCGCCAATTCGAGCTTGTCCGCTGTCTCGGTTGTCAAGGGCGCAACGCCATTGACGATTTGGCTGATCGTCTTTTCGGAGATCTCGGTTCGCACGCAGAGCTCCGTCTGCGAGAGCCCACGCTCTTCCAAGACCTCCTTCAGCGTCACTCCGGGCGCGACCGCGTAGTCCGGCTGATAGTTGAGCGTCATTCCCATTGCGCACGTTTCTGTAGGGGGTTCCTAGTGGTAATCTCCGATTCCCACGATTTCGATGCTCGTGATTCGCGACCAATCCAATCCTCCGTCCGCGAGCATCGGCAGCGGATGGTGGAACGGACGGAAGACCAGACGGTCGGGATGCACGAGGTCGACAGCGAAATGTCCCTTCAGATCTCCCTTCAACTCATGGCACCTCCCGGGCAACTGCCGCATCGTCGCCAGCGTCGCGGCGGCGGCCAAGTCGGCGAGTCTCTGCTGGATGAGTGCTCCCATGCGCGGACCGTACTCGCCTCGCAACTTTTTCTCCGAGTTGCACAGCTTCTGCAGCTTGGAATTGGCAAAGGACACATCCATACGTCTACCTTCGTCCGATCCATTATTGGAGTTTACCAATTAGGTAAAGAGTTGTCAACTATCATTCTAACTAAATATTTACGCAGAACGTAAAGTATTATTTTCAGGAGCAGCCTCACACTCCCTCTTCCGCCGCCAGCGCTTCCTCGATCGCCGCCTTCTGCCGCGGCTCGACCAGGATCCCCGTCAAGAGCGCCCCCAGGAAGATCAGCCAGCCGGCGCCGATGAAGACCGGCGTGTAGCCCAGCCGCGTGATCAGCCAGCCCACGCCCGGCGAAAACAAGAACGGCACAAACAGGCACAGGGCCAGCGTGCTCAAGTAGCGCGGGTGCGCGCTCGCGGGGCTGATCTCCAGCACGTAGTTGGCCAAGAGCTTGAGCGTGATCGGAGTCAGGCCGAGCGGGATGAAAACCATCCAGAACAGCGACTGTCCCCAACTCCGCTCGATCCAGGTCAGCCCGACGGCCAGGATCGGCGCCGCGGCGCCCAGGAGCAGCACCAGGCGGAGGGTGAAGCGCGTGCCGCGGGCGTCGGCCAGCGGGCCCACGACGAGGCTGAAGACGCCCACGGCGATGTTCTGCACAATGACCCAGTGCACCATGTCGCGAGCGCGCTGCTTATCGACCACGCCCAGAAGGTCGGCCGCGAGCGCCTGGTAGTGGGGGAAAAGCATCTGCGCCACGCTGAAGAGGAACACCACGACCGCCAGCCGGCGAAAATTGCCGTCGGTGGCCAGGATCGTCTTCACTTCGCGGAACAGGCCCAGAAACCCGACGGCGCGTCGGCTGCGGCCCCATTCCCGCCAGCCGACTGCGGCGCTTGCCTTTCTGCCTCGTCCGGCGGCTCGCGCACGATCAGCACGCACAGGCCGGAAATGAGGAAGCACGCTCCCGTGAACGCAAACAGCCGGCTGAACCCAAAGGGCTTTTCCAGCCACGACTCCATCAGCCACCAGGCAAAGAGCACGGCCAGCACCGAGCCGACCGACGCCGACAGGGCCAGCAGCCTTCCGCGCCGGGCGGGCTGAATCAGCTTTCCTTGGACGGAGTTGAACGACAGGCTGTTGAGCCCTGCCAGGCAGAAAAACGCTCCATACAGCAGCAAAAAGAGCGCCGGCGTCGTCCAGGTGGCGTCTTTGGGATGCGCCAGCGCCGGCAGCGCCATGCCCAGAAGCGGCAGGCCCATCAGGAGCGTCGTGGCGATGAGCGAGATTTTCTTGCGCCGCATGCCGGTCAGGCGGCCCGCGAAGAGCACCGGCGGCACGCTCTGCCCGAACCGGTTGAGCACGGGCAGAAACCCGGCCCAGACGGCCCGCCATTCCGCCAGCCCCGCCGCCACGGCGATGGCGTCGAGCACGGCCGGCATGATCACGCTTTCGGTCTTGAAGATCCAGCCGACGCGGAACACGACCTGGTGCAGGGCCAGCCAGACGAGGTTCCGCGCTTCGGACGAGAGGATGATCTCCTGCTGCCGGGCGCGCGGATCATCGACCTTTGCAGCGGGAGAAGTCACGGGCGTGTCGGCTTGGATGCAGCAGTAGAGTCGCTCGCTGAAAGGTCGCCATTATCGCCGCATGCCGAAGCCCAGCAAAGACCGATCGGCGTGGCGACGCGTGGATTTGCCGAGAATTCACGCTGCGCAGGATATCGCGTCGGTTATAATTCTGGTAATGGGCTCCCAAGGCATGTCTTGTGCGCCGTCGCCGAACGCGGAGGTTTCGACGTGTATACAATCCTCGAATTTGCAAGGCCCGGTGATCTTCTGCGCTTCACGTACGCAGCCCCAGCGCTGGACGACACGGAGTGGCGCCATTGCTGCCCCGCTGATCCAGTTGTGCGCTGGTACGAAGAGCTGAAAGAGCTTCGAGCGGAAAAGTTGAATCCTGATCGGGTCATCGATGTGGTGTTGAAACTGGCGGCCGCCGAACACATGCCCGCGGCGGCTGTCGATTGGCTGGGATTGTCGCTCTACGCGGCGGAAATGAACTGCCAGGCCGCCGCGCGTCTCACGCCCGACGCGGCCGACCAGGAATCGTTTGCGGCTGCGCGATCGCTGTCATCCGTGCTGTCTGAGATTGCTGAGCGGTTCGACTGGGCAACCCACGAGCGCCTGCATCCATCGCCTGATGCGGCATGACGGCTGTGTAAAGCCCGCCACTCCGGTTTGGCCTCGCAGTTTTGCCGAATCCCTTCCCTTGTCCGTCGCTGCAACCCCATGGCGCTGGCGTGGCTGCCCGAACGATTCCTCGTCGTCGAAGCGTTCCTGCTCGACCCCGGCGTGCCGCCGCTCCACGACGTTCTGGTGGGGCTGGAGACCATCGACGCAGTCTTCGACCTTCACTCAGGCCCCAGCGGACGGTATCTGCAGTTTGCTACGGACTCTCGGCGAGTGTTCCTGGTGAAGACAAAAACTGCGCCGGCGCGACTGTGCGTTGAGATGATGCAGTTTGAAAGCGTCTCGCCGAATTCTCGATTTGAAAGCCGAACCGTTTGGCCCTACGCGGTTTTGGACACCGGCTCTTCCTATCTCGTCATTCCGCATTGCGTTCACAAGCTTGGGCAGATCAAAGTTCATGCGGACCTCGGCAAGCGCCGCTACCGGCACGTGGTCTCCATGCCCGCGCCGATCGAGCAGCGCTTTGTGAAGGTCGGCATCAGGTTTCTGGGCGAGACTTGAACCCCAATCGTGGCGATTCCCGCTGTGCCGCGGCGGACGTGATGGATCGCGCGAGGAAACCTCCCAGCGCGTCGGCGGCGACGAGCGTCGACTCCTTCTCCTGATACATCCTCTTCAGGCCGCCCGGCTCATCGAGCAGCGCGCCGACGAAGGCCCCGAAGCTGCGCATCGCAGACCTCTTGCCGCCTGAGCGCTTCGCGGCGCGCGGCGGCTTGTCGGCCATCGCGATCGTCACCACGTAAACGCAAAGACACGGCACGCCCGCGGCGGCGCAGGCCCGGGCCACGGCCAGCGAATGCCGGTCGGCCGCCAGCGCGTCGTGGCGACTGCCCAGCTCCTCCCGCTTGGCCGGCGACATCGGGCCGCCTTCCACGCACAGCATTCGGCCGAGATGAACGCCCTTGTCGGCCGCACCGCCGGCCGGGAGCACATCGCCGCTTGATTTCAAATCGACGGGCAGCTCGCCGCCGTCCGGTCCGGCCAGGTAAACGCCGACGACAATGTCTCCCTTTCGCAACTCCGGCTTCAGCGCCTCGGCGAAGCCGGCGCTGATGACGCACGACGGCCGGTGCCCGCGGATCAAGGCTTCCGTCGCCCGGCCGGCGTCGTCGCGCGTGCTTCCTCCTTGCGCGAGGACGATCCGCCGTTCGCCGAGCGTCCCTTTCCAGACGGAAAAGCCCTTGCCTTCCACTTTCACCGCGTCGTCGAGCAGGTCGAGCAAGCCCACCAGCTCGCGCTCCTCGCTGGAAACGATGCCCGCATCGCAGGTTTGCCGCTCGCCGGATTCCTGCTCTTCGGCTGCGGCGGCCCGGCGGGTGATTTCCTTCTGAACGGCGGAGTAGACCTGCTCCTTGGCCGCATTGGCGATCCAGGCGCGAAGGAGCCAGTGCCACATAGAGTGGTCGGTGGTCAGTGGCTAGGGGTCAGTTGCCGTCGGCGCGCATCGTCGCCTTCCACTTCCCGTCGCTGTCGCGCACCGTCTTGGCACCGTAGGCAGGAAGGCTGAATTCCTCGATCTGCCAGTCGTCGCCCGTGCGCTTGGCGACGAACTGAACCTTGCCGGCGTACAGGCCCGGCGCCTCGAACGACACGCTCCCCTTGGCCGTGTCGCCCTCGATCTTGCACTCGATCGCCGTCGTCCGGTCGCCGTGGATGAACGTAGCGTAGTCGGGCGCCACGCTCGCCCCCGCCAGCTTGCGATAGATTTCCTTGGCGATGTCGGCCGGCTTGGGCGGCGCCGTCCCGAGGTTGCGGAACTCGGCCTGCTTGGCTTCTCCCTCGCCTGGCCGCAGCGCAAACAGGAGCAGCGAAAGCGGCTGGTTGGGTAGCGTGTTCAAGCTCGGACCCGTCTCCGATCGCGCGAGCTTTGAAAACTCCGCGGCCGACAGCGACGCCGCGACGGGGATCTTCCGCCGGATCAGCTCCTTCTGTTTGCCGGCCGCCGTCCCGCCCACCACCTTGTTCTTCAAAACGCCCACGCCTTCGATCTGGACCTCCACCACGTCCCCCTCCACGATCGGCTGCGTGCGGCCTGGCGTGCCCGTGTAAATCAGGTCGCCCGGCTCAAGCGTTACGTGCTGGCTGATGAAGCTCACCGTCTGGGCGATGTTGTGGATCATGTTCTTGGTGTTGGTCTTCTGCCGCACTTCGCCGTTGACGCGCAGGGCCATGTCCAGGTTCCCGTAGTCGATGCCCGCGGCGATGTAGGGACCCACGGGCCCGAACGTGTCGCTCCCCTTGGCCCGCCACCACTGCACGTCGGCCTTCTGCCAGATGCGGGCGGAGACGTCGTTGCCGCAGGTGATGCCCAGCACGTAATTGAGGGCCTCCTTCTCCGAAACGTCTTTCGCCTTCTTGCCCATCACGATCACGACCTCGGCCTCGTAGTGAACGTCCTCAGTCGTCTCGGGCAGGTCGATGTATTCGCCGCTGGCGATCAGGCAGGAGGGGAGCTTGTAGAACGGCTGCGGGAATTCCGCCGGCGGCTTGTCGCCCAGGTGGTCGCGGTAGTTGCCGGCCAGGGCGATGACTTTTGTGGGCCGCTCGACGGGCGTGAGCACCTTCACGTCCTTGAGAGCGTGCTGGACGTCCGTCGGCTTCCACTGGCCGAAGGGGCCAGAAAGTTCGCGGACCATGTCGCCCTCGACGACCCCGTAGGCCGTCGTCTGCCCGGCCTGGAAGCGGACGTATTTGACGGCCTTTGCTTCCTTCTGCGCGGCCAGTGTACACGGCAGGCTCGCCAAGACCACCAGCACCCCCGCCAGCAACGCACAACGACGCAACATGGGAAATTCCTCCCGCGAATGAGTGGAGCAGATGGACCTGATTTCCTGACCGACGCGCGTCTCTCGCCGTTCGTCGCGCAAGTGATCCTAGTCGCGCGGAGCGACCGCCGCAAGCAAATCGCCGCGCCTAGGGATGCAGGAGCCAGGGCAGCACGATGAATACGAATGCCAAACACGCGGCTGCAAAGACGAGCGTCACGACCGCCATCGTTTTGTCGGAGGAGTCCTTGGCCCGGACGTAGTTGCGGATTCCAATGACGATGGCGCCGATGCCGGCGACGAGCAGCAAGATCGAATAGACGTTCGGCACGACGACCTCCTCAGCGCTGGACCAATCCGCGCGGCAAGTCGATCATAGCGCGCGGCGCTGGCGCCGGCAAATTCCGCGTGGACGGCGAGAGAACGCAGCCGGCCCAAGAGCGGCAAGCTGCGCTCTTACCGCACGCCGATCGAGAGTTCCGCGTCGTCTGGCAGGCTGGGCCGCACTTGCGGGCAGTGCGCGTGCGCCCTCATCATTGCCACGACCGCTGGATCGATGCGGAAAAGGCGATAATCGTCGCCGCGCGCCGCCGTCGCCAGATTCTGCAATCCGCGTTGCTGGGCGGCATCGAGTTTGTCCCAGCCTGCGACCGCCAAGAGCTTCGCCCCCCTTCGCCTGCACTCTTCGAGCTGGCTCGCCAGGTCCCTGCGCGAGGAGAGGGCCAAGCCGGGACGGTCGCAGTAGTAGAGCAGATCGATCGTCGTGCCGTGCAGCGTGGCCACCGGCTCGTTTTTCTCAGTCAGCTCGCGCACGGCCGCGGCCGCCGAGAGGACGCTGGCGTCCTCCGCGGGTGTGACAAACGCCGGCCGCGCGGCGTAACGCAGCGAAAGCCCAAGGCACACGAGCAAGAGCGCCGCCGTCCAGCGCGGCCCCGGCCGCAGCCGCTGGCAGACGACATGCCATCCCAGCCCGACCAGAATGCACAGCGGCGGCAGGATCGCCAGGTAGTAGTAATTCATCTCGTGAAACTTCCGCGGCAGCACAACGACGAGCAGGGCCATCGCCGCCAACCAAAGAGCGTGCCGCCGCCACTCGTGGTGCATGAGCCCGACGATCGCCAGCGCCAGCCCAATCGGCGTGAGCACGAAGCCGGCCAGGTTATCGATCAGGCCGCGATAGAAATCCGGCGATGAAAGCAGCGGGTGCGGAAAGCCATGCGCGTCGGCGCTTTGCCGGACGGAATAAAAGACGCGCTCCGCCAGCGGACTGCCCGGCGCGGTGATCTGCCAGACGTGGGCGTACCAAATCGCGGCCGGCAAAAGGGCAATAAGCAGAGCGAGGGTCCCCCATGCCAATGTCGGCCGTTCCTTGGTCCCTCCCTTACGAAGCGAGGGCGAGGCGGAGGTTTTGTCTGTCCCCTCCTTACATAGGGGGGGTTCCTGAGTCGGCGACCGACGTTCCTCTCGCGCCCGTGCAATGTTCCGCCACAGCAGCCAGCCCATCGGCAACAGCAAAATGCCCATGTAGATCTTCGTCAGCAGCAAAAGCGCCATTGAAGCGCTGGCGGCCACCAGCCACAGCCGGCCACGGCCGCAATCGCAATCGAGCCAGCGCGTCCAGGCGTACATCGCCGCGAGCGTGAAGAACACGAGCGAGGCTTCGAGCATGAAACTTTGCCCGTAGACAATCGCCGCCGGCGAGAGGGCCAGGGCCAGACCCGCGCCGAAGGCCGCCGCCCGGCCGTGCCAGCGCCGCACGAGAATAAAGAGCAGCCCGACCGCCGCCGTCAGGAATGCAATGGAAACCGCCCGCCCCCAGAGGTCGAGCGATCCGCCAAATGGGCGCCACAAAAACCCCGACAAATACGCCGACAGCGGCACTTCCAAGAGGTGCAACGACCGCTCGCCGCCGGCCAGCACGTCGAGCGTCGGGTGGACGGCCGGCGCGCGGCCCTCGGCCCAGTTGCGCGCGATCATGGCGTACACGGCATTCTTCGTGGCGAAATTGCCCAGCAGCGGGCGCGTGACGCCCGGCAGGCGCAACATCGCGGCCGCCAGCATGGGCAGTGCCGGCGAGGCGAGCAGGCGCGAGAGGCGTGAATTGCCGTCCATGGCGCAAGTCAAACGATGCCGCGCGAGTCGGGCCATCTCCCTCGCCGGCGCGTCGGGTTCGTGTGCCAGCAGCGCCGCGCGAAAATGGCAAAAGATTTTGGATTGCGCGGAGATTCCGGCCGAATATAACGCTGCACGCGCCGCTGGACCTATCCCAAAACCGCCGCGAGGTGCGTCATGTCCCGTCTGCTGGCAACGCTGGCGCTAACGGTCTTGGCCGGGCCGGTCCTGGGCCTTGGCGGCTGCTGCCTCTGCGCCCACCCCTGCGACGAGTGCGGCTGTGTGCTGGGCGAGGAGCATTACGGCTGCGTGCGGAAGGCCTCGGCGTTTTCGGACGATCCGCTGGGCGGCGTGATCTACGAATCCGCGCCGGGCGAGACGATTCCCGCCGGCCCGTCCGAGCCGGAAGTTTCTCCCGGCCCGACGAACGGCCGGCCGGCGCCTCCTCCGCCTCCCTCTTCCACAACCCGCAAGAAGGGCGGCACGCGCTCGGCCCTGGTTCCGCGGTAGAGCGAACGACGCCCGGCGCGCGCTCCGTCGAGCACGCCCTTCGCGACAGACGCTGGTCGATGTCTCGTTGGTCAGCGTCCTTTGCGTTCCGACCGCGGGATTGTGCTGCCGACCCGCTCAGGGCGTGCCACACGTTAAATAAGCACCGTGTCCTCGTGCTCATAGGCCGGCGCGCAGCAGCAGAGAAAACGCAGCGCCCCCCCGCCCGTGTTCTCGATCGTGTGCACCGCGCCGGGCGGAATCGCGATCGCATCGCCCGGGCCGACGTCGCGCTCCTCCTCGCCGATCGTCATCCGTCCCGTGCCGGCGAGAATGTAATAAATCTCCTCCGTGCGGCGATGGAAGTGCGGCGCGGTGCGTCCGCCCGCGGGCAATCGCGCCTCGGCCAGGCTCTGCCGCGCGATGCACGAGTTGCGGTGCGCCAAGAGCTCGCGGATTTCCGACCCGTCCTTGGTGGTGAAGGCCGGCACGCGGTCGAGGTTCGTAACGTCCACGGCGGCTCTCCTTCGTAGCCCTCACTCCTTCGTAGCCCTCACGCTCCGCGTGAGGCAGCGCGAATTGCGAACGTGGCTTGCCTCATCAGCCGCTTCCTGCACTTCGGTTGTCGTCGACAGCGCTGGCTGCATCACGCGGAGCGTAATGGCCACAATTCACGCCGCATCACGCGGAGCGTGATGGCTACTCTAGCTGGCAAAGAACTTGATCGCCAGGAACCCCAGCACCAGCAGCACGAAAAACAGGATCGTGGCCAGCTCGAAATACTTGTCGATCAGCGTCTTCACTTTCGGGCCGACGAAATAGATCAACGTGGCCACGGAAAAGAACCGCCCGGCGCGGCCCAGCACCGACGCCACGATCAGCGTCCACAATGAAATGTCGAACACGCCTGCCGCGGTCGTGAACACCTTGTAGGGGATCGGCGTGAACGCGGCCGCGCAGATGGCCAGGAAGGCGTTGTCCTTGTAGAGTCCGCGGACGTACTCGAAATTCTCCGGCGTGAAGCCGGGCACGTAGCCGAAGAAGAAGCCCTTCACCGCCGCCCACAGGGCGAAGCCGATCAACCAGCCGACGATCCCGCCCAGCACCGACGCCGCCGTGCTCACGGCCGCGTAGTAGAACGACCGCTTGGGCTTGGAGAC
>JACOUI010000270.1 GCA_016177915.1 Planctomycetia bacterium
ACCCTCCCCCGCAAGGGGGGGAGGGAGCACGCAACCCCCCATCCCACCCCTCTGAGCGCAAGGGGGGAGGGAGCAGCAGATGACCCGCGCGAAATCGCACGCCCGCTCGACGGCCCACGCCCGCCAAAAGGCCGCGGAAAAGCCGTCGCTTTCCTCGGCCCCGCTGCACCCGTATGCGGCGGCGTTCGTGGGTTATCTCCAGTCGGAATGTCACCTGGCGGAAAATAGCGTGGCCGCCTATCGCCGCGACACGACGCGATTCCTGCACTGGGCCTCGGGCCGCGACCTGCGAAAGCTGTCCGTGCAGGAGCTGGCGGACTACGCTTCGTGGCTCTTGGAGGTCGAGCAGCTCGCCCCGTCCAGCATCGCCCGGCACCTTGCGTCGCTGAAGATGTTCTTCCGGTATTTGCAGCTCGAGGGGGTGCTGACGGAAAACGCCGTCGAGCTTTTGGGCAGCCCAAAGCTGTGGGAGCGCGTGCCGCACGTCTTGTCGCCGGAGGCGGTGGAAAAGCTCTTCGACTCGCCGCAGCCGGGCGAGCCGTGGTGGCGGCGGGATAGGGCGCTCTTGGCGCTGCTCTACGCGACGGGCTGCCGGGCGTCGGAGGTGGCGAACCTGAAGCTGGCCGACGCCAGGCTCGACGAGGGCTTTTGCCTCTGCCGCGGCAAGGGCGACAAGGAGCGGCTCGTCCCCGTCAGCCGCCGGGCGTCAAGCCAGGTCGAAGACTATTTGCGAAACGAGCGCACGACGCTGGCTCAAAGGGCAGGCGCCAGCGGACGAGCGGAAGCTCCGCCCTGGCTATTTCTCTCCAGCCGCGGTCAGCGACTGACGCGGGAGCGAATCTGGGAATTGGTGAAGAAACACGCCCTGCGGGCCGGGGCGCCGCCGGACGTCAGCCCGCACACGCTGCGGCACAGTTTTGCCACGCACCTTTTGTCGGGCGGGGCCGACCTGCGGCTGGTGCAGGAGATGCTGGGCCACGCGAGCATCGCCACGACGCAGATTTACACGCACGTCGATCCGACGCGGCTGAAGGCGGTGCACAAGCAGTTTCATCCCCGCGCATGATAGAATGCGGAGTGCGGAAGTCGCAATGCGGAACGGGGGAACTCGTCGTGATTAAGCCGCCGTCTCTTCCCAAGCCCGACAAGAACGCCCGCTATCCCGCTCTGGAATACGCCCGCGTTTCCCTGGCGCGAGACTTGATCCGCGCCCGGAAGTCCGTTGGCCTCAGCCAGCAGAAGCTTGCCGACCTGGCCGGAGTTCGCCAGGAAACGCTTTCGCGCATCGAAACCGGCAAACACACCGCCACGCCGCGCACCGTGGACAAGATCATGGGCGTGATTGAATCGCGGCGGCAAAAGCGCCCGCGGAAGAAGGCAAGCCGGCTCTCGTAATCAAATCGTTCCGTCCGCCATCGGACTCTGCCCGCAGAACCGTCAACCTAGGCACGACCTGCCGCGGCGTGCCGGCCTTTCCGGCGAGGCGGACTGCCGCGCCGGCGCTCGGCCGCGCGAGTGGCGCTGCGCGGCGCGACTGGCGCTTTCGCCACGACGGACACATCGCTTGCGGTCCGCCGCTTGCGCGCTGGTTTGCAGAAAGGGCGCGCTAGGGGCCGATAGTCCCTTTGAGAAGGCCCCATTCAGAGACCTTGCCGCCGCTTGCCGCGAGATACCACGCCCACGCCCTCGCCCGCTCCCGCATCCGCAACCATGGCCAAGACACGACGCAAAGCGACGACCTCCGTCCAGACCCCGCTGGAGTCGTATCTCCGCGAGATCAACGAGACGGCGCTCCTCACGGCCGACGACGAGCACCACCTGGCCGTAGCGATCGGAAACGGCGACGCCGCCGCCCGCGACCGCATGGTCCGCGCCAACCTGCGCCTCGTCGTCAACATCGCCCGCGGCTACACCGGCAAAGGACTGGGCCTGCAAGACCTGATCGAGGAGGGCAACCTGGGCCTTTTGCGGGCGGTCGAGGGCTTCGACCCGGCCGTCGGCACGCGGTTCAGCACCTACGCCTCCTACTGGATCAAGCAATCGATCAAAAGGGCGCTGATCAACTCGGCCAAGACGATCCGCATCCCGGCCTACATGGTCGAGCTGCTCTCGAAGTGGCGGCGGGCCAGCACGCGCCTGGCCGAAGAGCTGGGCCGCACGCCGACGCCCGAGGAAGTCGCCCGCGTCCTGGGCCTGCCGCGCAAGAAGCTGCCGATCATCAAAAAGGCGATCCGCATCTACAACTCGACGCCGCAGACGGACCAGGCCGAGACCGGCTGGTCGCTGGGCGAGATGGTCATGGACGAGCGCGTGAAGACGCCCGAGGACGAGATGCTCCAGACGGACGACCTGGGGCAGATCATGAAGCTGTTGGAGACGATGGACAAGCGCGAGGCGACGGTCCTGCGGATGCGATTTGGCCTGGACGACAACGAGCCCAAGACGCTCAAGGAAATCGGCGAGGCGCTGGGCCTGACGCGCGAGCGCGTGCGGCAGATCGAGACCGAGGCGCTGAGCAAGTTGGCAGCGGTGCTGGGGTAATCGCGTAGGGCAGGCGACCGGCCTGCCGTTCTGCGAACACGCCGGCTCAGGGAGACAAACGAGGGGCCGAGCGCTGGCGCCACCAAAAACCGCGCCCTCTTACGGCAGGCGAGCCGCCTGCCCTACGTCGCCAGCGCCTCGCGCGCTTCGTCCGCCCACGGGCTGTGCGGCGCCAGGGCCAGAAACGCCCGCCAGTGCTCGGCGGCTTCTTGCGGGCGGCCCAATTCGGCGAGCGCCCGCGCCAAGTGATAATGGGCGTCGGGATAGTCGGCGTGCTGCCGCAAGGCGCCCGTGAACGCCGCCACGGCCAGCTCGCGGTCGCCCAATTCGGCCAGAACGCAGCCCAGGTTGAGCCGGGCCTCGATGTGCTCCTCGTCGATCTCCAGGGCCATGTAATAGCGTTCGCGCGCGGCTGCGACATCGCCCGCGCGATAGAGCAGCTCGGCATCGCGTTCATCGAAGGGGTTGACCAAGAAGTTCCCGCCCCACGGAATGCTCCACTGCCGTGAAATCAGTTCTGTTGCAAGTTCCTTGATGCGGCGGTGCGATGAGCGTTACGGCCGAGCCGGCGCCGTCGTCCTCGGAAAAATCCATCCGCAGTTGCCCGGCGGCATCGACGAGTCCGCCGCCGTGCCGCAAGAGGATGTCCCGCCCTTCGACGATCACCGAAAGCTGCGCCAGCGGCCGCTCGATTCCCGGCATGATCCGCGCCAGCCCGGCAAGCTGCCGCTCGATCCTCGACGGTGAGATGCCGCGGGCCAGGAGCTCGGTCAGGCGCTTGGCGGTGGCGACTTCCTGAAAATCGAAGTAGGCCAGGCGGCGGACGGTGTGCGCCGGGACGATCAGGCCGCGGCGGTGCCAGCGACGGATGACGTCGATCGAAACCGAGAGCAGGCTGGCCAGCATTCCCGGCGTGTGGAGCCGCCGGACGGCCGGCTCGCCCTCGACCAGGCCGAGCTGCCGCCAGAATTGCGTTTCCGTCACGACCTGCACGCGCCCCGCTTGGGCCCATTCGAGCAGCGGGGCGGGCAGGATTTCGCCGAGGCGGCCGGTGGCGGCCAGGTCCGCCAGGTCGGCCAGGCCGGAATCGCCTTCGCCGACAACAACGGCGTCCACGCGCTCGTCCGGCGCTTCGACCGGTTCGCCGCCGTGCTGCCGGACGAGGCGCTGCGCATCGCGGCGGGCCATGGCCGCCAGCTTGCCGGCGAAGAAAACTCGCCGGCCGGACAGGCCGGGGCCGGTTGCGCTCGTGGCACTGACTTGAGACATGCGAGGCTCTTCCGTGACGCTGGAAACCGGTTCGTCGACGATGGTGGCGATTATAGGCGCGGCCGCTTCGCCGTACAGGAGCTTCGTGTCGGGCGGCGATGTTTGTGCCTTGCCAAACGGCGTTGCCTCATCCCGAAGCGCATCCCGTTTGCGCAGCAACACAAGCGCGCCCTCCTCCGTAAGGTCCATCACGAAAAACCAGAACGTGGCGACGATGCCCAGCGAGGGAACCCCAATGAAGAGCCCCGCCAAAACAGTCGCCGCATCCAGGCGTTTGGCCAGTCCCATTGCGCGCAGGATCGCCAGATCGACCGCGGCCACGGCCGGGATCGAAAGCAGCGTCAACATCCCGAAACGCTTTTCGCGCAGGACGCGCCGCAGCGGTGCAAACGCCAGAGATCCCGATTGCATCTCGCGCACGAGCAGCACGAACAGGCAAAGAGCGGCCGGCAACCCCACACAGGCAAGGCACGCAAATTCCACAGACGCAACCTCCCGCTTCGAGGCTGCCACAACCGCCTGACAGGCCGCCCTCGCCGCGCCCACTTCATCGAACCGCTGAAATGCGTGCCCCGCAACAACACCTTCGCCATTTTGGCGGCATAGTTATTTCCTCATGCGCGCTCTGGCAGACGGACGCAACTACGGCAGGCGGGCCGCCTGCCCTACGGTGCCGACCGCCCGACCTTGATCGCCTCCGCCCCCAGCGGCAACGCCCCGATGTCCGGTTTCCCCTTGTCCATTGCCCGCGACGGGTCCGGCCAGTCGGCGGGCAGGTCTACGCCGGCGTCAATCGCCGGGCTGCCCTGTTGCAGGCGGTAGTCGTTCTCTTGTTCGGCGCTCATTTCCGCGCGGATGAATTTTGGGTCGACGACGAGCGACCGGGCCTCAAAACCGGGCGGATAGGCGGTTTTGCTCTTCTCAAACACCGACGACGACCTGAAGGCATCGAAGTACGTCGCGGCGCGGCTGGCATCCAGGCCCATCTGCCAGTAAAGATTTCCGTCGATCTGGGCGTAGGGCGAATCGAGCACCTGCGGCTTGGGCAGGTTCTCGCCGTGGAGCACGATGTTGTTGAACATCCGCCGCGGGCGCTCCGCCGTCGCCCCACGCGGCAGCCACAGGTCGTGCGACCGCGCCGCCTCGCGCTGCACGAACGTGTTGTGGTAGATGAACATCGCCGGCCAGGGCGGCGAGCCGTGGTCGCCCATCGTGTGGCCGAGCGAAAACGCCGGCTGCGGTTGCCGCGTCGAGGGCCGGCCCGTGAAGACCGGCTGCTTTAGCTCGACGACGTTGCGGCAGAAGTAGATCGTGTCCTTCGTGTCGGTTTCCGAGCCGCCGAACGCCAGGGCGGTCAACGCGCGGCGGATCACGTTCTGCTCGATCCGGATCGTCGCCCCGCTGCGCGCGTACCAGTGCCGCGGATACATCTGGCTCAGGTACAGGCCGTCGTCCTGCATGTTCTCCACCAGGTTGTGGTGGAAGTGCATGCTGATTCCGCCCAGGTAGAGCCCGTCGCTGCCCTCGGTAAATTCGCAATGCGAAATCTCCCAGTCGTCGTTGAGCGGGAAGGCGTAGACGGAGAACTCGCGGCCAGCCTCGGCCACGAGCAGCGCGTGCGTGTTGTAGCGCGTGATGTTGCGATGGGCGTCGCCGCGCACGCCGCCGCTGCGCAGGCTGGTGTCGCCCCGCGCAAGCCAAGGCGCGATGCTGCCATAGACGCCGCAGCGGTGCAGCTTGAGCCGCTGCGTGCCGGTCACGCGCAGCCCGTACGTCCCGCACCACACGGTCACGTTGTCCAACTCAAGGTCGTTCGACTGGTCGATGGCGACCGTGTCGTACCCGCCGCCGCGAATGACGAGGTCCTGCAACCGCATGTGCCGCACGCCGTCCAGGTGCAGCGGCACCGAGCGGAAGGGCGCGATCACCAGCGGCAGTTTTCGCGGGTCGGTCTGGCCGCGGTAGTTGGGCACGGCGGGAATCGCCGTGTGCGACAGTCGAGCGTAGATGTAGCCGGTCGCCGCGTCGTACGACAGCCCCGGCCCGCAGTAGAGCGGCTTGAGGTCGCTCTTTGCGGTGTTGTTCCAGTCCTCCCAATCGACGAGCTGGTTCTCGGCCCGCAGGTCGTGCGCGTGATAGTACGTTTGCAGGCCGACCATCGAGTCGCCGAACCACCCCATCACGTTTCGCAGGTTGGGATACGGCCGTGCGGAGCGGAACTCGCCCGCAGCGCCGCCCTCGACGGGCTGCCACGCCGACGCGGGCGAATCGAAGAACTCGGCGATGCCGCCGTCGACGATCGCCTGCTCGCCGGGAAACGAGCGAATCGTGATCGGGGCGTCCGGCTCCCCGACGAGCGCGACGTGCAGGTTTTCACGATACGTCCCACCGCGCAAGTAAAGCGTGTCGCCCGCTTTGAGGTGCGCCAGGGCGTGCCGGAGCGTCTTCCACGGCGACTGCTGGCTGCCGTCGCCTGCGTCGTCGCCGCGGTTGGGGTCAACGAACCGAGCCGGCCCCGACGTCATCGCCCGGTTGGACGGCGGAGGCGCAGTCCGCAGCGCAGGGTGCGACAGGTGCTTTTCGCCGCTATCGGCCGGAGCCGGCTGCGCAAACACCGTCGCCGGAAACAGGAGCATCGAAGCCAGAAAGCTCAATTGCCGCATGAAAGCTCTCCGTTGCGTAGCGCACTTTCCCGCCCGATCGTACCTTGCGGCTCCGCGGCCGGCCAATGAAATCAAAGACATACCGCCCGCGCGGGGCCGCGCACGCCGGTTGCTGAACGGGCCGAAGAACGATTCAATGATTGCCGGGGGGTTTCCTTCGTCGAGCGACAAAGGACCTTCCTCGATCCAGGCGGCCGAACCAAGCCGCCAAATGACCAAATGACGGGCCTTCTTGACAAGGCGCTCGCGACATGTCGGAACGGGTTCTGGTCGCATTGGGTGGCAACGCGCTGGTCCGCCCCGGCCGGCAGGGGACCCTCGAGGAGCAGGCGGCCACTTTGCAGGGGGCGCTGGTTGGCGTCGTGGAGCTGGTCCGGCTAGGCCACCGGCTGGTCGTCACCCACGGCAACGGCCCGCAGGTCGGCCACATTCTGATCCGGGTCGAAGAGGCCCGCGGCCGCGCCTACGACCTGCCGCTCGACGTGTGCGTCGCCCAGTCGCAGGGCGAGATGGGCTTTTTGATCGAGCAGACGATGGGCAACTTGCTGCGCGAGCGCGGCATCGATCGGAAAGTCGCGGCCGTGCTCACGCGCGTCCAGGTCGCGAAAGACGACGGGGCGCCGCCGAGCAAGCCCATCGGGCCGTTCCTGTCCCGGGAGCAGGCGGAAACGCTCCGGCAACAAGGCGTATGCGTCGCGGAGGATTCCGCCCGCGGTTTCCGGCGCGTGGTGCCGTCGCCGCGGCCGCAGGCGATCCTCGAGGTGGATGCCATCCGCGGATTGTTCGAGGACGGCGTCATCGTGATCGCGGCCGGCGGCGGGGGCATTCCCGTCTGTGTCGAGAAAGACGGTTCGTATCGCGGCGTCGAGGCCGTGGTCGACAAGGATTTCACGTCCAGCCTCCTGGCCCGCGACCTCGGCGTGACCAGGATCGTCGACCTGACGGGCGTCAACTACGTCAAGCTGTATTTTGCCTCGCGCAGCGAAACCGATCTGAAATCGATGACGGTGACGGAGGCGAAAAAGCACCTGCAGGCAGGCCACTTTCTGCCCGGCAGCATGGGCCCGAAGATCGAGGCTGCGATCGACTTCCTGGAGCAGGGCGGCCGCGAGGTCGTCGTGACACTGCCGGAACTGGCCTTCGAGGCGTTCCAGGGCCTGGCCGGCACGCACATCTATCCGAATCCCTAAGCGCGCCAGAAGGAGCAGCGCATGAACCTCATCTCGCTGGCCGATTGGCCGAGGGACCTTGTCGAACGAGCCATTGAGCTGGCCCAAGAGATCAAACGGCAGCCGCGCAAGTACGCTCGCACGCTCGCAGGCCGCGTGCTGCTGATGATTTTTCAAAAGCCCTCGCTGCGCACGCGGGTCTCCTTTGAAGTCGCGATGCTGCAGAGGGGCGGCAGCGCCATTCACTACGACCTGGGCATGTCGCCGTCCACTCACCGCTATAGCGACGCCTGCCGCCCCGGCGATCGCTGCTCGATTCCGCAGGCCCCCGCCGTGGGGAGCATCTTTCGCGGGCTGAGCCGGCCGGCGGGGTTGAAGGCGTGCCGCAGCCGCCCCATCACGTCGAGGTCCGAAGCCGAGAACATCTTGGCCATGAAATTGATCTTCTCCACGCCGATCCCGTGCTCGCCGGTGACGCTGCCGCCGCACGCCAGGCACTCGTCGAGGATATCCTCGCTCGCTTTGAGCACGCGCTCGACCTGCTCGGCGTTCCGTTCGTCGAAAAGCAGGATCGGATGGATGTTGCCGTCGCCGGCGTGAAACACGTTTACGATCTTGAGTCCATAGTGCTCGCCGATGGCGTAGATGCGGCGGAGGATGTGCGGAAGTTGTGTGCGCGGAACGACCCCGTCCTGCGTGCAGTAGCTGGGGCTGAGCCGGCCGACCGCGCCGAAGGCCTGCTTCCGGCATTTCCACAGCTTCTGCCGCTCCTGGGCGTTTTGCGCCTGGCGGACCTCGCGGGCGCCGCACTGCCGGCAGATTTCGACGATTCGGTCGCGCTGCGCATCCAGGCCCGCCTCCAGGCCGTCCACCTCGATCAAGAGCACGGCCCGGGCGTCGAGCGGAAAGCCGAAATGAAACGCCTCTTCGACGGCGACGAGGATTCCCTGGTCAAGCATCTCGAGGGCCGCGGGAATGATGCCTGCGCCGATGATCTCGCTGATCGCGGTCGTGGCGTCGTCCACGGATTCGAAGATACCCAGGAGCGTGCGATGGCCCTCCGGATCGCGCGTCAGACGGACCCGGACTTTCGTGACGATGGCCAGGGTGCCCTCGCTGCCGACCAGTGTGCCGACGAGATCCAGGCCCGGCGCGTCCTCAGCCGGCCCGCCGAACTCGACGATCGAGCCGTCGGCCAGCACCGCCTCGACGGCCAGCACGTGGTTGACCGTGACGCCGTATTTGAGCGTGTGCGGCCCGCCGGAGTTCGTGGCCACGTTCCCGCCGATCGTACACGCACCTTGGCTCGATGGATCGGGGGCGTAGTGGTAGCCCGTTCCTTTGAGGGCGCCCGTCAGCCAGACGTTGACGACTCCCGGCTGCACGACGGCGAAGCGGTTTCGCAGGTCGATCTCGAGGATGCTTTTCATTCGCGTGAGCACGATCATCACGCCGCCGCCGACCGGCAGGCAGCCGCCGGACAGGCTCGTGCCCGCCCCGCGCGGCAAAAAGGGCACGTCGTAGCGGTTGCAGAGCCGCACGAGCTGGCTGACCTGCCCGGTCGTGTGCGGGAAGACGGCCACGTCGGGGCAGTTTTTTTCGATGACGAAGCCGTCGCATTCGTAGACGACGAGGTCCGAATGGGCCGAGAGCACGCTGTCCGGTCCCAGCAACTGCTGCAGGTCGGCCGTGAGGGAGGCCATTTTCGGCGAATGATCGGCGACGGTGGGGAGCATGCGATGCGCGATTCGCGAGCAATCGAGGGCCAGTTGTTGACCCTAATATAGTCGCGGGGCCTTGAATGGGTGAGGGGCGGCCGCCGCCTTGAATTACGATGTCGAACGCCGCACGTCGAAGTGGTAAAATGAAATGAGAGGCGTCCAGCCCGATGGAGGAACCTGCCATGAAAGCCGTCATTCCTTGCGTCCACGAATCGTTGCTGGCGGAGCGCAAGCGCCTGGGGCACGATCAGTACGACGAAATGTGGGAGGGAGTGCTGCACATGGCGCCGATGCCGAACATGGAGCACCAGGAATTTGAGACCGATCTGCAGGACTACCTGCGGCGGATGTGGGCGGCCCGACGCGGAGGGCGAGTGCTGCACCAGATCAACCTCACGCTTCCCGGCGCAGGCGAGGCGTGGCTGCACAACTATCGTATTCCGGACCTGCTCCTGATTTCGCGCGACCGGCTCGGCATCCGGCACGGCTCGCACTGCGAGGGTCCGCCGAACGTCGTCGTGGAAATCCATTCCGCAGGCGACGAATCGTACGAGAAGCTGCCATTCTACGCGGAACTGGGGGTGCCTGAAGTCTGGATCATCCACCGCGACAGCAAGGCCGTGGAGGTTTTTCGCCTGCACGAAGCCACGTTGAAACCAACGGGCGCCGGGGCCGGCGGGTGGGTCCCCAGCCCCGAAACGGGCCTGGAAATGCGTCCGGCGCCTGGCGGCAAGCTGTCGATTCGCGTGGCCGGCGACGACGCCACGCGCGAGGAACTGCCCTGCGAGGTGCAACTGGGGCGAGTTGAAAGAGAATCCGAGGGCATTGCCATGAAAGCCGTCATTCCGTGCGTGCAGGAGTCGTTTCTAGAGCAGCGCAAGCGCCTGGGGCACGACCAGTACGACGAGATGTGGGAAGGAGTGCTGCACATGGCGCCGATGCCGAACATGGCGCACCAGGATTTTGAGAGTGAGCTGGAAGAGTACTTGAAGCAGACCTGGGGGGCGCGGCACGGAGGGCTCGTGCGGCACCAGATCAACCTCACGCTTCCCGGCGCAGGCGAGGCGTGGCTGCACAACTATCGGATTCCGGACCTCATCCTGATTTCGCGCGACCGCATCCACATCCGGCACGGCTCGCACTGCGAGGGTCCGCCGAACGTCGTCATTGAAATCCATTCCGCAGGCGACGAATCGTACGAGAAGCTGCCATTCTACGCGGAACTGGGGGTGCCTGAAGTCTGGATCATCCACCGCGACAGCAAGGCGGTTGAGATCTTCCTGCTGCGCGAAGGAACTTTGACGCCCAAGGCGGCCGGTGCCGACGGATGGGTACACAGCCCCGAAACGGGCCTGGAAATGCGTCCGGCGCCTGGCGGCAAGCTGTCGATTCGCGTGGCCGGCGACGACGGCACGCGCGAGGAACTGCCCTGCGAGGTGTAAACGTGGCGCGAGTTGAAAGAGAGTCCGAGGGCATTGCCATGAAAGCCGTCATTCCGTGCGTTAACGAGTCCTTCCTCGAGCGCCACAAGCGCCTGGGCCACGACCAGTACGACGAAATGTGGGAAGGAGTGCTGCACATGGCGCCGGCGCCCAACAACGAGCACCAGCGGTTCGAGCGAGACCTGGTCCAGTATCTGCACACGCGGTGGGCGATTCCGCGCAATGCGGAAGTGCTCCAACAAACCAATCTCTCGCTCCCAGGCGCAGGCGCGACGTGGGTCGATAACCACCGGATTCCCGACTTCATCATCGTCACGGCCGATCGTGCGCACATCGACTGCGATACGCACTTCGAGGGCGCCCCCAACGTCGTCGTCGAAATCCACTCTGAGGGCGACGAGGCCTACGAGAAACTGCTGTTCTACGCCGAACTGCAAGTCCCCGAAGTCTGGATCATCGATCGCGACAGCAAGGCCGTCGAGATTTACCTCCTGCGCGAGGGCAAGCTGATGCCGACGCCGGCCGGCGCCGACGGCTGGATGCGCAGCCCCTCGACGGGCGTGGAAATGCGGCCCGCGCCGAGCGGAAAACTCTCCATCCGCCTCGACGGCGACGAGAAGACGCGGAGGGAACTGCCGGGCAAGCCGTAGCAGCACTTGCGAAGTCGAGGCCGCTGGGGCTCGCTGCGCGAGACCCCAGGCACGAGACGGCCCAGGCACGAAACGACGGCAGCCACAGAATCGTTATTGCAGCGCCGAACGCGCCTCGCGGTCCGTGAAGTTCACGCGCGTCGAGCCGCTCTGGGCGTCGCGATAGGCGCCCAGGTCGTCGATACCGTCGCCGTCCCAGTCGCCCACGATGGGCAGATCGCCGGCGCCGCCCAGGTGTTTGACCTGGTCCTGGCCGTCCAGCGTGCGGTTGCCGTTCGTGTCCAGCGTCCAGGCGCCGTCGCGGTAAACGCCCACGTCGTCGATGCCGTCGCCGTTCCAGTCGCCCACGACGGGCAGGTCGCCGGCCGAGCCGAACTGGATGAGCGTCTCGCCGGGCAGCCAGCGGCCGTCGCCGTTGTCGTCGAGAATCCACGTGCCGTCGTTGAAAATGCCGATTGTGGCGATGCCGTCGCCGTTCCAGTCGCCCACCACGCCGATGTCGCCCGCCCCGCCGTAATAAAAGACGTGGTCGATGACGTCGCTGCGGGCCTCGCCCGTCGAAGCGCGGCGCATGATGCGGAAGCCGGAGGTCGCCTCCCACTCCTTCGGCGGCGGGTTCTTTTTCGCCCCGGTGACGACGTTGTCGCGGTCGGGGAGGCCCGGCTCGGCCATCACGGCCCGGTGGTCGTTCGGCCATTCGGGCCCGAAGATGCCGATGTCGATCTTGCCGTCGCCGTCCCAGTCGCCCACGACCGGCTGGTCGCGCTCCGTTCCCAGCTTCGCCCACAGGTCGCCCTCGTCCCAGATCCCGTTGCCGTTGAGGTCCAGAAAGAACTCGCCGCGGTAGTAGACACCCACCTCGCTCGCGCCGTCGCCGTCGAAATCGCCGCTGACGGGGATCGCCCCAGGCAGGCCGAACATGATCTCCGTCGGCGTGGGCTGTTGCGGGTCGGCCAGGGTGAATCGGCCCTGGTTCAAGTCGTCGCGCGTCGGGATATCATTGACGAGCGAGACGCGCACCAGGGCGTCGGCCGATTCGCTGGGCCCGCGCGGGCTGCCGGCGTCGATGATGCTCAGGTGCCAGCTCGAGCCGGCGATGGGCGCGATGCCGCCGCCGAAGACTTCGAACGCGCTCGGCTCGACCAGCGCGGCCGGCGGGGGAATGTAGATCGCGCTGGGCACGCCGAACGGCACCAGCCGCGGCGGAGTGATAGTGACCTCCGGCGGCGGGATGTCGATTTCCGGCGGCTGCGTTCGGATGGCGATTTCGCTGAAGTTATTGTTGACGGCTTCCTGGCCGGCGGCCACGGTGATCCGCGCGATCGCGTCGTGATGGTGCGAAATGCCGGACAGCGCTGGATCGGACTCGTTGGCGTAGTTGGCCGCCACGCCGCCGCCCGAACCCGGCGAGTCGATGCCGTCGATAAAGCCGCCGGGCTGCGCCTCGAACACCGTGTACTCGCCAGCTTCCAGACCGGTGAAACGGTAAAAGCCGCTGGCGTCGGTAAGCGTCGAGATCGGGTTGCCCAGACTGTCGCGGAGCAGGCTCCCGTCGCTGTCGCCCAGGAAAAGCCGCACGCCCGAAAGCGGCACGTCGCCCGGCGAATGAATCCCGTCGCGCTGAGCGCGGGCCAGGTCCGGGTCGATCGACGACTGGCCGACGGGCAACAGGATCGCCGGGCCGTCCTGATACACGTAGCCCGAAATGCTCGCCGCCGGGTGCTCGCAGAAATCGTAGTCGGCGGCCTGAAGGCCCGTCGTGAGGACCGCACCGGTGATCGAGTCGCCGGGGTTGTGGGCGACGCCGCCCGCCGAGCCGGCCTGCTCTTCGCCGTCGAGATAGCCGGCGGGCTGCGTCACTTCGCGGACGCCATACACGCCCGGCGCCAGGCCCGTGAACGAATACGTGCCGTCCGACAGGGTCTGTGTCGTGATGCCGGTGGGATCGCCCGAGGCGTCCAGAAGCTCGATTGTCACGCCCGCCAGCGTCGTCTCACCGGGATCGTGCTCGCAGTCGCCGTCGGTGTCGACGAACACGCGGCCGGAGATGCTGGCCGGCAGGAACTCGCAGAAGTCGTAATCGGTCGCCTGGAGGCCGGAGGTGAGGATCGCACCGGTGATCGAGTCGCCGGGGTTGTGGACCACTCCGCCCGCCGAGCCGGCGTGGTCGTCGGCGTCGAAGTAGCCGATCGGCTGCGAGACCTCGCGCACGCCATACGTTCCCGGCAAGAGGCCCGTGAACGAGTAGGTGCCGTCGGAGGCGGTGGTCGTGAAAATGCCCGTCGGGTGGCCGTTGGCGTCGAGCAATTCCATCTGCACGCCGCCCAGCGTCGGCTCGCCGGGGTCGAGCACGCAGTCGCCGTCGATATCGGCGTGCACGCGACCCGAAATGCTGGCCGGCAGCACCTCGGCGAAGTTGTTGGGCTGATGGTGCTCTCCGCCCAAGAGCGTGATATCGCTGATGACATCGACCGTCGTCACGCTCGCCCCCGGGCCCGGCGACGCCCCGACGCTCAGATACGGCGCGGGTTGGTCCTCGACGACGCGGTATGTGCCGGGGTGATCGTGCGTGAACGCGTAATGCCCCCCGCCGGAGGTCACGTCCGCCAGCCCCGTGTCTTCGTACTGGCCGTTCTGGTCGTTGAAGTGGTAGAGGTGGACGGTGATGCCGTCGATGCCGACCTCGCCCGAATCGAGCGCGTTGGTCATGTTGGCGTCGTGATAGACGGTGCCGGAGATCGTAAAAGGCAACGGCGGCTGCTCGACGACAAAGCCTGTGCCGGCCGTGCGCACACTCGTCCCTTCTCCCGACGGCAACTGGCTGTCCAGCGGCAGCGGCAGCCCGGACGGAATGAGCTGGTCGTAATCGTCAAAGAACGAGCCGTGGCCGGAGACGGTTTGATGATGGCCCTGCGCGTCGATGAAGGTGGCCGTGAGGTGGGAGTTCTGGAACTCGGCGCCCTCGGCCAGCGAGTTGGGGGTATCGTCCTGCTCGTCGACGTCGATTGTGAAGGCCAGCGTCTCGCCGGGGTCCCAGCCGGTAATATTGAGGACGAGATCGGTGCCGCCGTCGACGACGCTGATGCCGGTGATCTGCGCGGCCGTGATATCCGAGTCGGCGGCGATCTGGAAGGGGAACGCCGCGCCGGCGCCCGGACCGCCAGCGACCGTGTCGAAGAACACGTCGCCGTCGTCGAAGCCGTTGCCGTCCTGGTCGCCGCTGATGACAAGCTGCGTGAGCTGCGTGCCCGGCGCGCCGCCTTCCCAGGTGATCTCGAACCGGTCGCCCTGCGTTTCGTTGCCGGTGGTGGTGAGCTCGGTATAGACGGCGCCCAGCTCGATCAAGGGGAGCGGCACCGCCGACAGCACGTAGCGCGGCTCCATCGTCTCAAAACGGCAGACGTGCGGACCGCCGTCGCCGCGTGGAGCGCATTTCCTCGAACTGCGCAGAAACTGCTTCAGCTTTTGAACCAGGCCCACGACCCCCTCCCTGAGCATTGTCGTTGCGTGGCAAGCGGCGTTAGCGCGTCGGGTTTGCAATCGCCCCGGCCGTGTTGTCGCCGCGCTTCAACGTCCAGAAGCGCACCGAGGTGTCGTAGCTTCCCGACACGAGCACCCCGTTCGTCCCGTCCCACACCAAGCCCGTCACCGAGCCGCGGTGACCCTTGAGCTGGAACTCTTCGGTCTTGGCCGGGATGTTAAAGACGCGGATGGAATCGTCGGTGCCGCCGGCGGCCAAAAGGTCCTGGCCGCAGAACGCCAGGGCGTAGACCTTGCCGGGGCGGCTGGAGAGGGAGGTCTTTTCGTCGCCGGAATTCACGTTCCACACGCGGACGCTGGCCCCCTCGCCGCCCGTCGCCAAGAGCGCACTGTCGGGCGAAAAGGCCAGGGCGCGGATGCGGCGCGTGTCGGCCTTGAACTTGCGGACGAGCTGGAAGTCGGGAAGCTGCCAGAGGGAAACTTCGCCCGTTCGCCCGCCGGCCGCCAGGTGCTTTCCGTCCGGCGAAAACGCCAGCGTGCGCATTTCGTTGCAGGGGCAATCCAGCTCGGCCGAGACGTTCCCCTCAGCCGAGTAGAGCCGCAGCTTTTTTCCCGTGCCGCAGGCCGCCAGCCACTGGCCGTCCGTGCTGTAGCGGACGCAATAGACGCTGTTGGTGTCCCAGGCAATCGCACGCAGCTTGCGGCCGGTGTCGGTTTCCCAGACGATGATCGCGCGGTCTTCGCCCGCCGTGGCCAGCTCCTTGCCTTGCGGATGGAAGGCGGCCGTGAGCACCCAGTCGAGGTGCCCCGTTAGCACGCGCAAGGGCCGATCGCCGGCGTCCTTTCCGCGCCACAGGCGAACGAGATGGTCGTCGCCCGCGGCGACGATCATATCGCCCCCGGCCGTCACGTCGAGTCCGGAGACGACCGGCGGGTCCCCGCGCGCTCCCTCGGCCGGAACGGTGATCACGCGGCTGGGACTGAGGACGACGGGCGACTGGCTGCCTGCCGACTGAGCGCCGGCCGTGCCCGCAGCCGAAAGCGCCGCCAGCCAGGCGGACAGCAAGAACGGAGTGAAGCGCAAGCGACGCATGCAGTCTGGCCCGAAAACGCGCCACGACGAGGCCGGCGCGCAAGCGCGGCGTTCCCCGGCCCCGTCGAATCTTCTATCGGCCGGATTGAAATGAAAGCACAGGCTAAAGCGGATCGGGCGATGGCAGCGAACGAACGGGTCCTGGCGGAACTGCCGGTTGGACGCCCGGTTGCATAGCCGCCGGGGAGGCGGCACAGGTGGCGTCAGGCGGTAGGCACGGGATGCACGCGAAGCGGCGCGACCCCCTGGATGACCGGCGCCAGGTCGATGTCCAGGCGGAACGTTCGCGAGGGGATGGCCAGCGGCGCCGTCGAGGCCTGCACGGCCCCCTGGCCGGCATCGAAGAAGGTGCGGTTCCGCCCGGCCGTCTTGGCCGCCCGCAGCGTCGCCAGCAGCCGCACCAAAAGCGCGTCGACCGTCTCGCTGGCCGCCAGCTCGATCACGGCGCAACTAACGCGCGCCGGAATCTGCTGATGCGCCAGCTCGAACGTAAAACCCTCCACCGCCTGGCGCACGCGCTCCAGGGCGGCCGTCGCCTGCTGCGGGTCGGCGTCGGGCACCAAAAGCGCCATGCTCCCGCCGCTGAACCGGAACGCCCGGTCCACGCTCCGCGACCGCCGCGTCAACTCCTGGATCACCTGCGCCACAGCGCCGATCAACCGGTCGCCGACCAGCGGCCCATGGGCCTCGTTGATTTTCCGCAGGTTGTCCAAGTCGACGATCCCCAGGCTGGCCGGGTGCTTCTTCGCGCCCGAATGCCGCTGCCACTCGTCGAGCGTCTGCTGCAGCGCGAATCGGTTGTAGAGCCGCGTAAGCGAGTCGGTAAGGGCGCCCGGACTGAGGGCCGACAGTCGATCCTCGTGCCGTAGCACCGCCACCAGCGATTCCTGGATCCGGTCGCGCAGCAGATGACACAGCTCGATCAGCTTGGCGACCTCGTTTACCAGCGGGCCGCAGCACGCCCTGGGATCGGGCGAGGGTCCCAGCCGCCGCAAGTTCCCGGCGGTCGTTTCGATCTGGGCCGCCTGCAGCATCAGCGCGTAGTCGAGCCGTTTGGCCAGGCCGCCGAACGGCGGGGCCTTGTCGTGCAGCGTTTGCAAGTTTGTGGCGGCCTCGCGCTGGCACAAAAGCCACGGCTCGTTCACGAGGGACAGGCGCGCCACGCAGCGGCGGAGCTTCTCCGGCGCGGGCGACTCCGCGCATTGCCGGATGTCGTAGTCGATTTCCTCCAGCTCGGCGCGGTATCGCGCCACGTCCAGCTTGAACACCCGCAGCCCCGCCGCGGCGAACGAGTTCGACTGTGCGACGCCTTCCAACGTCTCCAACCACTCGTGCGGGATTTCGTCCACCTGCCGCGCCGCAGCCGCCGCCACGGGCGCCGCGGCGGAGCCCGGCGGCCCTGCGGGCTGCTCTGGCGAGTCTTCCGCCCGCGGCGATGTGTCGATCGTCCTGGCGCGCTCCCGCGGCCGGCGGAGGTCATGGAGATAGATCGCCAGCCCGTACCCCAGGCAGAGGTTCGCAATCGCTACCACGAGCACAACCTGCACCATCGAACCGCTCCGCCGGTGCGTGAACGGCCCTCGGCTGACGGTAGGACGGCCTTTCCAGGCCGTCGATTCCGCGACGGCCCGGAAGGGCCGTCCTACGGCTGCATCTGGCGCGAGGACCGGCGCAGCCCGCGGAAAGCGACGTGGGGCAAACCGCGGGCGCACGCAAGTATAGTTCGCGTGCCAGCGGGACAGGCCGCACGAGGCCGCTATAAGACGGGGCCGCTATAATCGGACCTGGCCGCCAACGGGCGAGCTGCGACCTTGGCCGTTTGAGTCGCGTTCTGGTTGCTAAACAGTTCCTCCACGCGGGCAAGCCGCGTGGTGGGAAGTTGGCGTAGATCGCTTCCGCCGGACCATCATGCCCCACCCTGCGCCAAGCACGCGCCTTCCGCCGCGGCTGATCGTCGCCCGCGCCGTGATTGTCGCCTTGGCCCTGGCCGGCTGGTTCGGCACGCAAGAGCTGCTGGGCTCGCGGGCGCCCAACTCGCCGCCGGACGAAATGACGACGGCGGGCAAGGTGATCTCGCGCGGCGACGGACTGCACGTCGCGCTGGCCTCTTGGCACGCCTGGCTCAAGGAAAACCGCCCCGCGGCCAACGCCCTGCTCATCGGCAGCTCGCTTTTGATCGACACGCTCGGCGTCTTTCTGCTGGCGTGGTCGATCTTCGGACAGAGCCTGCGTCCGATCGTGGGGCTGCTCGTCCTCTTCGCGCTGCGGCAACTTTGCCAGGTCGTCTCCGCCGTGCCCGCGCCGGACGGGATGATTTGGGAGAGCCCAGGCTTTCCCTCGCTGCTCGTCACGTACGGCGTGGCCAACGATTTTTTCTTCTCGGGGCACACCGCGCTGGCGGTCTACGGCAGCATCGAGCTGGGGCGGTTCGGCGGCCGGGCATTGCGCGTTACGGCGCTCGTCGTCGGCCTGTTTCTCACGCTGTCGGTCGTCGTGCTGCGGGCACATTACACGATGGACGTCTACGCCGGGGCCGTGACGGCGCTCATGGTCGCGCTCGTCGCCCGGCGGCTGGCGCAACCGGTCGATCGGGCGCTGTCGCGGCTGGGAAGCAAGTAAGGCGGACCGCGAGAAGGTGGAATTCGCGGAGTTTTCCACGTCGCCCCGCCGAACATTTCTGCTGGCAACACCCATTGGCATTTGGTAATCTGTTGGCTGGATCGAAGCCGCCGTGGGACGGCCCTTCTGGGCCGTCTCCCGACGCGCGCATTGGCTGACCCATGAAAGACGGCCTGGAAAGGCCGTCCTACGGAAGCACCGTCCCATGCTCCGCATCCTCGGCTCACAAAAGCAGCTCTGCGACGGCGTCACGCGGCGCGATATGCTCCGCGTGGGCGGGCTCGGTCTGGCCGGCATGAGTCTGGCCCAGATGCTCCGCTGGCAGTCGGCCGCGGCCGGGGGCGCAGAGCAGAGCGAGCGGTCTTTTGGCAAAGCGAAAGCCGTCATCCTGTTGCACCTGTACGGCTCGCCCAGCCAGCTTGAATGGGCCGACCCCAAGCCCGCGGCCCCCGTCGAAATCCGCGGCGAATTGGGCACGATTTCGTCGAGCCTGCCCGGCTGCGGCGTGTGCGAGCTGTTGCCGAACATGGCCAAGGTGATGGACCGCACCTGCGTGCTGCGGTCGATGACGCACCCCTACCCGCTGCACGGCGTGGCCTTCGCGCTGACCGGCGTGCCGGCCATCGACGTAAACATGGAGCTCTCGCCGCGCGACCCCAAGCACTGGCCGTTCTTCGGCTCGGTCGTCGATTACCTGGCGGCCAGGAGCGAACGCAGCGACCCCGCCCGGCTCATGCCGGAGGTCCCCCGCAACATCGCCCTGCCGTTCCCCTTCAGCAGCAAGCGGATCGGCGAAGTGCCGCGGGCCGGGCCGTATGCCGCGTTCCTCGGTGCCGAGTACAACCCCGTCTGGACGGAGTTCCTTGGCACGGCCACGCGCGGACTCAAGAAAACCCTCCGCGACATGGTCTACACCGACAACGACCCCTACATGGGCACGACGCCCGACAGCCATTTCGAGGTGCCCGCCGCCACGAAGCTGATGCCGGAGGTGACGCTTGACCGCCTGAACAGCCGGCGATCGCTATTGAACCAGTTCGACGACGCCCGGCGGCAGCTTGCCGATTCGTCGTCCGGCCGGCAGTTGGATCGCTATCAGCAAATGGCCTGGCGGCTCCTCGAGTCCGACAAGCTGCGCGAGGCGCTCGATGTCCGCCGCGAGCCGGACAAAACGCGCGAGATGTACGGGCATTTCCTGTTTGGGCAGTCGTGCCTGGCGGCGCGGCGGCTCGTGGAGGCGGGCAGCAAGGTCGTCACGGTCTTCTGGGACGAGTACGGCCTGGCCGGCATGGCCTGGGACACGCACTGGAACCACTACCCGCGGATGCGGCAGGAACTTTGCCCCGGCTTCGACATGGCCTGGTACGGGCTCATTAGCGACCTCGATCAGCGCGGGATGCTGGACGACACGCTGGTCGTCTGCACGAGCGAGCACGGCCGCACGCCGCAGATGAACAAGGCCGAGGGCGGCGGGCGCGATCACTGGTCGCGGGTTTACACTTCGTTCATGGCCGGCGGCGGCGTCGCCCGCGGCCACATCGTGGGCGCCTCGGACAAGCACGGGTCGGACGTTTCGGACCGTCCGATCAGCCCGAAGGACCAGCTTGCCACGATGTACCACCTCTTGGGGATCGACCCGCAGACGATCATTCGCGACAACCTGGGCCGGCCGTTGCCCTTGGTGGAGGGGGAGGTGGTGCGGGAGGCGCTGGGGTAGGTCGTGCAGAGAAATCGCCGATGCGGCGAGCGACGCGCGTTGACGGGCAAAGAGGCTGGCACGATTCAAATCGGGCGCACGTTGAATCGTAAGCGGCGACGTTGTACCCTTGCACAGGACGGAAGCCGCGATCGCGCGCCAGTCCGTCTGCGCACGTCGAAGCAAGGAGATTCTTGCCGTGGACCTCGGCGGGCTTCGCGAATCCTTGAGACGCCAGCCGTTTGAGCCGTTTACGATTCGGCTTGCCGACGGCCGTTCGCTCCCCGTCTCTCATCCTGAGTTCGTCGCCGTGGGTCAGAGGCGGGTGATCGTCGTCCACGCCGACGATTCGTTTTCCGTCGTCGAGCCGCTGCTCATCGTCTCGCTCGAATACCAAGACGGCAAGCGCGGCAGGAAGCGAACCGGCGGCTGACGCCGCGCGACGAGTGCCCGACGTCTTGTTTCGGATTCTCGTTGCCGCGGTGGGCCGGCGCATTGTTCAGCGGGGTGCAGATGCGCCGCTTCCTTGGCTGGGCGTTGTACGTGGCGATTGCCTGCGCCAGCCTGTTTCTTGCAGCAACGATCTTTGATTGGCGGTGGTCCGCGGTTGCGCTGGCAATCCTGATCGTGGTCGGCGTCACGTGGGATGCCCTGATGAGCGCCGCGCTTCCCTGGCCGGCGCTTTATGAAGACGGACTTGGGTCTGCGCAGCCGCGACGAATTGAAGGCTGGGGCGGGTATGCGGAGTCCGCGGATATTCCCGCGTGGCTTGCGGACGCAGCAAAGGTCGTCCGAGCGAGCATCGACGGCGGCGACCACGCTCTGTTGGACGTATCAAGAGTTGTCGTTTGCCGACGGCTTCGCGCGCCGATTCGAGGGCGTCTGCGCCGGTCCCTCGGCTTCGTTCTTACGCGCACCGCTCCACAAGGGTATGGAGCGATACTGTTCATCACCAATCACGCTCGCCGCAATTGGTTAGTGCTGTACGAAGAGACGGCACACTGCCTGCGCCGACTCGTCGGCGGAAAACTGCTGCGCTACGACGACCGGCGCGACACGCTGGTCATCCTTGAGGGCTTGCGGCGCTCGGAGGTGTTCGCCCGACTGCCGTGGTATGACAAATGGGCCGTTGAGCGGGCAATCGGCCAGCTTCGCGCCGGCACAAGTCGCACCGGAATTTGCCTCTGGCCAGTGTGGTTTCGCTGGTTGTACAGGGTGCTTTGGTGGTGGCGTCACTTCCACTAGCGCCGGCGACTAGCGGGCGCCGATTCGCTCCGCGCCGAGGACGGCAGCCTCTTCGCGCGGAGCCTGCGCTTCCAGGATGTCCCAGAAACGATCGACGCATTCCCTGTGCTCGCGGAACTCCGCGTGATCGGAATCGACGAAGCGAAGAGAAAAGCGCGGCAGGCGGACGCACAGCGAACGGCGGTCATCTTCCGTGAGCCGCCGCGTGCAAAGGAGCCGCAGATAGCCGCATTCGTCCGATGTTGCGTCGCGCGACGGCGCCGCACCGTCGAGCGGGAGAACCCCAAACTCGATCATGACCGAGGGTGGCAGGAGTGCGATCGCTCGACGCATGTTCTCCGAGATCGTCAACGCTCGGTCGCCGCCGGCCGTAGGCGCCAGTGCCCCGCCGCCGGCAACGTCACGGGCGGGATCGCCTGGTGTATGCGGGACGGTTCCGGCCACAGATCATCTCCGCTATTCGGCCAACGAAAGCAACGACGTGGTCGCGGTCGAACCGAAGGGACCGACTGCAACTCTGTTATTTTCGCAGAAGCCGCTCCCATCTGCAATGAGGCCAGGCCTGTGCCTGCCCGTCCGTCGTCTTGCAGGTCTGCGGCGGCACAACCCGCATAACCGGACCTGCGACGTCTCCCGTCCGCAGAATTCCCTTCATCGCCACCTGCCGCCGCGGCGTGAGATAGACTTCCCAAGCGGACTGCCTGCACGAGTGTGACGACGCCGCCGGCCGACGCACGCCGCAAACGATCACACGACCTCGCCCACAAAACCCACAACGATACGGGGCGCCATGCCATCCACCAAGCCTGCGTCGTCGCCCGGTCCTGCGGGACCGGATTTCGATCCGCGAAGCGCCGGCCGCCCGGACCGCGCGCCGCCGCGACGAACGCTCTCCCCATTGCGCGCCCGCGCCAAGACGCTGCTGGGACTGATCGTCGCCCAGGCGGGCTGCCTGGCGGCGGGCCTGTGGATCCACGACCGGTATCTGGTCGCCGTCGAGCGGATGCAAGCAGGCGCGGCGGCCGAAGCCGCCACCTGGCTGGCGCGCCATTCGGAAATGCTCGTCAACGTCGTCGTCTTTGTGTGGATCGCCGTCCTGCAGGCCATCGTGGCCTGGCTGTTCCTGACGCGCCTCCGCGGCGTGCACGAGCAAAGGGAAAAAGAAAGCCGCGAGGAAACGCTGGTCCACGCCCGCGAACTGGTGCGCACCCGCGACGCGGTGATCTTCGGGCTGGCGAAGCTGGCCGAATCGCGCGATCCGGAATCGGGCCACCACCTGGAGCGGATCGCCCTGTATTCGACGCGGCTGGCGACGGCCCTCCGCCGGCACCCGAAATACCGCCACATCGTCAATTCCTCGTTCGTGAAGACGATCGGCATCAGCTCGGTGCTGCACGACATCGGCAAGGTGGGCGTGGAAGACGCCATCCTGCTCAAGCCGGGACCCCTGACGGCCGACGAGCGGAAGCACATCCAGGAGCACGCCGCCTTCAGCGCCGAGTGCATCCGGCAAATTCAGCGGCGGATCGGCGACTCCGGCTTTTTGGAAATGGCCCGGCAAATCGCGCTTTATCACCACGAATGGTGGGACGGGACGGGCTATCCGACGGGCCTGCGGGGCGACCAGATCCCGCTGCCGGCGCGGATCGTGGCCCTGGCCGACGTCTACGACGCCCTCTCCGTCCGCCGCGTGTACAAGGAAGCTTTTCCGCACGAAGTCTGCGTGAAGACGATCCGCGACGAATGCGGAAGGCACTTCGATCCCGACCTGGTCGACGTTTTCCTGTCGCTGGAAGCGAAGTTCCGGGAGATCGCCTTGCGGTTTGCGGAGCAGCATTCCTCGCCGCGAGGAGCGGCGCAGCCGCGCCAGGAGCAGTTCAAGCGCGCGCTAGAGCTGGGGATCACGGAAGAGCAAGAAGAGATGCTGCTGGAGACGCTGCGTTCGCTGGCGCCTCCCGACTTTCCGGAGGGCGGCCCGGCCGGGCCCGATCGGCCCCCGCGGCTCCTGCAACCGGCCGCCACCGGCCTTGAAGACCAGAGCTTATAAGGAGCCTGCCATGCCAAAATCCGACCGCCGCACCGAACGCATCCTGGAAACGATGCTGGTCTTGATCGCCGCCGCGCTGGCCTGCCTTTTACACTACACGGCCGGCATGAAAATGGTGGTGCTCAACCTGTTCTACCTGCCGGTCGTTCTGGCCGGGTTTTTCCTGGGCCGTTATCGCGCCGGCGCGCTGGCGCTGTTGTCCGTGATCGCCGCGACGATCGTCGTGGCCGCCGACCTGGACGCGTTCCTGCCCGGCTCCAGCCCGATCATGGTCGCCCTGGCCGTGACGGTCTGGGGAGCTTCGCTGGGGCTGACGGCGATCCTGGTGGGCACGCTCTGCGACGAGCGCGACCGCAAGGCCGTGGAGGCCCACGAGGCCCACGTCGGCGTGGTCGAGGTCCTCGCCCGCTACCTGCAAAGCGCGAACCCGCGGCTCGAGCACCAGGCGCTGCGCGTGGCGCGGCTGTCGGCCAAGGTCGGCGAGCGGATGTTCCTGCCGACGAAGGAGATCGACGATATCCGCGTGGCGGCCCTGCTGATCGACATGGAGAACATCGAGATCACGGCCCGCGTCATCCGCAAGGCGTTCGACGAGCTGGAGGACAGCGGCACCAAGGGCGTGCAGCGGACCTTCAGCGGCACGGAGCTGGTGCGGTCGCTGGGATCGACGCTGCGCGGGGCGTTTCCGCTGTTGCTCATGCAGGCCACGGTCGACGGCGAGACGCCGACCGCCGACGTTCCCCTCGCCGCACGCATCATCCGCACGGTGCGGGCCTACGTGCAGCTTGTCGACAGCCGCGCCGACGACGAGACACGGTCGCCGGCACAGGCCATCGACGACCTGCGCTGCGACGTGGACGCCGACCACCTGCCCGCCGTCCTCGATTCCCTCGAGACGATCGTCGCCGCCAAAGCCGCCGCCCAGGCAAGCTCCCCGCTGTCGGCCGAGCCGGTGGCGTGAGCTCGACGCGCGG
The DNA here is from genome assembly GCA_016177915.1 of Planctomycetia bacterium. Lineage (GTDB taxonomy): Bacteria > Planctomycetota > Planctomycetia > Pirellulales > S012-138 > JACOUI01. Next base: position 24,610 of record JACOUI010000270.1, read on the forward strand.
CCAGCGTTGCCACACGACGCTTCCTTTGCCATGCTGGGTGGGTCCCTTTCCAGGCCGCCGTTTCAGCGACGGCCCGGAAGGGCCGTCCTACTGGGCCTGCCTCCTCATGCCCGAACCGCTTGCCTTCCTGAACGGCCGGTTCCTGCCTGCCCCCGAAGCACGGCTGCCCGTGTATGACGCGGGCATCGTGCTGGGAACGAGCGTCTCGGAAGTCCTGCGCACGTTCCGCCGCCAGCCGTTCCGCTTGGCCGACCACTTGCAGCGCCTCGCCCACTCGCTGCGCTGCATTCACGTCGATTCGGGCGTTTCCGACGCACAATTCGTACAGATCATCGACCGCCTGATTGCCCACAACGGGGCGGCACTACCAGCGGAAGACGACCTGGGAATCGTGATCTTCGTCACGCCCGGCCCGTATCCCGGCTACGCCAATCCCGCGGCCCACTCAGGCCCGACCATCTGCGTTCACACGTTCGAGCTGCGCTACGAGCTGTGGGCCGACAAGCTCGAGCACGGCCTGCACGTGGTGACGCCCCCGGTGCGGCACGTTCCGCCGGCCTGCGTCGATCCGCAAGTCAAGCAGCGCAGCCGCATCGGCTACTACCTCGCCGACTGGGAAGCCCGGCAGGTCGATCCGCAGGCGGCGGCGCTCCTCCTGGACCTCGATGGGAACGTCACGGAGCTGAGCACCGCCAACCTGCTGGTCGTCCAGGGTCACACGCTCCATTCGCCGTCGCAAAGGCAGATCCTGCCGGGCGTGAGCCGGGCCGTCACAATCGAACTGGCCGGCAACTTGGGAATGTCGTGCGAGGAGCGCCCGTTGGGCGTCTCCGACGTCGCCGGCGCCGACGAGGCCCTGGCCACGAGCACCCCCTATTGCGTCCTGCCGGTCACGAGGATCAACGGCCGGCCCATTGGGAATGGAAAGCCGGGGCGGGTCTTTCGACGCCTGGCAGAGGCCTGGAGCGAGCTGGTGGGGCTGGACATTGCCCGGCAGATCGTGGAAGGTGCAAAGCGCCGGCAGAACCCGGCGGGCAGTGAAACCGCGGTGCGCTCGAATCCCTCCCAACCACGCCTGCCATGACGAAAGACCGCATCAACGGCGTGTCCGTCGCCACCGGCAAAACCGGCATGGCCGTGCATTCTTCCGACCCGGGGAATACCGCCGCCCGGCCGCGGCGCATGCGGATGCGTTCGTCGTGGCTGGCGATCGGCCTCTTGATGGCGGCCCTGGGCGCGCTGGCCGGCGTCGTGGCGGCGCTGGCCATGCTCCGCACTCCGGCGCCGCCGCTCCTGACGCGCGAAGCGCTGGGCGCCGCGATGGACCGCTGGCGGCAAAACGGCCCGGCCGACTACTCCCTTACCGTCGCCGTCCACGGCAAGGAGCCTGCCGTCATCGAGCTAACGGTCCGCCAAGGGAAAGTCGAGTCAATGAAGCTGGACGGCCTTGTCCCGCGCCGCCGCATGAGCGGCGAATACTGGACCGTCCCCGGCCAGTTCGACGTCATCGGGCAGGAAATGGACAACCAGCAGAACCCGGAAAAAACGTTCGGCGTCGCCGATCCGTCGCTGGTCGTGCTGCGGACGGAGTTCGATCCGCGCCTCGGCTACCCGAAGCGCTACCAGCGCGAGCTGCTGGGGGGCCGGGGCGAGCTGAGCTGGGAAGTGACGGAGCTAAAGGTCCTTGAGCCACCCAAGTGACGCCGCCGGCTGGGCGTGCTCTCCCCATGAAACGGCTGATCTCCACGTGGTTTGGCTTGGGGTTGTTGCGGCCGGCGCCGGGGACGTGGGGTTCGGCCGGGGCCGTGCTCGTGTGGCTGGCCGCCTGGCTGGTCTGGTCGGCGCTCGCCGCGGTTGAAAACGCGAAGCTGGCGCCGCCCGCGTTGTGGCTGCAATCGGCGAGCCTGGCGATCGGCGCCGCAGCGGCGTTCTTTCTGGGGGTTCCGCTGGGCCGGTGGAGCATTGCCGGCCTGGCGACGAAAAGGGCGGGTCCGGAGGGTACGCGGATCGCTGATTCGACAGCCAAAGCGGAAAAGGACCCCTCCTCCTTCGTGCTCGACGAAGTGGCGGGGCAATGGCTCACTTTGGCGTTTCTCCCGGCTGCGGACGGCACGAGCCTGCTCGTGTGGTCGGCCGCCGGATTCCTAGCCTTCCGCACGATGGACATTGCGAAACCTTGGCCCTGCCGGCCCCTCGAACGCCTCCCGCACGGCTGGGGCATCTGCGCCGACGACATCATGGCCGGGCTGTATGCGGGAAGCGCGACTGCCCTGTTGCGATGGGTCATTCCCTAGCGCTATGGCGTCGATTCCCACGGGACGCAGCCCGCGGGCTTATTCCGACCAAGAAAAACACGAAGGCTCGCCCTCGCGAGCCTCCGTGGTGGCCGTGAGATCGGCTCGTGCCGGGTTCGTGCCGGCGGGCGAACCGATCTTTTGGGATTCGTAGAGAATGCCGTTTGCGACTTGGTCCTTCCCGCGGATACTCCGCGCGGTTACTTCGCCAGGTAGTCGTCCTTGTCAAGCCAGATGTTCCCTGTCGCCGGATGGTAGAGCCAGCCCGCGTCGGCCGCACCGCTCGCCGCCGCCGGCGGGTTGGCCGCGGCCTGGCGAACGGTAGCGCTGTTGGTGAACGGGTTGACGGGGATTCGCTGCATGTAGGGTCCGAAGTCCGTGCCGTCGGCGCCCGAGGCGTCCGTCCCCTTGGTCAGCTCAACGAGAGTCAGCGAGGGCGTCAAGCCGTTGTGCTGCAGCTTGTAGAGCTGGATCTGCCCGCGCAGGATGCGCAGGTTGATGTCGGCGGTACTGGCCCTGGCATCGCTGGAGATGTCGGTGAACTGGGGGATAATCGCCGCCGCCAGGATCGCCAAGATGACGATCACGATGAGCAGCTCCATCAACGTGAAGCCGTTTCGATGGCGCATAGGGCCCTTCCCTTCGTCGTTTCAAAAATTCACTTTTGTGCCCGCAACAATTCATACGACGCGGGGGGAACGGCGTCAAAAAACACGCGGTTTTTCGGGGACGCGCAGCCAAAAACGAGCGCCGACAAGCCGGCGGGGTGCGTCGTTAAAACCGTCACAAACGGCCCTGGATGAGGTAGAATCGAAACGCCCCGGGCGAATTGCCCGCGGCGCGGTCGCGATTCCAGGGCGACGTGCCGCGCGGATGTCCCGCACGGCCGGGTCTTGAACACACCGGCCGCGGACGCCTGCTTTTTCAAAAAGGGACGCGTTATGAAGCGAACACGGCTTTGTTGGCTGGCGGCGATGTGCCTTTGCCTTTTGGGGGCCGCCGCTGCCGACGGCGTCCGCTGGACCTTCGAGGACGCGAAGTCCGACGAGCTGCCAGGCGGCTGGAAGGCCGCCAAGACCGGCGAGGGCGAGGGAAGCGTCTGGAAAGTGCAGGATGACGACTCGGCCCCGGCCGGCAAGCACGTCCTGGTCCAGACCTCTCCCAAGGGCCCCACGCGGATGTACAACCTTTGCATCTGCGAGGAGTCGGACCTCGTCGACGTGGACCTGTCGGTGCAGCTCAAGGCCCTGTCGGGCGAAGTCGACCAGGGGGGCGGCGTCCTCTGGCGCTGCCAGGACGCCGACAACTACTACATCGCCCGTCACAACCCGCTGGAGAAGAACTTCCGCGTCTACAAGGTCATCGGCGGCAAGCGGACGCAGCTTGCCACGGCCGACGTGGACGAGGCGGCCGGCAAATGGCATCGGCTACGGATCGTCCACCGCGGCACGCAAATCCAGTGCTACCTCAACGACAAGCTGCACCTGGAGGCCAAGGACGACGCGCTCAAGCAATCGGGCAAAGTGGGCCTGTGGACGAAGGCCGACGCGGTGACGGCGTTCGACGATTTTGTCGTGAAGTCGGCGGAGCCGTAACGGGCGCCTCCCTCACTCTCTTTGCGGGGGAGGGTCGGGGGGTGCGCGCTAGGCCAGACGCATGCCGAGATTGCATTCACTGGGGCGCGTCGTCGTCCCGCATTTCGTCGTCAGCGCCGCGGCGCGTCATTCACCTCGAGTACGCGGTCGATCCGCTTCCGGGCGGGCTCGAGTGGCACGAGCAATGGTGAGATAGCGCAGTCGCCATCCAGCGAGATCAACTTCGTGCCGGATCGCTCCCCACCCGATTGGCGCCTTCCCCCCGGCGTGACGCGGGGCACGTGGGAATACGCCGCGGCCGAAGACGTCGCCCGCCAGTACGACGCCGACCTGAAAACCGCCGGCGGGTTCTTTCACACGTGCGGCGCATCCTCCGCCCTGGCGGGCTCTTCGTCTTGCACGTCCACAACCGCTGGAGCAATGCCTGGCTGCCGCAGGCCCGGTCGTGGCTCGTGTGGAACCTTTTGACCGCGTGGCTTTCGCGACGCGAGGCGGGCGACAAGCGGTTCGACTACTGCGGCGCGCGCGATTTTTATTTGCACCTCTTCACGAAAAGCGAGTTGGCGCGCGACCTGCGAAAGGCGGGCTTTTTGATCCGCGAGATGATCCCGCTGGCCCCCGACAGCTCCGGCCCGCTCGGGCGGCCGTGGTTATTCGGCCGGCTGCGGGCCGGGGGGTGGATTGTCGTGTGCGGGGCGTTGGAGTCCTGCCTTTAGGCGGTTCTTCGCGTTGGAGTGTCACCTTTGTTCGTAGTGACCGCATTCATGCGGTTCTTCGCTGGCACGTGCTGGTCAGCGGACGCGATCCGACGGGACCCGAGTAGAGTCGAGAGGTGGCGCGGTGGTTTAGGTGTCAGCCTATCGATCCGGCCCTTTCGGCGCCGGGGCTTCACTAGCCACACCCTGCTCCGTCTCCACCTCCCGCTCGTCGAACCGGACAGGCGGATTTCCCGC
>JACOUI010000271.1 GCA_016177915.1 Planctomycetia bacterium
CGCCTCCCGCCGCTGGGCCACCGTCAACTCCGATCGCCTTCCCATCGTCTTGGCTCCTTTCGGTTCTGGGGAACTTCCAATCTACCCCGACCGAAAGAAGCCTCACACAGGCCGATTCCAGGGAACCCCTACCAATACACGCGACGTCGTGGCAGTCAATTCGAGCGCAGCACACTCTACACTCCGATCTCCACGTCCCCACTCCCATCTCCCGGTCGCCTACCCCTGTCCCGCCACCTCCACCAGCGTTCGCACGAAAGCGCCCGTGCCGCCGCCGTCCATCCATGCCTTGGGCTTTTCCAGAAACGCCGGCCCGGCAATGTCGATGTGTACCCAGGGCTTGCCCGCTACGAATTCCCCCAGGAACTTCGCCGCCGTGATCACCCCGCCCCAGCGGCCCTCGCCGATGTTCTTGATGTCGGCCACTTCGCTTTTGATGAGCTTGGAATACTCCGGGAACATGGGAAGCTGCCAGGCCGGCTCGCCGCACTTTTTGGCCGCCGCGGCCACCGCATCGCACCAGGACTGATCATTGGTCATGAGACCCGCCACGTCGGTCCCCAGCGCCACGACGCACGCGCCGGTCAGCGTCGCCAGGTCGATGATCTTCGCCGCCCCGCGGTCGACGGCCACGTTCAGCACGTCGGCCAGCACGAGCCGGCCCTCGGCGTCGGTGTTGAGCACCTCGATCGTCTTGCCGCTGCGGGCCTTGAGCACGTCGCCCAGCTTCATCGCGTTGCCGCCGGTCATGTTCTCGACCAGACCCGCCAGGCCGATGACGTTCACCGGCAGCTTGAGCCGAGCAATGGCCTGCATCGCGCCCAGCACGGTCGCCGCGCCGGCCATGTCGCACTTCATCGTGACCATCGAATCGGTCGGCTTGAGCGACAGGCCGCCGGAGTCGAACGTCACGCCTTTGCCCACGAGTCCCAAAAGCGGCTTGTCCGCCGCGGCGCCGTTGTATCCCAGAATGACGAGGCGCGGCGGACGCTGCGACCCGCGCCCCACGGCCAGAAGCGAACCGCACCGTTCCGATTCCAGCCGCTTCTCGTCCCAGACCTCGATCGACAGGCCGCAGTCCTTGGCGACCTCGGCGGCGCGCCGGGCAAAGCTGTCGGGATAGACTTCCTGCGGCGGCTCGTTGACCAGCCGCCGCGTGAGGCTCGTCGCCTCGCCCAGGATTCGCCCCACGCGCACGGCCTCCGCCGGCCCGCTCCACAAGAGTTCCTGAAACGGAAAACGGTTCTTCTTCTCGCGGTAGAGGTCCTGCCCCTGGCAGCCGGCCATCGCCCCCGCCACGCCCGCCGCCGAGACGTCCGCCGCCCAGCCGTCGTGCAGAAAGAAGGCGACTTTTCCGCGCGACTTGCCGGCCACGAGGCGCGCGGCCGCCCCGGCCGCCCGAAAAGCCGCCCCTCGATCGCACTCGTCTCGCTTCCCCAGGCCGACGACCACGACCCGGCCGGCGGACACGCCGGGAACGGCCGGAATCAGCGACGCGTCAAACGCCTCGCTGCTGACGTCCTCGCTCTTGAGCAGACGCACTAGTAGCCCGCCGCTGGCCTGGTCGACCTGCCCGGCGGTTGCGCCCAGGGCGCCGTCCGCGTAAACGCCGACGACGACGGCGTCGGCCGGCGTCGAAAGCACGCTGGTTTCAATGGCTTTGATTTCCATCGTCGTCTATTCCGCAAGGAGTGTTTGTCGGAAGCATCGATTGCGACGGGCGTCATTGTAATGGTCGGCGGGCGCGTCCGGCAGGCGGGCGGCCGCCGTCCGGCAAGCGAACTTGGCCCCGTCGCAATCCGTAGCCATGAAGACAGGCCGTCGCACGACGCCGCCGATTTGCCGCCGCCCCGAACGCCTTGCCGGACGCTTTGACAGTTCGGGCCCGATTATGTAACACTAAAGGCAGTCAAGGTTAGCGAACGACGACTCGCGTCTGTCCGCGGCGATCGCTCCAGGATTGCTGCGGACGGCTTCTTTATCCCGCGGCACCGCCGCCTTCCGTGGACCGTTCCATGATCGACACGGCCGACCGAGCCCCCGCCGGCGCTTTGCCGATGATCGAGGCGGACAACCTCTCGAAGTACTACGGCGTCATCAAGGCCATCGAGGGGGTGACCTTCGAGATCCATCGCGGCGAAGTCGTGGCGTTCCTCGGTCCCAACGGCGCCGGGAAGAGCACCACGATGAAGCTCCTCACCGGCTACCTCTCGCCCTCGACCGGCACGGCCCGCATCGCCGGCTACGATATGTCGACCGACCGGCTCGAAGGGTCGAAGCACCTGGGCTACATGCCCGAAAACGGCCCGCTCTACCCCGACATGACCCCCCGCTCGCTCTTGGAGTTTTTCGCGGCGGCGCGCGGCATGGGCACCGAGGACCGCCAGCGCCGCCTGGGCGAGGTCATCGACCTGTGCAAGCTGGGGGCCGTCATCGGCAAGCCCATCTCGAAGCTGTCGAAGGGATTCCGGCAGCGCGTCGGCCTGGCGCAGGCTCTCTTGCATGAACCGGAGGTGTTGATCCTCGACGAGCCGACGGCCGGCCTGGACCCCAACCAGATTCGGGAGGTCCGGCACACGATTTCCCGGCTCGGGCGGGACCACACGATCCTGCTCTCCACGCACATCCTGCAGGAAGTGCAGGCCATGTGCGGCCGCGTGTTGTTCATCCACGAGGGCCGGCTGCTGTTCGACGGGCCGGTCGCGCAATTGACCGACGGCGGCCGCTCGCTCGACGAATTCTTCCACGAAATGTCGGCCACGTGAACGGCGGATTCCCCCCTACCGATCGGGCAAAGCAGCCATGAACCCTCACGCGCTATTTGCCATCTTCTGGCGAAACTTCAAAAGCTACTTTCTCAACCCGACCGGGTACGTCTTCCTGTGCATCTTCGTGCTGCTGTCGGGAGCGGCCGCCTTCTGGCCGGCGGAGTTCTTTGCGGCCAACCTGGCCAACCTCGACCAGCTCAACAAATACCTGCCATTCATCATGCTCATCTTCATCCCCGCGGTGACGATGAGCATCTGGGCCGACGAGCGCCGGCTCGGCACCGACGAGCTGCTGCTGACGATCCCCGCCTCCGACCTGGACGTGGTGCTGGGAAAGTACCTGGCGGCCGTCGCCATCTTCACCGCCTCGCTGACGTTTTCCGGCGTCTGCAACTTCCTGGTTCTTTATTTCCTGGGCAATCCCGACGGGGGGTTGTTCGTGGGCATGTACTTCGGCTACTGGATGGTCGGCATCGCCATGCTGGCCATCGGCATGGTCGCCTCGTTCCTGACGAACAACCTCACGGTGTCGTTCATCCTGGGCGCGATGTTCAACGCCCCGCTGGTCTTTCTGGCCCGGATCGACGCCCTCATGCCGCGCGATCTCAGCTTGCCCTTCAACCTGGCGATCGACGACTTCACCACGGAGGTCAAGACCTGGAGCATCGCCGGCCAGTTCCGCGATTTCGCCCGCGGCGTCGTCAGCCTGTCCAGCATCTCCTATTTCCTGCTGCTCACGGTCGCCATGCTGTACGTGTGCATGGTGCTCATCGGCCGCCGGCACTGGGCGGGAAAGGAAAGCGCTTCGTCGAAGACGCTGGTGCGGGCCCTCGCCGCCGTCGGCGCCGGCCTGGCCGTGTTCATCGTCGACCTGATCCTGCGGTGGGGGCATGCCGGGGGCACTCTCACGCACGTGCTGACGACCTTCCTCGTGGGCGTCGCCGTCGGGCTGGCGACCTACGCCCTGGTCTACGCGTTTTCGGCGATGCCGCACTACTCCGTGCGGTTTTTCAGCATTTGCGTCGGAGGAATCTCGATGGTGGTCCTTTGCACGCAGCTTTCGTTGCGGCGCGACGTGACCGCGGAGGACCTCAACACGCTCTCCGACGCCTCCCTGGCCCTGGTCAAGGAGCTGGAAAAGAAGCCCCCCGTCCTCGTCGAGGCCTTCCTGTCCCCTGAGGGTTCGCTCCCCGAGGCCTACGTCCGCACGCGCCTCAACCTGGTCTCGACGCTCGAGGAGCTGCGCTCCCAAAGCCCCACGCTTCAGGTCCGAATCTACGACACCGACGAATTCAGCGAGCTGGCCGACCGCGCCCGCGAGCAGTTCGACATCGTTCCCCGGCCGGTCCAGACCATCGAGCGCGGCGCCGTCCGGCAGGACACGATCATCATGGGCGTGGCGATCACCTCCGGCCTGGACAAAGTCGTCATCCCGTTCTTCGATCGCGGATTGCCCGTCGAGTACGAGCTGGTCCGTTCGATCACCGCGGTGGCGCGCGTCGAAGGGGAAAAGCGGAAGCGGATCGGCGTCCTGCGCACCGAGGCCGGCGTGATGACGCCGGGCCGCGAGATGACGATCGTCACGGAGCTGAAGAAGCAGTACGACGTCGTCGAGGTCGATCCCGCCCAGCCCATCACCGAAAAATACGACTGCCTGCTGGCCGTCCAGCCCTCCGGCCTGGCGCCCCAGGACTTGCCGAATTTCATCGACGCCATCCGCCGCGGCCAGCCCACGGCCATCTTCGAAGACCCGATGCCTCAGGCCATCAACGCCCGCGGCACCGGCAACCTGGGCCAGTTCACGGGCGGCATGCCCAAGGGCGACATCCGCGCCCTGTGGGACCTCCTGGGCGTGCACTTCTCCGCCAACGACTGCGTCTGGCAGGATTACAACCCGTTCCCGGTGTTGACGGGCATCCCCAAGGAATACGTCTTCATCGGCCGCGGCTACGGCGGCGATCCGTTCGATGAGAAAAGCCCCATCAGCAGCCGGCTGGAACAGCTCATGTTCGTCTGGCCGGGGCACGTCGTCCGCGAAACCGACTCCAAGACGGGTCTCACCTTCACCCCGCTCGTCACGACGGCGCGCGACCTGTCGGGCACGGTGTCGCTGAACAACGTGTTTCCCTTCTACATGCGGCTGATGGAAGACCCCGAGGAGCGGGAGCGGCATTACAAGATCAACGACGGCAAGTACGGCTTCAATCTGGCGGCGCAGGTCCGCGGCAAGCTGAAGAAGGACGCCGCGATGCACGAGGGGGACGGCCCGCACACGCACGCCGAGGCTGCGACGGCCGGCGACGGCGAGGTCAACGTGGTCCTCGTCACCGACATCGATTGCCTGAGCGACTTCTTTTTCGACATCCGCGCCCGCGGCGCCACCGAAGACGTCTCTCTGCAGATCTTCTTCGACTTCGACAACGTGACGTTCGTGCACTCGATCATCGACGTGCTGGCCGGGGACAACCGCTATATCGAGGTCCGCAAGCGCCGGCCGAAGCACCGCTCGCTCACGAAAATCGACGAGGCCGTGGGGGCGATGAACCGGCGCAGGCAGGACCAAATCCAGAAGATCACCGCGGACCTCAAGCGGCGCATCGACGACATCAACGCCAGCGTCGAAACGGACGTCGCCGGCATCCGCAAGAAGCTGGAAAAGGAAGGCGTCAACGAGGACGAGCGCCAGCGCCGCGAGGAAATCGTCCGCCAGCACGCCCAGCAGCGCGCCGTCGCCGCCGAACAGCAGTGGCGCAACGAAGCCAGCACCGAGCAGAACAAGATCAAGCGGCAGACGGAGCGCGAAATCCAGGCCATGCAAAACCGCTACAAGACCTGGGCCGTGGCGCTGCCGCCCATCCTCCCTCTCCTCATCGGCATCGTCGTGTTCTTCAACCGCCGCGCCGGGGAACGGGAGGGCGTGGCCGCCAGCCGCCTCCGCTAGCCCCTTCCCTCGAACCTCCAACCTAGGGCCTCTCGCCTCCCATGAACGAAAACGCCAAAACCGGGATCTTCTGCGGCGCCGCCATCCTCTTCCTGGCCCTGGCCGTCGTGATGTATTGGACCCGCGCCCCGGCCTCCAGCGGGCCCGTCGTCGACGATCTCATCGTGGCCGTGAACTTCGACCCCCTGAAGGCGACGCGCCTGCAAATCGTCAGCTTCGACGAGAAGCTGGGCCGCGCCCGCCGCTTCGAAGTGGCCCTCGTCGACAACGTCTGGTGCATCCCCTCCCACGACAACTATCCCACCGATTCCGAGCAAAACCCCTTGGCCGGCATCGCCGGCTCGCTGCGCGGGCTGAAACAGCTTAGCAGCGTCTCCGCCAACCGCTCGGACCACAAGAAGTACGGAGTGGTCGAGCCGGACCCCGACAAGTCCCAGGCCGGCGTCGAGGGCGTCGGCACGATGCTCACCATGTCCGACAAGGACGGCAAGCCCATCGTCAACCTCATCATCGGCAAAGAGGTCACGGGCAAGCCGGACCAACGCTACGTCCGCGATCCCAAGCGGGACGTTGTGTACCTGGCGAAGGTCAGCACCGAAAAACTCTCCGCGAAATTCGAGGACTGGATCAATCCGGACCTCTTGAAGGTGAACGCGTGGGACCTCAAGAAAGTGATCGTTCTGGATTACAGCATCGACCTGGCGGCGCGAAAGGTCGATGACAAGGACCCCTTCGAGCTGACTTACCAGGACTCCGCCGCCCAGGCTCGGTGGACGCTCTCGGACCTCCAGCCCGGCGAGGAGCTGATCGAGGCGCGGCTCAACGAAATGGTCGCTAACTTCGCAAACGTGCGGGTCGTCGGCGTCGTCCCCAAGCCCAAGGGCCTGATCCGTTTCGCCGACGGGCTGCAACTCGATCCGGCCGAGCAAGAGACGCTGGGCAAGCGCGGCATCTACCTGTTCCAAGACCCGCAGGGGCGGCCGGTGGTCAAGTGCGCGCAGGGCGAGCGGCGCATCATCGCCCGCGACGGGGTCGAGTACACGCTGCGGTTTGGCGCCGTCGCCGGCGGCGAGAGCGGCGAAGCCGCCGCGGCCGAGGGTCCGGTCACGACCAACCGCTACCTGCTCGTCTCCGTCCGCTTCAACGACGAGGCGTTTACCAGGCCGAAGCTCAAGCCGCTCCCCGGCGACGAGTCGGAGATCGTCACCTACACCGCCCAGGACCTGGCGGCGATCCGGCAGTTCGGCCTGATGACCGAGCCGGACATGATTGCGCTGCGCAAGAAGGTCGAAGACGAGAACAAGCGGCTCCAGGACGATTACGAAGCGCAGATCAAGCCCGGCCGCGACAAGGCCGACCGCCTCTCCCGCCGCTTCGCCAACTGGTACTACGTCATCTCGGAGGACGTGTACAAGAAGATCCACATCACGCGGGAGGAAATCATCAAGAAGCCGGGGGAACCCGCCAAGCCCGCGTCCGGCGCCCTGCCCCCAGGCGCTTCATCCCCCCAGCCCAAGAACCCGTAGTTTTCCGCCCGCTCCCTTTGGAACGCTGCCGGCTTCAGCCGGCATCCTCCTTTGCCCCCGGCTTCAGCCGGGGGGGCCGGCCGATGACGATTGTCCCACGAGCCGGCTTCAGCCGGCTTTTGCGACGGCTTTAGCCACGTGTGCGATGGGCCGTTGGGTTTGCCCGTCCTCTCATTCCGCGCTCGCCTTGCCCGCTCTTAATCCTCCCGCTCAAGCGCGCCCTGTTCCCCTTCCACGGCCAGCTCGTAGCACGCCGCCTCGCGGTCGTTGCGAATCAACAGATACGGCGCCGAAAAGGCCGGCGCGTTCCACGTCCGGTAGCCCAGCGCCGGCCCCCGCGCCAATTCGACGAACTTGTCCGGCCGCGCCTCGACCAGCGCCATCTCCCCCGCCTCCGTCAGCACCACGATCAGGTCGCCGATGAGCATGATCTGCCCGTGGCCGTAGCGGCCTTTTTTCCACTTCCGCTCGCCGGTGCGCCGGTCGACGCAGGCCAGGATTGTGTCGTCGAGTCCATAGATGTAATCGCCCTGGACGACGACGTTGCAGAATTTCGTCCGCAGGTTCTCGTTCTGCCAGACAGGTTCCGTGCGAAAATCGCCCGGCGACTCGGCCTTCACCCGAAACATCGCGCTGCCCGACGTGTAGCCCGAGGTGATCAGCACGCCGCCGCCGCTCGCGCCGTCCCCTTCCGGAAAAAAGACGGGCTGCGACACCTTGGGGTGCATGGCCAGCGCCCAAGGCCAGTCGAACCGCCACAGGCGCCGGCCGTCGAGCGCGTAGGAGGCCACGCCGCGGTCCTCGACGTTGAGCACCTGCTCGACGCCGCCGATCGTAACGAGCGCCGGCGAGGCGTAACTGTCGGCCACGGTCCCCCCCGCATCATTCCACGCCGACGACCATTTCGGCTCGCCGGTCTTGCGGTCGAAGGCCAAAAGCGCCGGACCCCTTCCGCCGCCGCCCGTCACGAGAACAAGGTCGCCCGCCACGAGCGGCGAATCGGCCTTGCCCCACTGCGTCACGCCCGCACCGTGTTCTTTTAGAACGTTGCGCCACCAAAGGGCTTTTCCGGTCCGCGCGTCAAGGCAATTGAGGAGTCCCCGGGCCCCCATCGTGTAGACCCGGCCGCCGGCGACCGTCGGCGTGGATCGCGGCCCGTCGCCGCCGCCGAACTCGGTGGTGAAACTCACGTCGTCGCCGTGGATCCAGGCCAGCCGCCCCGTCTTCAATTCGTAGCAGGTCACCGTCTCCCGGCTGCCGCGCTGCTCCTGCGTGAAGGCGTGGTTCCCCACGATGGCGAAACTCGAAAACCCCGCCCCGACTTCCGTCGTCCACAGCCGCCGCGGCGGGTTTGCGTTCCAATCGCGCGCCAGCCGCACGTCCCTCACGGCGTTGTCGCGGCGCGCGCCGAGAAACTGCGGAAAGTCATGCGCGCCTTCGACCAGCTCGATGGGAACGCTCAGGGGCGAGCCCGACGGCAGCTCCTGATACGACTTGGGCCAGAAGCGCAGCTCGGCGGTCATCGGCACGTTGTCGCCGTCGCATTTCACGCGGAACGCCGCGAAGAAGAGGCCCACACAGGCCCACGGCGAGATGAACACCGCCCACCGCCGCCAGCGCTCGACCAGCCCGGACATGAACGAGAGCCAAGAGAAGAAGAGCGCCGTCCCCAGAAGGGCTGTGCCGTACGTGATGATCAGCTTCCCGCTGCGGGCCAGGTCGGAAATCCCCCAGGCGTACGCCAGGGCGCCCGCGGCGAGCACGGCTAGAGTGATGGGAAACCAGAGCCTCCGCCGCGGCGTGCCTTCCGTCGCTGCTTCCGCGTTCGATGTCTCGGCCATTCCGACCCCATTTGGGAGGAGCGCGCGTCTCGCGGAATCAAGCCCAGCTCAGCCCCTCGGGCAGCCGGTTGAAGTTCTCGCAGCCGCCCGCCGTGACGGCCACCATGTCTTCCACGCGCACGCCGCCGATCGCCTTGCAGTAAAGCCCCGGCTCGATCGTCAGCACGTCGCCGGCCACGAGCGGCGGCCCGCCAAAGTCCAGAAGCGGCGGCTCGTGGACGTCCAATCCTACGCCATGGCCCGTCCCGTGCGTCATGGCGCAGTAAGTGTCGGGCGCGCCCTCCGCCGGCAGTCCAACCGCAAAACCGCGCCGCTTGATAACGGCGATCGCCGCCTCGTGAACGGCCTGGCCGGTCACGCCGGCCTTCGTCGCGGCGATGGCCGCCGCCTTCGCCTCGACGACCACGGCGTGCATGCGGGCCAGCTCAGGGCGGACCTTGCCGTGCACGACCGTCCGCGTGCAGTCGCCGTTGTAGAGGGTTTCCTGGTCGCAGGGAAAAATGTCGATGATCACCGGCTCGCCCGTCCGCAGCTCGCCCTCGCCGCGATTGTGGCAATCGGCGCCCGCCGGCCCCCCGGCGACGATCGTGTGCGCGTTCGCGAATGCCCGCTCCAAAAGCCAGACGTCCACGGCTGTCCGAACGCGCTCCGCCGTCAGCGGCTTCCCGCCGTGCAGCAGAACTCCGTCCGCGCGCTCCTGGGCCTTGGCCACCATTTCGCAGGCCATGCGCATCGCGCCTTCGGTGATTTCCTGCGCGTGGCGCAGCGCCTTAAGCTCCTCGTCGTCCTTGCCGCGTCGTTCCATGACGCCCATCTCCGTGTCGCAGACGACTTCGATCCCCGCCTCCCGCGCCAGGTGCGCAAAAATGAGCGGCAGCGACCGGTCGGCCACGACCCGCCGCACGCCCGCCCGGCGCAGACATTCCGCCGCCGCCTGGGCCGTGGCCGTCTCGCGGTCGCCGGAAAGGCCCCCGGCCGGCGCAAAATCCTTCGGGCAGGCGATCCGGTCGGCCCGCGCCTTCTTCCGCGCCCGCTCCATCTCGATGTCGCGGAGGATGAGCGTGCTCTGGGCGCGGCCGTCGACGGGCGTTTCGACCACCGCCACCGGGTCGCCGACCAGAAAGCGAATCCGGCGATAGAGCGTCTTGTTCGTGGCGGGAATGCCGGCCATCAACGTGGCGGCGGGCGGACGATCCATCGAGACGACCCTTTCTGCGCACGTGCGAAGGCTCCGGGAGGGCGCACGCAGCGCGCGTTTACTGCGGTCCCGGCGCGTCGTCCGAAGACGACGTCTTCCCCGACAGCATGCGCTCGCCCGGCTTCGACGGCGCCCCGGCGCCCGCCATTTCGCTGAGCCGGTGCGGCGGCACGACCACGCCGCAACTGATGATGTACTCCAGCGCCTGGTCCACCGTGATGTTCAGCTCCACAATGTCCCGCCGCGGCACCATGCACGTAAACCCCGTCACCGGCATCGGCGACGTCGGCACCAGGCACGATAGCACCGTGTCCCCCTCGACGTTCGAAATATCGCGCAACCCCTCCCCCGTCACGAACGCCAAGGCCCAGATGTTCTTCGTCGGATACTCGATGGCCACGACCCGCGTGTAATCGAATTTCCGCTGGTTGAACACGAAGTCGGTCACCTGCTTGACCGACGAGTACACGTTGCGGACGAAGGGCACGCGGCGGATCGACCTCTCGAACGTGCTCCACAAAAAGTTCCCCAGCCTCCCCGTCATTACCTTCCCGAGCAGGTACAGGACGAGGATGAACACCAGCAGGAAAACCGGGATCACGACGTACGGCTTGAGGTACGTGACGGCGACGTACCGCTCGTAAACCCCGTTGGCCGTCAGCCGGCTGGCCACGTCTTCGCCGTCGTAGCGCCGCACGGTCGTGTACACGTCGGTCGGCACGTAGGCGTCGTCGCTCATCCGCGTGTACGACCGGCGCTCGATGATCTCGTGCTCCTTGGCGAGGTGGTCGCCCCATTGCACGTCGCGCACCGACCAGGCGATCGACTTCTCCGCCAGGTAGTGCACCGGCTCCAGCACATACTGCTGCACCGTGCCCGCCAGCCAGAAGAAAATCACCACCGTCAAGAGCGGCGGCATGAAATAGCCCAGCCCGCGCAGCACCGCCGCGCGGAACGGCCGGCTCGGACCATTGCTCACGTCCGCCATGGGTTCTTCCCCGAGGTAACGTTGAGGTTAGCGGATAGCCGGGAGGCAATCAATCGGCCGCACCCGCGGCAAGTTTTCCTCCTCGATCGTCCCGCGCCTGCCGGCTTCAGCCGGCATCCTTGTCTGCCGCCGGCTTCAGCCGGTGGTGTGCGGCGCTGGGCGCGCCGGTTTGATTGTCTCCGTCGGGATCGTGGCGATCGCTCTGGTGATCGTCGGCATCGTGCTCCTGTTCTACGCCCGGCCGTAGCCTTTTCGCCGCTGCCGTTCTACAATCGGTAGATAGGAGTGCGCAGGCGAGAATCCGCCCCTATCACGCGGCCCATCCCATGCAACTCGAACAGCTTGGCCCCTACAAAATCGGCCGCCAGCTCGGCCGCGGCGGCATGGGCACCGTCTTCGCCGGCACCGACGTCGCGACGAACCAGCCCGTCGCCGTCAAGGTCCTCTCCGTCGCCCTCAGCCGCGACGAGGGTTTTCGGGACCGCTTCGAGCTGGAAGTGGAGACGCTGCGCAAGCTGCGGCACGAGAACATCGTCCGCCTGTTCGGCTTCGGCGAGGAACACGGCGTCCTCTATTACGCCATGGAGATGGTCGACGGCATCAGCCTCGAGGAATACCTGCACAGCGGCAAGCGATTCGCCTGGCCCGACGCCTGCAAGCTCGTCATCCCGCTCTGCGGCGCGCTTAAGCACGCCCACGACCGCGGCATCGTCCACCGCGACATCAAGCCCGCCAACCTCCTCATCACCCGCGACGGCGCCCTCAAGCTGGCCGACTTCGGCATCGCCAAGCTGTTCGGGGCGACGGGCATGACCTCGGCCGGCGGCGCGATTGGCACGGCCGAGTTCATGGCCCCCGAGCAGGCCGACGGCCGCCACGTCAGCCACCGCAGCGACCTCTACAGCCTGGGGGCGGTGTTCTACGCGATGCTGGCCGGCCGGCCGCCGTTCATCGCCAAATCGGTCCTCGAAATGCTTCAGTTGCAGCGCTTCGCCCAGCCGGAGCCGCTCCGCCGCTACGTCGCCGACCTGCCCGAGGAAATCGACTCGATCGTCCTGCAGCTCCTGGAAAAGGACCCCGAGCGCCGGCCGCCCAACGCGACGCTCCTGGCGCGCCGTCTCGAGGCGACGGCCCTGGGCCTGTCGATGCGGAAGCAGCGGGCCGGCGACGGGGACTTCGACCTGGGCTCCTCGACCCGCGGCGACAGCCTCGGCTCGCCCGCCACGAACCTCGGCGAAACGCGCCTGGCCACCGCGCACCCGCCGGCCGCCGAGGGGAGCCAGGCCGGACTCGTCGCCGTCACGCAGCTCACCGACGCCCTGCGCGGCGTCCCGGCCGCCGGGGCCGAAAAGCCCGCCCCCTCCACCCGCTTCACCGCCGTCGGCGAAGAAGAGGAAGAGGAAGTCGAGCGCGAGCGGCAGCCCTTTTTCTCGCCGCAAGCCATCGTGCTGATCGTGCTCAGCCTGCTGGTGTTCGCCGCCGTCTACTACTTCCTCCAGCCGCCCAACGCCGACCGCCTCTACGCGCAGATCACCGAGTCGGTCGCCGCGGGCGAAGACGGCCTGCTCGACGCCGAGCCGGACATCCAATCGTTTCTGCAATATCACCCGACCGACAAGCGCGTCCGCGAGCTGGAGCGCTACCAAGAAGACATCGAGATGGTCCGGCTGGGGCGGAAGTTCCAGACGCGCGTCCGCCGGCAAAGCGGCGTGGAAGGCCTCTCGCCGCCGGAAATCGCCTACCATGAGGCGATGGTCCTCATGAACACCGATCCGGCCGGCAGCGTCGACCGCCTCCGCGCGCTTTTGGACCTGTACGAAAACGACTCGCAGCTCACGCGCGACGGCCAGCTTTGCGTCCGGCTGGCGCGGATGCAGCTTGCCCGGCACGAGCCGCGCAGTCGCCGCCACGCCGACGAGCAGCTCAAGTCGATCGCGGGCCGCCTGGCCGCCGCCGCGCAAATCGAACAGTCCGACTTGCCCAAGGCGCGCCGGATGTGGCAGGCGATCGTCGCGCTTTACGGCGACGACGCCTGGGCCGCCGCGGCCGTGCAAACGGCCCGCGACAAGCTCGACGCCACGGCGCAGCTCGTCGCCCCCTCCGACGACCCCGCCGCCGCCGACCCCATCGCACCCGCATCGCCCTTGGCGCCCGCGGAGGCCGCAACATCGCCCCCCACCGCAGCCAACCCGGCGCCCGCCGCCCCGGCGACGGCAAAGCCCAACGCCTCCAAGGACTCATAGCTCGCGCGAAGGAAGAGCATGATCGTCTGCATCGACGGGCCGGCCGGCGCCGGCAAAAGCACCGTCGCCCGCGCCCTCGCCCAGCGCCTCGGCTTCCGCTTCCTCGACACGGGCGCGATGTACCGGGCCGTCGCCCTGGCCGCCGACCGGCGCGGCATCGACTGGAACGAGCCGGGCCAGATCGCCGCGCTGGCCCAAAAGCTGCGCTTTCAATTTGATGGCGAAAGACTGCTGCTCGACGGCCAGGACGTCTCGGTCGACATCCGCGCGCCGCGGATCACCGCGCTCACCCACTACGCCGCCGACAATCCTGGCGTGCGCCGCCGCCTTGTCGAATTGCAGCGGCAAATCGCCGGCGACGACGACGTCGTCGCCGAGGGCCGCGACCAGGGAACCGTCGTTTTCCCCCAGGCCCAGTGCAAGATCTTCCTTACGGCCAGCGCGGCGGAGCGGGCCCGCCGCCGCCTCGCGCAACTGCAGTCGCAGGGCGCAGTCGCAAACTACGACGAGCTTCTGGCCGAACAAAACCTCCGCGACCAGCGCGACGCCAGCCGCGAAGTCGGACCCCTCAAGCCCGCCCCCGATGCGATCCACGTTTTGACCGACGGCCTTTCCGCCGAGGAGGTGCTCGCCAGATTGGAGGCCCTCGTCCACGCGGCCCGCCGCCGAGACCACGCCCCAAAACCAACCTGACCCCTGCTTTCTTTCTCCGTCCTGCCTCTCCCCCGCCTCCTGCATCCTTCACCTCGCGCCGTGCGTCGTATATCCTCGACTCCATGACGCCGGCCGTGGTTCTCCGGCTCTGCCAGTAGCTCGCAAACGCGCAAAGACCCTCATGGCCCAGACCGTGCAGTTGATTCGCGTGGCGGAACTGCCGCCCGGCCAGTGCCGGCCCGTGATGGCCGGCGACCTGGAGGTCGCGGTCTTCAACGTCGACGGCCAGTTCTACGTCCTCAAGAACGAATGTCCGCACGCCGGCGGGCCGCTGGGCGAAGGGTTTCTCGAAGGCCCGGTCGTCACCTGCCCCTGGCACGGCTGGCAGTTCGACGTCACCAGCGGCCAGGCCCAAGGCCCAGCATCAGGGGGCCGCCCGCGCCAGGCGCAGCGCCTGCGCTGCGAAGTGGACGGCGAATGGCTCAAGGTCGAGGTTCCGTAGCCCGTTGGAGTCCCGTGTTCGTGGTGACCGCCGTTCGTAGTGACCGCCGTTCGTCGTGACCGCATTCATGCGGTCCTTATTCGGAGTCGCATGATGAGCTCCATCCGACGTCGACTCGCTCTCGCCGCCCTTGGCGTCTTTGGTCTGTGCGTCGCACCTGCGCTGCCGTCCTTCGCGTTTGAATACCCCTTCGTCTTCCGCGACGCTGGCGACGAGGCGGGCATCTTTCCGCACGCGGCCGGCATCCGCGGGCATGGGGCAGGCTGGGGCGATGTCGACGCCGACGGCTGGCCCGACCTCTACGTCGGCACCTTTCACACGGGCGGCGGCACGCCCAACGTTTTCTTCCGAAACGTCAAGGGAAAGTTCCAGCTCGACGGCCAGGAACACCTGCGCATTTCGACCCGAGCGACCGGCGTCGTCTTTGCCGACCTCGACAACGACGGCGACCTGGACCTCTACGTCGCCAGCATGCCCGCCGGAAAAGGAAGCAAGCTGGCCGCGAACGAAGGGCACGAGCTTTCGCCCTGCACCCTCTTCCGCAACGACGGCCGCGGCAAGTTCACCGACGTTTCCAAGGACAACGGCGCCTGCCCAGCGGCCTTTGGCGGACGGAGCGCGGCCGTGCTGGATTTCGACGGCGACGGGCTGCTCGACCTCCTGGTCGGCGAAGACCCCCTTCCCGGCTACAACGGCTCCCCCACCAAGAGCACGCGCTTGTTCCGCAACCAGGGGAAGTTGCAGTTTGAAGACTTCTCCCGCGCTGCAGGCATCCCGGACGGAATTCCCGGCCTGGGAGTGGCCGCAGCGGACGTCAACAACGACACCTGGCCCGATATCTTCCTGGCCTCGTCCGGCGGCGGAAACGTGCTCTTGCTCAACGACGGCCGCGGCAAGTTCCAGGAAGCCCCGGGCACGAAAGCGACCTTCGCCTGGGAGGGCGCCGTCGGCGACAACATGGTCTGCGGCGTCTCTTTCGGCGACGTGAACCGCGACGGGCTCCTCGACATGGTCCTCGGGCAGCACTACCAGTCGCCCTGGAAATCGCCCGTCCCGGCGCGGCTCTATCTCAATCGCGGCCTGCGCGACGGTGTGCCGGCGTTCGAGGACGTGACCGAATCCGCCGGCCTCGTGCCTCTGCCCATGAAAGGCCCGCACGTCGAAATCCAGGACATGGACAACGACGGTTGGCCGGACATCTACGTCAGCATCGTGAAGTTCGCCGGCGGCAAGCCCTGCCCCGTGATTTTCAAGAACCTCGGCGTGCAGGGCGGCCTGCCCCGGTTCCGCGAAGACGCGCTGGCGCTCAACGACTTTCCCAACGCCGAAGACCTGGCCGTGCGCCGCACGGGCGAATTGTTCGACAAGGTGATCCGCGACAAGAAGATCATCTACATGGCGCCGGGGCCCACCTGCGACTACGACCGCGACGGAAGGCTCGACATGTTCCTGCCCAACTGGTGGGCCGAGTCGCGCTCGCTCCTCTTGCACAACGAAACGCCCGGCGGCAACTGGCTCGACGTGCGGGTCGAGGGCGGGCCGGGCGTCAACCGCATGGGCATCGGCGCGAAAGTCAAAGTCTACTCCGCCGGCAAGCGCGGCCAGCCCGCGGCGCTCCTGGGCTGTCGCGACGTCGCCGTCGGCTACGGCTACGCCTCCGGCCAGGAGGCCGTCGCGTACTTCGGCCTGGGCAAGGAAGAGCGCGTCGACGTAGAGGTCATCCTGCCGCACGGCAAGGGCACGCTCGGCCGCGACGGCGTCGCCGCCAACGCGCGGATCGCCGTCAAGCCAGCACGCTAACGACTAGCGCGCGGCGTACCAGGTGCCTGCGAATGTGAACGATGGCCGAGCGCACGGCCTTTTCGTCCTGAAGGTTCCAGTCGTGGCCCAGCCCTTCCTGCCCGAAGCCCAACTGACGTCGGCGAATCCCCACGCCTGCGAAGACGATCGTGGAGGCGCCCCAGCTACGACCGGGCGATGGTGGGCGTTACGCACTACCGGTCCTTGAACCGGAACTTCTCCCGCATCTCCGTGTACGGCCTGCCGTCCACTTCCGCGTAGGGGTAGACGAAGAAGTTCAGCGGCTCGCCCTGCTGTTTGGGCACGAGGTCCAGGTCGCGGCCGATCGTGAACGTCACCCGGTCCGGCGTCAGGTTGCCGAAGTAATACTCCTTCATGGAAGGATTCTTGTCGGCCTCGGAGATGTCCACGGGCACCCAGCCGTGGCTCTGCTCGTGAAAGAACGCCCAGCAGTGGTAGCCGGCGATTTCGCCTTCGGTCTTGTCCGTGGGCAGCGGGAACCCAATGGCGAACAGCGCGGGCACGCCCTTGGAGCGGGCCAGCGAGATGAACAGGCTGTGAAAGTCCGTGCAGTTGCCGAACCGGCTGTCGCAGACCCACAGCACGTCGCCATTGCCATAGCCCGGCTTGGACTTGTCGTACTTCACGTGGTCGTCCACTTTATCGTAAAGGGCCCGGGCGAGCTGGATTCGGTCGCCCGGCAGCGGCGCAGCGCTCACGAGCGCCAGCGGCTTGGGGTCGTTGACGGGGACGCGCCGATCGGCGGCCAGGAATTTCTTCTGGTCCGCCTCCGAAAGCGACTTGGCCGTCGTCTGCGCAAGGCCGTTCACTTCCTTGCGCTCCACGTCCCAGACCATCTGGAAAGTGACTTCGCCCGACGCGGGCGCTGGCGTCTGGAAATGCAGCATGCGGTTGCCGAATTTCATCTCCTTGCCCTCGTCGGCCGTCGCGGGCAATGAGCGCGACACTTCCGTGATGCGTTGGTAATCGTTGGAGGTGGGGACGGGGAGCCAGACGCGGACCTCTTTGCCGGCGGGCAGCTTTTGCAGCGTGGCGCCGTATTCGAACCGGAAGCTGCGCCCCCTTTTTTTGGCGTCGCCGGCCTCGGCCGAGTCGTCGGCGAACGACGTTGCGGCCGCCAGGAAAGAAACGGCGAGCACAAGAGGAATCAGCCGGCCGGATCGCGTCATGGGTATTGCTCCGCTCGAAGGTGGTCGTCGGGTGAATGCCGCATCCCGTTTCCGGCTGCGGCAACGCGCTTCCATAAACATAGCTTCTGCGATAATTGGAATCAACAACCATCGGTAATGACTCCTGCGCCGATTTTGCAAAACCGCCGCGCGGGTTTTTTCACGCCGTCTTAACAAAAACCGCCGCTTATCGGTCGGTTTCGGTCCGCGCGACGCATCGGCCAGTCCAATGCTGTCCGTGGCACACGCGCGTCGTGCCCAACAGCTACTTCTTCCGGGTCGAAGACGAGGACCGCTGCGGCTGCCTGAGCATCGGCGCCTGGCAGGTGGGCGTGGGCTGCCGCGGAGGAACGGGTTGTCCGCAAGGCTCCGCCTTGCGCATCTCAATTCCCGCCGCTCGTCGCGCCGCCGGCCTTTTTCAGCGTCGCCATGTACTCGACGACGTCCAGGAGGTCCTGGGCCGACATGAGCTTCTGCAGGTCGGCCGGCATGAGCGAGATCTTTTGTTTTTCTTTCTGCTCGATTTCGTTGGGCCTGAAGGTGTGCACCAACCCCTCGTTGTTCTTGATCGACAGGCCCTGTGCGGTCTCGCTGGTGATAATGCCGGTGACGGTGGTGCCGTCGGACAGGAGCAGCGAGTGCGTTTCGTAGTTGTGGCTGATGCCGGCGCTGGGATAGAGGATCGAGTCGAAGAGCGCCTCGCGGCTCAGCTTGCCGCCGATTTCCGAGAGGTTGGGTCCGACCTCCTTGCCTTCGCCGCCTACGACGTGGCACTTGGCGCAAGTGCCGGTCGTGGCGAAGACCTGCCTGCCGCGCGCTACGTCGCCTTTCATCTTCACAAGCTGCGCGATCGGCGGCAGCGGCTGCGACTCCTTGGCCGCCGGCAGCGGGAAAAGTTTTTCCACGTCGGCTTTCAGCTCCGGCGCGGCCGCCAGGTGCAGCTCGAGGGCGGCCGCCTGCTTCAAATCGTCGGCCAGCTTGCCGGCCTTCGCCAGGCGCACGATCTCCTCGGTGCCGCGGCGCGTGCGGGCCAGCCCGCGCGCCGTCTGGCGGCGGACTTCCTCAGGCCGCTTGTCGTCGGAGAGGATCGGCAGCAGCAGGGCGGCGGAGCGGCCGTCGGCCGAGTTGCCCAGCGCGCGGACCAGCCCGGCGACCGCCGCCGAATCCTGCCCGGCGAGCGCGTCGGAAAGCAGCTTCTGTTGGCCTTTCGCCAGAAGCACGCGCGCCGCCTCGACGCCTTCCGGCTGATCGGGGTCTTTCTCAGCCAGCAACACAAGGTCGGGATAGCGCTTGGCGAAGCTGAACTTGTCGACCAGCTCCACAAACTCGCGCGAGCCGGCGCGGGCGGCCAGGACGCCGTCGAGCGCCGCCGCCAGCGCCGGATCGGCCGAGACGTTGACCGAGACTACCCGCTTGAGCGCCTCGCCGGAAATCAGCGCCCGGCGCTGGCCGTCGTCGCCGCCGGCGACGGCCAACTGCAAGAGCGCCTCTTGCTTGTCGTCGCCGACGGCAAGGAAATCGAATGCGCGCAAGTAGCGCAGCAGTTCGTCGGTCGAGGTTTTGGGATCGGCGATGATCCGGGCGAGGTAGTCCGGGCTGACGGCCGCACGCGAGCGCCACAGGATGTCGCGGCCGGCGGGCGTGTTCCAGCCGTCGCCGACTTTTTTCAGCCAGGCGCCCAGAAACGCGTCCCACTGGCCATGAGCGCCGATGCCGAGGGCCTCCAGATACCAGCGGTCCTTCCCGTCGTGCTGGGCGGCCAGCTCGGCCCAGAGCCTGGGCGCCTCGGGCGACTTGTGTCCTCGCAGGACAATGGCGCACTCGCGCCGCACCGCCGGCGATGCATCGCTGGCGAGCTTCTCGACGACGGGAATCACATCCAGCTTGATCGACCGCGCCAAGCGCAAGGCCGTGATCCGAATGTCGGGGTTTTTGTCATTCAGCGCCAAGTTGACGTAGTGTTCGCCCTTGCCGGGAATGAGACCGAGGAGCCACAGATAGCGCGCTTGCAAGCGCGGCTCATAAGCCAGATACCTCGCGGCCAGTTCCTTCTCGGCGTCCTTTCCCATCTTGTGTAGCGACTGCCAGGCGAGATACCTCACGGCCTGGTTGGGGCTGGCCAGCGCTTCGCCAGCGCCGCGGGCGGTCTCGAAATCGTACGCCGGCACTTTGTAGGGCGTATTCGGCGGCGCGACGCGAAAGATCCGCCCCTTGTCGATGTCGCCCATGCGGTGGCCGCCCACGCCCGGGTCGTACCAGTCGGCCACGAACAGCGAGCCGTCCGGCGCGACGCACACGTCCGCCGGCCGAAACCACGGGTCCCGCGCGCCGTAGAGAATGTTGAGCGACTGGGCCTTGTAGCCCGCTCCGTCGGGCGCGGCCGGGTAGGCGCGGACGACGTTGGGTCCGGCGTCGCAATGGATCACCTGGTCCCAGAACGGCTTGGGCAAGAGGCGCCCTTCGTACACGCAGATCCCCGTCGGCGAGCCGGCGCCCGTCGGCAAAAGGTTCGGCACCACGCCCGGATCGTTCTGGTGCCAGTGCCTCCGCTGGATGTCGTCTTCGATGTTGGTGCGCGGGCTTTGCCAGCCGGCGCCGGTCATTTCGTCGCGGTAGCCGAAGTTGCCGTGCTCCATGACGTAGTTGATGCGCACGCCGCGGTTGCCGTCGTCGTCGTTGTCGGACTGCCAAAGCGTGCCGAAGGAATCGACGGTCACTTCGTAGTTGTTGCGGAAGTTGTGGGCCAGCACCTGGAACTCGGAGCCGTCCATCCGGCAGCGAAAAACCATGCCGCCGAAATAGGGCTTGCCATTGTCGACGACGGCGTTGCCGTCAACCTCCACGACCTGCTTGCCATTCTTGTCCATCACCTTCTGGCCGGCGTTGCCGAAGTTCCAATACAGCCAGCCGTCGGGTCCGAAGACGAAGGCGTGGGCCGAGTGGTCGTGCTGCGCCTGGCCGGTGTTGGTGAAGAGCAATTCGCGGCCGTCGGGCTTGTCGTCGCCGTTTTCGTCGGTGAAGACGAAGACGTTGGGCGAGCAGGAGACGATCACTTTGTTGCCCAAGACGCAAATGCCCATGGCCGAGTCGATGTCCCGCCCCTGGTAGAAAACCTTCGTCTTGTCGGAGACGCCGTCGCCGTTGGTATCTTCGAGGATCAGGATGCGGTCGCCTTCGGGACGGGAGTCGTTGCGATGGCGGTAGTTGACGACCTCGCACACCCAGACGCGGCCGCGGGCGTCGACGTCGATGTTCGTGGGCGAAAGGAGCGTCGGCTCCGCGGCGAAGAGCGTAGCCGCGAGGCCCTCGGCCACGTCGAGACCCGCCAGCGCGTCGGCGGCGTCGCGTTTTCCCGAGTCGCCCGCGGCGACGGACGCTACGGCGGCGGGCGGCTTTTCCAGGTAGACGAGAAACTGCACGCTCGTGGCCCGGCCGCCGGCCTGGTCGGTGCCGCCGTTATCGAGGCCAGCGCGGGCCTTGAAGCGCGTGTAGCCTGCGGGGAGATCGAAGGCGATGACGGAATTGGCGTGCGTGCCGATGCCGTAGGAGACCTCCTTGCCATTGATCGCCAGAGGCCCGCCGCCGGCGTTCTTGCCGTTTCGCACGTCGCCCCAATCGGCGGAGGCCGACTTCCATTTCAGCTCGGTCAGCTTGAGGTCGCCCTTCCTGCCGACAAGCCGCGGCTCGGCCCAATCGGCCCAGTCGCAGCCGTAGCCATTGCCGCCGTCGGTGACGACAAGGTACAGTTCCTTGGCGCCCGTCACGTCGACGTCCACGTCGACGGCGTGCCCTTTCGTGTCGGAGGTGACGAGGCGGCTGTCGAAGACGGGCTTGGCCTGGGCCGCGGCGCGCGTCGCCTCCAGCACCGCGCCAACGACAACCAACGTGCTGATGGAGACAACCATCCAAAACTGGCGGGACATCGGCGCGAACTCCTGGTTCACCGGGCTTGCCTACGGAAACGGGCGACGCGCTAGGATAAACGGAGCGGCCGGAGATTTCCATGCTGGGCCGGCGAGCTTGGGCGAACGTCTGCCGGCGAACCCCTTGCGGGCGGACCGACGATGAGTTCTGACGATCGCGAAAATCCCGCAGCCGACAAGCGGGTAACGAACCTGGAGCTTCTATTCATGGAGCTGCAGCGGACCGTTGAACAGTTGGACGGCGTCGTGCGCGCCCAGCAGCAGCGGCTCGAGTGGATCGAGCAGCAGCTCCTTCACTGGCGCCGCGCCGGCTCCGGCTCCGAAGGCGAATCGCCCGACGCCGCGGCCGACGAACCTAATCTCGACTCTCCGTGACGGATCGTCGCCGACCGACCGATTTGGTGGATAGGGAGCGGCCGAAAAATAACTTCCCGAATTGTCGCCTTTCGCGGAGCGAAAGACGACACTTAATTCTCGTTCGACCCTAGGTTCCCCTCTCCCCCTCCTCATCGCTCCTGTGATACACTCCCACGGCACGGTGGGCGCCGCAAGCCAGCTCGCGGCTGGCCGAACTTTGCCGCGAAAGCAAGCCGCACGGTGGACGTCTTGGCGGCCGCCAAAACGGCCGGCGAACGACCGACGGGCGATCGGCTTGCTCCGCCCACCCTACCGCCGACTCCGCCAGCCAAAGACCCTGCCATGCGCGTCCTCTCCGGCATTCAGCCCACCGGCCGTTTCCACTGGGGCAACTATTTCGGGGCCATCCGGCAATACATCGACCTGCAGCACGGCAACGAGGCCTATTACTTCATCGCCAACTTGCACGCGCTGACCACCGTCCGCGAGCCGGCCCTCTTGCGGCAGTACACGCACGAGGCGGCCATCGACCTCTTGGCCCTGGGGCTGGATCCGACCAAGGCGACGCTGTATGTGCAATCGGACGTGCCGGAAGTGAGCGAGCTCTGCTGGCTCTTGATGACCGTCACGCCGATGGGGCTTTTGGAGCGATGCGTCGCCTACAAGGACAAAAAGGCCAAGGGCCTGGCGGCCGATGCAGGCCTCTTTGCGTATCCCGTGCTCATGGCGGCCGACATTCTGGGCTACGACTCGGACGTCGTGCCCGTCGGGGCCGACCAGGTTCAGCACATCGAGGTCTGCCGCGACCTGGCGGGCAGTTTTAACCACCTGTTCGGCGAGACGTTCGTGCTGCCCAAGGCGAAGGTGCTGGACGACTCGGCCAAGGTGCCCGGCACCGACGGCGAGAAGATGTCCAAAAGCTACAACAACACGATCGAGCTTTTCGAGCCGGCCAAGGCGATGCGGAAGAAGATCATGTCGATCAAGACCGACTCGCGGCCGATGGAGCAGCCGAAAGACCCGGCGGGGGACCACCTGTTCGATCTGTACTCGCTGTTCGCGACACCGCAGCAGCGCGACGAGATGGCGGCGCTCTATCGCCGCGGGGGCTTCGGCTACGGCGAAGTGAAAAAGGCGCTGGCCGACCTGGCGGACGCCTTTCTGGCCGAGCCGCGATCGCGCCGCGAGCACTGGGCCTCGCATCCCGACGAAGTCCGCGCGATCCTGGCCGACGGCGCGAGCCGGGCGCGGAAGAAGGCGGGGGAGGTGCTAAGGAGGGCGCAGAAGAACGCGGGCGTGAGGTGATTTTGGATTGGGGATTTTGGATTTTGGATTGCGCGGAGACCCTGTAGGAGGGCGCTCCGTTCCCCGACCGGCGCCCGCATGGGTTTTCCCACCACCGGCCTCGCGCCGGTGGAGGAGATGATTGGCGGCTAGAAACGCCCCACCCCCTCTCTGGGGTTTTCGGCGCTCTGCGAGCCCGCGGGATCCGCGCCGCATTCTTTCCGGCTTCTCCCACCACCGGCCCAGCGCCGGTGGAGGAAATGATTGGCGGCTAGAAACGCCCCATCCCCTCTCTGGGGTTTTCGGCGCTCTGCGAGCCCGCCGGGTGCCACGGGCATTTTGCCCGTGCGATCGGCCGCGAGCCATCGACCCGCGACCGACGTCCGCGGGTCCGTTGCCGTTCGCCCCGCTCCTCTGCCAGGCCCTTGCACTCCCACGAACATTCCCCGTTCCGCGAACTCGTCTCGCCCCTCACCCTCTGGCGTTGTCCTCCTCCCCCTCGCCCCGCCTCCCCCTCTCAACGTCTCCCCCTCTCACCTTCTCCCACCCTTACGAAGCGGGGGGGAGGGGTGGTTGACAAGACGACCGCACTGGTCGCCAGCATGCGCAGGCGGTACGATCCAGGAAAAGGAAGCGCCCATGGTCGAACTTACCGAACAACAACTGCAAGCGCTGGAAGACCCCCAAGCCACTCCCCCGCGCGTGGTGAATCCGCGGACGAAGGAGACGTTCGTGTTGCTCCGCCTTGGGGAATACGAGCGCCTCAAGGAGCAGCAGTACGACGATAGCCCTTGGACGCGGGACGAACTTCAAGCGCTGGCCTGGGAGGCGGGCCAGCGCGCCGGCTGGGAGGAGTATGACGACGCCCCGGAGAAGTCATGAACCGAGGCGACGTTATCTTGGTCCGCTTCCCCCACCCGTCAAAGGGTTGCGATACCAGTCGTGTTTGCCTTCGTGCCGAATGAGCACGCAGCCGAAGCCCTCGATCGTCTTGATGAGGTCGACGCGCTTCATGAAACGACCAGGTCGTCCACGCGGCGAATGCCCGGAATCTGGCCGCCCGTCAGGTCCTGATAGAGGTCCTTCAGGTGCTCTTTGAGGTCGTCGAGCGAATCGCCCTGCGTCCAGTAGTCCGGGTAGTCCTGCAAGTACCCGATCCAGGCGTCGCCTTCTTGCCAGTAGACGAATTTGACGGTTTGCATGGGGAAATCCCGCGGTGACGAATCCACCTGTATTGTACGACGCGGCGCTGGACCGCGAGAAGACGGGAATTCCGCGCGGGTTCAAATCGCCCGCGTCACTTCCTGCCTTCCAAATACGCCGGCTGCCACGGGCATCTTGCCCGTGCAATCGGCCGCCGGCCGTTGAGCCGCGACCGCCCTCCGCGGGTGCCGTTGGTCTTCGCCCCGGCCTCTGCCAAGCGCTTCTGGCCGGAGTCCGTGCGGCAAAGCGGCCACAAGTCGGCGAGCCGCCCGTCCACCCGCGAGCGCCGTCCTCTGGCGCCGGCTGCTGCCCCCTCTTCTCCCCCCCTTACGAAGGGGGGCAGGGGGGGGGTTGGTTCGCCCCCGCCCGCCGACCCGTGATCGCCGGCCGTCGGCGCCGCCGCAGCTTGCCCCGGCCGCTCGGCTCGGCCCCATCACAAGCCCGAGATAAGAAGGCGCCGCGGTCCGCGCGCTTCACACGTTATGCCGCTGCTTCGCGCCCGCCGCCCTTCTCTTCCCACACGCCCAAAACAAATCTCGCCCGGATGCGTCACAAACTCGTCAGGTTTGAGCGCTTTGGCGACACTTTGCATACCTTTTGTATCCCGGATGCGCCCCAATGACACCCAATTCGGCCCTTCCCGGCGCGCGGCGGCCCGTAGCCCCCCCTTAAGAACCAAAAAAGATCCAAAAATACTCTTGACGCCGATCCCGCTTTTCCCCTTCAATCAAAAAAGAGCGGCGTACCTCGTCGCGATTTGTCCGCCCCCGCAAACTCGACACCCCTCCCCCCCGTGTTTTTCCTTCCACTCCATCTTCGCCATCCCGCTTGCACGAGCGCGCTCGCTCGCGAAACAGTTTCCGCGCTCCCGTCCGCTTCGCGCATCAGCCTCGCGTCCAAGAAAATGTTTTCCGAGCGCCTGCCCGCAACCGCCGACAATCTCGGCCGCCCGACGCAACCCCTTCTCCCACACCGACCTTCCGCTGGATGCACTGCCTCGCCAGCGGCCCCTCCAGCCGCCCGCCGACCCTGCCCGTGCCGCGTCCACACCCTCACCACACCGTGTCCACACCCTGCCCGTCCCGCGTCCACACCCTGCCCGTACCTGTCCCGTGGCGCGCACTTCGGCACGCTCGCCCCGCCGCGACTGCATTTACTTCCTGCCTTCCAGATACCCCACCAGGTCCCGCAATTCCTCGTCCGTCAACAGGTCCGCCTGGCTTGTGCGCATGATCGTGGCGCGGAGCGCAAACGACGCATTGCCCAATGCGCCCTCCAGGCTGCCGGAAAACTACCGCCGCAGGTTCAGAATTTCGTCGAACAGGCTCTGCGCCGTTTCGATCACCCGCGCGCTGCCCCGGTACTGCGTCGAGGCCAGGATCAGGTCGATCAGGTTCGCCCCGATGTCCGTGTTCGACAGCTCTAAGGCGCCGGCCACGAGCCGCCCGATCCCCTGCTCGTTGGGATTGCCGACGATCGGCAGGCCGGAATTGACGCCCGCGGCGTAGAGATTTCCGCCCCGCTGGTCCAGGCCGGCGTTGTTGGCGAACCGCGCCATGCGGACCTGCCCCAGATCGCGGGTCACCCCGTTCGAGAACACGCCGCGGATCACGCCGTCTTCGCCGATGATGTAGCTCGACAGCGTTCCCGGCGCCGAGCCGTCCTGCCTCGCCGCCGCCAGCGTGCTGGTCGGCGTCGCCAGGCCCGACAACTCCGAAAAGTCCAGCTCGAAATCCAGCGGCGAGATGCTGGCCACGCCGTTGCGGAGGATCGAGACGGTCGCATTCGTCACGGAAACGACTTTCCCCTCGCCGTCGAACGTGATCAGTCCCGTCCCGACGGCGATCGACACGTCCGACGTGCCGGTCTGGTTGTCGCCCGAATCGGCAAACCAGCGGTACGTCGTCTGGTTCGTGCCGCGGCTCTCCTGCACGGCGGTGACGCGCACCGTCACCGGAATGCCCAGCGAATCGTAGGCGATGAAGTCGGCCACGGCGCTCTCGCCCACCGCGTCCTGCACCGTCCCGAACGGCAGGTTCACGCCGTAGACCGTGCCGCTGTTCCCCACGAACTGCATGCCGGACAGCGCGATGTCGATGGCATTGTTCACGCCGTTGTTGCCGACGAGCTGGATTCGCCCGCTGGTCACGGTCCCGCCCGGGTCGATCGGCGGCAGGCCGCCGGTGCGCTGCGACTGGGGGATGGGGTTCAAGGGGTCCGTGTTTTCCTGGATCCCCATCGCCTGCTCCATGAAGTTGATCAGCGTTTGGAGCGTGGTCGTACCGTCGATGGCCAATTGCTTCGTGGCGAGCTGCCGGCCGCCCTTTTCCGGCGTGAAGCTCAGTGTGCCCGCCTCGGCGAAGAGCGGCTCATAAGTGTCCGTGCCCGTCCGCACCAGGATGTTCATCAACGTCGTGGACGAGGCGTTGACCTTGGGCCCGTCAAAGTCCAGGAGCGGGTTGAGGGCCAGGTCGGCGTCGGGCAGGCCGTCGATGTAGGTGGTCTGGCCGCCGGTGAGCGTCGTCACGAGGTGATATTCGGTGTCGTCCGTGGCCAGCGAGCGGTAGACGTTGATCTGGTCGTAGGGCGGTGGAATGACGCCGGGGAGGCCCGTCAGCCGCACGCGCGTATCGCCGGTCACGGTGATCGGTCCCATGAGAGGGCTGGGGCGGCTGGGCTCGACGGTGGAGAGGCTGTTGGAATAGGTGACGCGGTAGTTGTAGGTCCGCGAGCCGGTTTGCGACGGGGCGAAGAGGACGGGATTGCCGGCGATGGAAGCCTGCGAGGCGTCGTCCACGTAGTTTCCGGTGGCGGCGATGTCGCCGATGTCGGTCAGGCGCAGGAAGCTGCCGCCGTTGAAGGCGCGGTAAATCCGCCGCCCGGCCCAATCGCCCGGCGGTCCGGCCGGGGCCGCCGGCAGCGTGACGTCGATCCGGTCGCCGGCCGCGGCCACGACGGCCGTCGACGGCGGCGACGGAAAACTCTCGTTGCCGTCGGCATCGATAAACGCGACGCGGTACTGGTAGCTTCCCGCGTCCAAGGCGCCGCCGCCGGCCACGAGCGCCGCCGGAGGCACGCCCGCCGGACCGGCGACCGCCGCCGGCGCGTTGCCGCCGCTGGCGGGCGCCGGCAGCGAGGCGTCGCCCAGCACGCCGCTCTGGATGATCTGCGCCATGTCGGCCAGGTCGCCGTTGGGGCGCAGCGTTCCCTGGAAGAAGACGTTTTGCGTGGCTTGCGCGACCATGGTACTTCCGAGCGGAATCGCCAGGGGCACGAGGGTCGTAGGGTCGATCTGAAAGCGGGCGTCCACGCCAAAGCCCAACAGCCGCTGGCCGTTGATCGTCACCAGCTCGTTGGAGGCGTTGAGCTTGAAGATGCCGTTCCGCGTGAAGAGCTGCTCTCCCTGGCTTCCCTCGACGATGAAGAACCCGTCGCCTTCGATGGCCAGGTCCGAGGGGCTGGACGAGAGCTCGATCGACCCCTGCGTGAAGTCGGGCGTGATGGCGGCGACCTTCGTGCCCAGGCCGGTCTGCCGCGGGTTCGTGCCGCCGTTGGCGGCCGTGGGTCCGGAGCCCAGAGAGTGCGTGACGTAGATCTGCGTGGCGAAGGCCGCGGCCGAGGCCTTGAAGCCGACGGTGTTGGCGTTGGCGACGTTGTTGCCGACGACGTCGATCGTCGTTTCGGCGGCGTTCAGTCCCGTCAGAGACGTCGTGAGAGCGGAAGCCAGACCCATAACACCCCCCTTTGGCAAAACACCCGACGCGTCGGCGTCCTCGCCCTGCCTGAGGCGAGCCGCGGGCCGGAAGGCCGGCCGCGGCGGCGTTGTGCCGGAATTCGTATTGTTGCCGCCTGCCCCCGTTACTGCGGCGGCAGGATTTCTCGCACTTTGGAGATCGAAACGACCTGGTCGCCGACGTGCAGCTTGGCCTCGCCGCCGGCGATCGTGACGCTGTCCACGTATCCAAACACGTTCTCGCCCGAGTCGCTCAAACCGAGGATCGGCTGGTTGATGAGCGCGGCGGCGCTGGCCACGTTCTGTCCCAAAAGCACGCTGTCGAGCGTGTCGTTCAGCCGGCTGGAGACGCCGATCTCGCGGATTTGCGAGACCTGCTCCAGGATGTCCGCGTTTTTGAGCGGTTCGAGCGGGTCCTGGTTCTTCAGCTCCGCGATGAGCAGCTTGAGGAAGTCGTCGAGCTTGAGCGAGCCGAGCGGATCGCCGTCGCCGGAGACGAACTGGTCTCCCTGGGTGTGGCCAACGGCCGACTCCGCACCGATGGGCGCAACTGCCATGAGGTGGTCCCCTGCCGCAGCGAGGGGCGAAAGCCAGCGGCGGCGGCGGCCGTGTCGTCGGGCGTCAGGCGACGATGTCCAGTCGACCCGACGATGATCCCGACTCGATCGACGCTGCTCCGCCGATGACTCCCGTTTCCTGCGACGACCGCAGGCGCGCGTGGCCGCCACCGGCGCCGGCAGCCTGCTGCCAACGCTGTCGCGAGTCTTCGTCAGCGCTCTGCGAAAAACTCCCCTGAAAACTCTGGTCCATCAAATCGACATCGAGCCGGACAATCTTGACATCCAGTTCCGTCAGCCTCTGGCGAAGCTGCGATAGGTTTTCCAGGAGCAGCGCCCGGGCGCGGCGGGTTTGGGCCTCCAGCCGGGCGTTCAGCGCCCCCTCTTGCAGGACGAGGTGCACGCGCACCAGGCCCAGGTCGGGCGGCGTCAAGCGCAGCACCACTTCCCCCTGCCGCTGCTGCGCTGCTTGCAGCGCCCCGGCCAGCCGCTGCACAAGCTCGACACGCCGCTGGCCGTCGGCCTCGCGGGATGCGGCCTGCGCCGGCTTGTCGGCAAAGTTCCAGCCGCCGCCCTCGTTGTTTCGGTTAGTGCCGCCCTGCGCCGGCGCCAGCCTCGATTCATCGGCCGCGCCGTTCGTTACGGCGCCGTCTTCCAAAAGTGGCTCTCCCAGAGCGACCGACTCGTCCTGCGCCGCGGGAGCGGCGTTCGCTCCCTCGTCCACGCCAGGCAGGTTGATGCTGGCGTCGCTGGCAATCTCAATGGACCCCCTGGCGCGAAAAACGATTTCCCGCACGGCTTGGGCGACGCGCGTCAAAAGCGTATGCAGTCGGGAATATTTCGAGCCGAGATCGGCGTGACTTGCCGGAGGAATGAGGGGGGCCAGGGGGAAGGGAAACGGCTGGATTCGCACCACATCCGAGCCATCCGGTTCTCGGTGCGGACCGGCGGTCGGCAGCGTCAATCCGTCCGGCAGCGGCGGTGCTGCCAGCGTGGAAACGATTTCCGCGCCCAACGCCGTCGCCCACGTTGGCGGCGAAAATGGCAGATTCACGGGGACTTCCGCGGGAATTGCCGCGGTTTTGAGGGCTGCGTCCGCCGTTTGCGCACCGGCGAGCGGGGGTTCGCCGCCGGCGTCGATTTCAGGAATTCTGGCAAGCGGGAAACTCGGCGCAAAAAGCGCCACATGGCGAACGTCCAGCGCCGCACCGTCGCCGGGGAATGCGCCGGGTTGAATATCAAGTTCCAGCACGTCGCCGGCGCCGTCGGACACCGCCGGATCCAAAACGGACAAAGCCGGCGACGATTCAGGGGCCGTTTCGGAAAGAACCGGGGGCGCTTGCGGGATGGACTGCCGGACGATCGCGACGGGGCCCGGCAGCAGCAGGGCCGCTGCCGGCGCGGAAACGATTTCCTGCGCAACTTCTGCCGATTCGACCGAGTCGTCCGGCTGCGGCGCATCCGCAGGCCCGTCGGCATTTTGCGATTCGTCGTTCTCCGCGCGATCGTCGCTTTGGGCGTCAGCGGATTCGACGCCGAACCGGCGCGTTGTGCGCCGCAAAACTTCGAGGAAATCGCGCGGGGCGTCGTCCTGGTCGGACGGCCTCGACGGCGGAACATGGCCGGGCAAAGCCGCGGTGAGCGGCTCGACGGCGACGGTCATCGGCCCACCCCCCTTTTGGCCGGTGCCGTGCTCCGATCGATCGCGGCGCGTAGCGGATCTCAGGTGCGCCGGATGCGAGCACGTCCTGAGATAACTTCGAGCCGGGACGGCGGCCCGCTACAGAAGGAATTTGCGGAAGGGTGGGCGCAGCAGTGCTAGCAGAAAGTGGCCCTCACGCTCAGCGTGAGGTGCCGGGAGAGCAATGTGAGCATCCTAACGGTCCGCGCGCTCGTCGCCAACGCGCGCTGCCTCACGCAGAGCGTGAGGGCTACTTTCGGAGCGCGACGGCTACATTGGCGCGGCCGCGCCGACGGCCGCCCGCGCCTGCTCGGCCGGGGCGGTCTTTTCCTTGGCCTCGCGCATGCTCCTCAAAATGTCGGCGAGCTGCTGGTTTTCCTCGGGGGTTTTGAACTCGGCCATCAGCTTGGAGCGCTGGGTGACGGGCAGCGATTCCATGATGCGGACGACGAAGTCCATCTCTTCCTTTTGCAGCATGAGGACGACCTGGTCCTTGGCCTGCTTGGGCTTCATGCCGCCCACGAGCGCAACGGCGTCGTCCAGGGCCTGGCGTTTCTGGCCGGTCTCCCAGTCGTCGACGTACTTCTGAAAGGCCAGTTTCGCGGTCTGGTAAGACTCCATGTCGGTCATCAGTTTGCTTTGCTGGGCGTCGAGCAGCGCCTGCCGCCGGTCGAGCGCCAGATCGCGCGTGGCCATTTGCTGGAGCTTGGCCGCCCGGGCCTCGACGATGTCCTCGACGGTGACGGTTTCCTTCGGCCCCTCAGCGGCGGCCGCCCGGGCGCGGAGGACGTCGATGCCGTGGACGACGGCCACGATTTGCGCGAGCTTCATGCGGTCAAGCGCGCCCGTGCCGACGAGATAGCCCGCCAGCACCGCCTGGGCCAGGATTGTGGCCACGCAGAACTGCCCGAACATCGCCTTCATTTTTTGCAGCATGGTCACACCTCAATCTCGCGCTCTGGTAATTCGCGTGGCCGGCGGAGGGCGATTTCGTCCAGGTCCTTTTGCTCACGCTGGCGGTTGTCGTCTGCATCTCGCTGCTGCTTCAGGTCGCGGAGTTTTTCCAGCTTCTTGACTTCGCGGTCGGCCTCGACGAGGGCCAGCCGGCGACGCTCGATCTCGGCCTGCACCTGGCGGCGCTTTTCGAAGAGCGACTCCCGGTGCAGGCGGAGGACGAACTTGTGCCTTGCGGCCTCGAGCTGGCGGTCGATGTCGATCGGCCCGGCCGCGATGCGCTGCATCTCGTCCAGGCCGCGGATTTCGTCGCTCGTCTCCTCGATCTCGCGGTCCAGGATACGTTCTGCTTCCAGGGCGCGCGCCAGGTCGATGCGGCGGTCGTCGCGCTCGCTTTCGCGGAGGCGGAGCAGCGTACGGAGGCGGAAGCGGGCCATGGGGAATTCGGAATGCGGAATTCGGAATGCGGAATGGTCCTAAAGGGTGTGTGCCAAACACGCAGGCAGCGC
>JACOUI010000272.1 GCA_016177915.1 Planctomycetia bacterium
CGCATGGGTCTATGTTAATGCGATGCCAGGAGGGATGTCAAAGAGATAACTGGAGGGGCGCGCCTTGTATGCATGTTGTAGGTGTGCGGTCCATCGGCGTGTCGAGTACGAGGACGATTACGAGTACGCTAAGAGCGATCGGGGGTTGCTTGACACTTTTCTGGGCGTCTCCTACCATGACCCCCTCAATTTGGCTTCAGGTGCGCTCATGGCCGTCCCCAAAAGACGACAATCCAACGCCCGCACGCGCACCCGCCGCGCGCACGACGCGAAGCACCCCCCGCAGCTTCAGTTCTGCCCGCGGTGCTCCGAGCCGATCCCCTCCCATGTCATCTGCCCCAAGTGCGGCTACTACATGGGCCGGCCGATTGTGGACATGGAGAAAAAGAAGGCCGACGCGAAGGGGAAAAAGAAGAAGTAGCGCGGGGGGCTGCGGTCCTGTTCTAGGTCCGCCTGGCGCTGCGGCGGGAGGTATCGCGCGATGCGACCGTGCGGGCAATATCGCAGAAGATTCATCTCTGACGCCGCAATGCCCCACCGGCCTTGTGCCGACACGGGGTCGGTGGAGTCGAAAACTCGGCCCTTAGCAAGGATTTCCTGCCGATTTCAGTTTGCCACGAACGCGGAGGGGCCGCTGACGTGAGCAAGACCGCGTTTTTGTTTCCCGGCCAAGGCGTGCAGAAGGTCGGCATGGGGCGCGAGCTGGCGGCGTCGCTGCCGGCGGCGCGGGAGCTCTATGACCGCGCGAATTCCGTCCTGGGCTTCGACCTGGCGAAAGTCTGTTTTGAAGGCCCAGCCGAACGGCTCGATTCGACCGTCCACAGCCAGCCGGCGATCTTCGTCACCAGCCTGGCGGCGCTGGAACAATTCAAAACGCGGTCGCCGAACGTGGTCGCCTCGTGCTCGGCCGCGGCAGGATTGAGCCTGGGCGAGTATACCGCCCTGGTCTTTGCCGGCGTGATGGAATTCGAGACGGCGCTCGGCGTCGTGCAAAAGCGCGGCCAGGCGATGCAGGACGCCTCCGACGCGACGCAGAGCGGCATGGTGAGCGTGCTGGGGCCGGACCGGGCGGGCGTCGAGGCGCTGTGCGACGAGGCCCGCGGCGGCGAAATCCTGCAAGTCGCCAATTTGCTCTGCCCGGGGAACACGGTCGCGTCGGGCACGAAAAGCGCGTGCGAGCGGCTCGTTGAGCGGGCCGAGGCTGCCGGCGCGAGGACGGTCGTGCTTCCCGTCGCCGGGGCGTTTCACACGCCGATCATGCACCCCGCCGACGAGCGGCTGGCGGCGGCGCTTTCAGGAGCGAAGCTCGCCAGGCCGCGCATTCCCGTCGTCTCCAACGTCGATGCCAGGCCCCACGACGACCCGGAGGAAATCCGCCGGTTGCTCGTCGAGCAGGTTATTCGCCCCGTGCGCTGGGAAGACTCGATGCGGTATCTGATCGCCCAGGGCTGCGATCCGTTTTACGAGATCGGCCCGGGCCGTGTGCTCAAGGGCCTGTTGCGGCGGATCGACAAGGACGTCAAGTGTGAGAACGTGGAGGTATGAGAGGCGAGAGGCTGTGGGCTAGAGGCTGGAGGGGTGAGGAGAGGACTTGGTCTCCTGGCAATCTTCCGCCATACTCGAACCACCAACCATTAGCCACTGACCGCCAGCCACTAACCACTCGCTCCCATGCCCGACCCTGCCCCTGCTCAAATCTCCGTTGATCTCTCCGGTCAAACCGCCCTCGTGACCGGCGCTTCGCGCGGCATCGGCCGGGCGATTGCGCTGGCCTTGGCGCGGTGCGGGGCGAAAGTGGCCTGCGTCGCCCGCGACGCGGCGAAACTCCAGGAGACCGTCGCTGCGATCGCGTCCGCGGGCGGAACGGCGCTGGCCGTCGCCTGCGACGTTACAAAGCGCGAAAGCGTCGACGAGGCCGTCACGAAGGTGACGACCGATTGGGGCCGCCTCGATATCGTTGTGAACAACGCCGGCATCACCCGCGATACGCTCCTGCCGCGCATGTCGGACGAGCACTTCGACGACGTCATCGCCACCAACCTCCGCGGCACGTTCCTCTTCACCCGCGCCGCCACGCTCGTCATGATGGGCCAGCGCTACGGGCGGATCATCAACATCTCCAGCGTTTCGGGCATTCGCGGCAACAAGGGACAATCGAACTACTCCGCCTCGAAGGCGGGGATCATCGGCTTCACGCAATCGGTGGCGCTGGAATTGGCCGGGCGGAACATTACGGTCAACGCCGTCGCGCCGGGATTCATCGAGACCGAAATGACATCGGTCTTGGGCGATGAGTTCAAGGACGAGGCCCGCAAGCACATCCCAGCCAAGCGGCTCGGTCAGCCGGAGGACGTGGCCGAGTGCGTGGTCTTTCTGGCGAGCCGGGCGGCGAGTTACATTACGGGGCAGGTGATGACGGTCGACGGCGGGATGACGGTTTGAGAAAGATTGGGACACGGACGAAACGAATGGGACGGATGGGCCACGGATATGACTGCTTGGGAGAGATGGGAAGATTAGGGAATGCTCGGCCGTTGAATATGGCGTTATCTTCTGCGCCGGCGATCGCCCTAAGTCGGAAGCGGACGAATGGTTTCGGGCCCTGCTGGCTCGTCTCGTTCGCCCGTCCACTCTATCTTGACAAGCCTACGGCAACCAAGGTATAGAAACTTCCCTATCCTGCCTTCCCAGGCCGCTTTACGCCTGGAAGGGTCGTTTGCGCTTCTCCGGTGTCTGTCCTTGTTTGGGAGGAACTTAGGTGGCGTCCGTCAAAGAACGAGTCATCGACATTGTGGCCGAGCAGCTCGGCGTGGCCAAGGACCAGATCACCGACCAGACCCATTTCGTCAACGACATGGGGGCCGATTCGCTGGACCAGGTCGAGCTGGTGATGGAACTCGAGGAAGAGTTCGACATCAGCATCCCCGACGATGCGGCGGAGAAAATCCAGACCGTCGGCGAGGCCATTCACTACATCGACCAGGCCGTGTCGTAAATGAAACGCCGTGTGGTCATCACGGGGATTGGCGCGGTCACGTCGCTGAGTTGCCAGGTCGAAGATCTTTGGAAGCGGATCTGCGCGGGCGAGAGCGGCGTCCGGAGGATCACCGCCTTCGATCCGTCGGGCTTTCGCTGCCAAGTGGCGGGCGAGATCGTCAACTGGTCGACGGACGGCTATCTGCCGCCCAAGGAAGCCAGGCGCATCGACCGCTTCGCGCAGTTCGCCATGGTGGCCGGCACCGATGCGGTGAAGGACGCCGGCATCGATTTTGCGCGGGAAGACTCCTACCGCTGCGGCGTGATCCTGGGCTCGGGCATCGGCGGCCTGGGCGAGATCGAGCAGCAGCACATCAAGCTGATGGAGAAGGGGCCGGAGCGCGTCTCGGCCTTCACCATCCCCAAGCTGATGGTCAACGCGGCGGGCGGGCAGCTTTCGATCCAGTACAAGATCCGCGGGCCCAACACGACCGTGGCCACCGCCTGCGCCAGCGCCACCAACGGCATCGGCGAGGCGCTGAAGATGATCCAGCACGGCGACACGGACGTGATGATCACCGGCGGCACGGAATCGACCATCACGCCGCTGGGCTTGGGCGCGTTTGCGGCGATGCGGGCCCTTTCCGGGCGCAACGACGACCCCACTCGCGCCAGCCGCCCCTTCGAAGTCAACCGCGACGGCTTCGTCATGGCCGAAGGGGCCGGCATCCTCGTCATCGAGGACCTCGAGCACGCGCGGAACCGCGGGGCCAGGAT
Organism: Planctomycetia bacterium; assembly: GCA_016177915.1. Lineage (GTDB taxonomy): Bacteria > Planctomycetota > Planctomycetia > Pirellulales > S012-138 > JACOUI01. The sequence continues at coordinate 3,754 of JACOUI010000272.1, forward strand.
TTACGCGGAGCTGTTGGGCTACGGCCTGAGCGCCGACGCCGGCCACATCACCCAGCCGGACGAAGAAGGAAGCGGGGCGGCGCGGGCGATGCGGTCGGCCATTCGCGACGCCGGCCTTGATCCCGCGGACATCGCCTACATCAACGCCCACGGCACGAGCACGCCGCTGGGCGACCTCGCGGAGACGCGGGCCATCAAGTCGGTCTTCGGCGACGCGGCAAAAAAGGTCAGCATCTCCAGCACGAAGAGCCAGCTAGGGCACGCCCTGGGGGCCAGCGGCGGGATCGAGCTGGTGCTGACCCTCCTGGCCCTGCGCGACAACGTCATCCCGCCCACGATCAACCTCGACGAGCCGGACCCCGAATGCGACCTGGACTACACGCCCCACCAGTCCCGCGAGCGGCCGATCGACTTCGCCATGTCGAACAGCTTCGGGTTTGGCGGGCACAACGCGGTGCTGGTGATCGGGCGGATGAAGGATTAGCGGCACACGAACACTAACCCGACGCGCCAGCGAGGGAGCATACCAGCGAAGGGTTAGCCGCATCGATGATTGCGGAGTATCCGCATGGGACGCCGACACCCTCGCTTGCGCTTCGGGTTAGTTACAGTCTGTCGGAAAAAGGGCGATTTTCGGGCAGGTGACTCGTAGGATTCAGTGGCGGCTCGCTGTCGGTCATGGCGAAATGACCGGCTGGCACACGAATCGATGCGGTTTCCGTAAGCGTTCGCCTCTGGCGA
>JACOUI010000273.1 GCA_016177915.1 Planctomycetia bacterium
AACGGAAACTCCTGCGCCTGCTCGTCAAGCGGATCGAAGTTGATGAAAACGAGATTCGCGTGGTGTACAAGGTGCAATCCGACCCTTTTGTCCACGGCCCCGCTAGGGGCAGTTTTTTACAAGATTGTTGGAGGCGTCATCTGCTGCCATCGGGGGCAGTTTAACGCCGGCGCATTTGGCTGCCCAGCGCGTCCCGCGGTTCGTAGTCGTCCGATTCATCGGGTCCCAGGGCGGCGCCGAAGGACGACCGCATGAATGCGGTCACTACGAACGATGTTCCGCGCTTCCGCTACTCGACTTTTACGAAAGGGCGTGCTTATACTGGATGGACCGTCATCCCGATTATTCGCGCAGGAACATCTTCATGCCCCGCGATTCGCATTCTTCGCCCACGGCAGCGCTGTTCACGCAGGTGGAGGTGGCCGCCGACGCCGGGCCGGCCACGGCCGAGGCCGAGCAGACGCAGCTTTTGCGGGACATCATCGCGGGACAGGACCGGCACAACGAGCTCTTGGAGGAGCTGGTCACCCTGCTGAGCAACGCGCAGCGGCAGCGGCACCAGGAGATGTCGCAATGGAAGCAGGCCCATCCGCGGCTGGTGCGGGAGTGCAAGGCGGCGGCGGACGTGCTGGGGCGGTTGCAGAACGAATACCTGGCGCGGATCACGCGCGACATCGCCGACTCGGGCCATTCGCTGGACGACAGCGAGTTTCTGCTCAACGAATTCATCGACCGCTACGGCCCGCGCCTGGCGCACCTGCACAGCGTTTTGCAGGTGCTGTCGCAGCTTGGGAATCCGGCGGAGAGGGCGAAGTAGGTCGCGCGACTTCGGTGATTCTCAGCGTACGATGATGGCAACGCGATTTCTTGCGTTATTGCGTCTGCCTGCTAGAATTCAGTTCAGGGCACGAATGGACGTTCTCGAGCCTACAGCCGGCGGCTGCTGGCGCTAGCAGGTGTCCTCCTGCCGGTTTCCGATTGACTTGAACCGATTGTTTGTGGCAATTGTCGATTGAGATGCTTAAATGGCAGGCGAAATCGATAAGGAACCACAAGCGCCGGCACCGTATCCACTTGCGATGGTGGTCTGTGACGGCGTTTGGCAAGATCCTTACACCAAGAAGTTCACGCTCATCGGCACGTTTTCCGCGCTGGGCGGAAGGCGATTTCCGCTCATTCACCCGATCATTTCGGTCTTCGTTTCGTTGACGGATGGGCGGGGCAAGGTACCTTGTCGACTGCAACTTGTGGACGTGGATGAAGTTCGCGAGCCGGTGTTTGAGTTAAGCCAAGAACTTGAATTTGCCGATCCGCGCGTCATTTTCGAGGTTGTGTTTCAGGCCACGGGAATTAGGTTTCCAGCGCCAGGGGAATACCGTTTGAAACTTTTCGCCAGGGACGAATTCATCATTGAGCGGCGGATCATTGTTGCCGATTTGAGCAAGAGCCGGGAGAATCCAAAGCCATGACGACGGGCAATACGCTAGCTGCCGCTGAGCAACGACAGATCAAGTCGCAGTTGCCGATTCCGGCCGCTGGCGAAGTGACGCTGCAAACGTCGATGCCGGAATTCGAGGCGGTGCGGATGTACCTGTCTGACAAGCCGCTCCATCAGGTCAACCGGACGCGCCCGATTCGCCAAGTCACCAACGCGGAACTCAAGCGAATCGCCGCAAAGTACCCTCCCCCGCCCGAGTGGTTTGAGGGCGAAGAGGAGTGCCCGTTCTAGGCGACGTCGGGAGCCCTAAGTGTGCGATTGCAACAGGGCAGCATCGTCTGGGTCACCGTCATTGACCAGGCGGGCCGGAATCCAAAGTGTCGCCCTGCGGTCGTTCTCACACCGACGAACGAAATTGAGCCCGGCGAGAGCGTGCTTGTTGCCGCTGCAACCTCCACTTTTCCTTCGCCGCTGCCGACGAATCATGTCGAACTTCCGTGGCACCGCAGCGGCCACCCCGTGACCGGCCTCAACAGGCGGTGCGCGGTCGTTTGCGATTGGATTCAGGAAGTGCGCCAATCTGCGATTGTCAAAATCGGCGGAATTGTTCCGACCGCACAGCTCGCTGCGATTCTCGCCCAAATCCCCGCCGATCCCGACGATTCCACCGACGCCAAGTGAAATGGGCAAGCGTCCGGGCACAATTCAGCACCGTTCTCTGCGCTTCTCGCGCGCGTTGACGCTCCGAATTCGTTCTGATAGTGTCGGAGCTTCCTTCCCAAAAACCGCCAGAGGGGCCGCGCGCATGCCCTACGACGTCACGCTCATCACCGGCGACGGCACCGGACCGGAACTCGCCGAGGCCGCCCGCAAGTGCCTCGACGCCACCGGCGTCAAGATCACGTGGGACGTGCAGGAGGCGGGCATCGACGTGCTGGCGCGCCTGGGCACGCCGCTGCCCGACGCCGTGCTCCAGAGCATCCGCCGCACGAAGTGCGCCCTCAAGGCGCCGATCACCACGCCCGTCGGCAAGGGCTTTCGCAGCATCAACGTTCACCTGCGTCAGGAGCTGGGGCTTTATGCCTGTATCCGGCCCTGCAAGTCGTATGCCGGCGTGCGGTCGTTCTTTTCCGAGGTGCCGATCGACCTGGTGGTGGTGCGCGAGAACACCGAGGACCTTTACGCCGGAGTGGAGTTCGAGGCCGGCAAGCCGGAAACGTCGAAGCTTATCGACTTCATCAACGGCATCTCGGAGCGAAAGATCAAGACCAAGGGCGACGTGACGGGCGTCTCGATCAAGCCGATCAGCGTGCCGGGGACGCAGCGGATTGTCCGCTGCGCGCTGGATTACGCCCGGAAGAACAAGCGCAAGAAGGTCACCTGCGTCCACAAGGCGAACATCATGAAGTTCTCGGACGGCCTGTGGCTGGCCGAGGCGACGAAGGTGGCCAAGGACTATCCCGACATTCAGTTCGAGGACCGGATCGTCGACAACATGTGCATGCAGCTCGTGCAGAAGCCGGAGCTGTACGACGTGCTGGTCTTGCAAAACCTGTACGGCGACATCTTGAGCGACCTCTGTGCGGGGCTGGTCGGGGGCCTGGGCGTTGCGCCGGGGGCGAACATCGGCGACGGCGGGGCGGTCTTCGAGGCCACCCACGGCAGCGCCCCCAAATACAAGGGGCTCAACAAGGTCAACCCCACCGCGCTCATTCTCTCCGGCATGCTGATGCTGCGTTACTTGAACGAGAACTCCGCGGCCGATCGCCTGGAGGGCGCCGTGGCGGCGGTCATCAAGGAGGGGAAGCACGTCACGTACGACCTGAAGGCAAACCGCGACGATCCGACGGCGGTGGGGACGCGCGAGATGGCCGAGGCGATTTGCAGGAAGCTCTGATTCGCTGTAGCCATCACGCTCCCGCGTGATGCAGCCTCGCCAGCGTGACGTCATCCGCGCGCTTCGAGCAGCGAGCGGTATTGATCTCTGTACGTCGCGACGAGTTTTTGCGCCGAGAAGTTTTCGGCCAAATGCTGCCGGCCGCGAAGGCCCATGGCCTTGGCCGCCGCGCGGTCGCGCATCAGGCGGTGCGTGGCGCGGGTGAACTCGATCGGGTCGGCGACGGGAACGAGCGCGCCGGTCCGGCCGGGGATGACAAGGTCGCGAATGCCCGGCACGTCGGCCGCGACAACCGGGACGCCCGCGGCCATCGCCTGCAAGAGAGCAACCGAGTGCCCGGTTTCGCCGGCGGGGTGCCAGAAAAAATCCGCCGGGTCCAGGAGCGAGGCGGGATCGCAGGCGGAAAGCAAGTGGACGTGGTCGTGCCGCAGCGTCGCGCAGCGCGCGGAGTTGAGGGTGTGAAACTGCTCTCCCGCGCCGACGATGACGAGGTGCGCCTGCGGATAGACGGCGGTGAAAACCTCCATCGCGAAAAGCGCGTCGCGCCAGCGCTTGGCGGCGGTCATCGCGCCCAGGCCGACGATCAGCGGCGCGTCGGCGGGAATCTCCAGCTCCGCGCGCGGGTCGCGTAGCGGTTCCGTCGACACCGAAGGCGCGATGGGTACGGCGGAATGGACAACGCGGGGATTTTTGAGTTCCAAGCCGGCGTCGCGGAACCTCGCGAGCAAAGCGTCGCACGAAACGACGGGGGCTGCCGCGCAATTCGCCAAGCGCCGCAGCACAATGCTCAGCGCCCGGCCCAGCAAAGGCTCTTCGCGCCGGAAGGTGACGAGGCGCGGGATGGAGGGCGCCGCCAGGCACGCGCACGCCAGGGCCGAGAGTTGCCAGGCGTGGATCAGGTCCGGCCGGAGGCGCTGCATCAGCTTTCGAACATTCCAAACTGCCAGCGGGTCCCATCGCCAGCGACAGGCGGTGGTCGTTACGCGCTCCGGATCGAACGGCGCCCAGGGGGGAGGCACGTCGGAATCGAATGGCGCCGGCGGCCGGACGAACGACGACGGCGCCAAAAGGCACAAATGGCCCTCAAACTCGCCGGCCGGAAGCTCGCGGGCCAAGAGCGCCGCCTGATGCGCAGCGCCCAAGAAGCCGGGCGCTGAGACGACGTGCAAAACGCGAGCGCTCACGCCGGCACCTGCCGCAGGCGGTTGGCGAGCAGGCGGTCGAAAAGCACAAGGTGCTCCTCCACCGACCGATCGAGCGAATAGTTTTCGCGGACGTGGCGCTGGGCCGACCGGGCCAGTTTCAGCGAGTCGCGGGCGTTGTCCCATGCGCGGCAGATCGCGTCGGCCGCCTCGACGTTTCCGCCGGCCGCCAGCAGCCAGCCGTAGCGGCCCTCGTCCAGCAGCCGGCGGTGGCAGGGGATGCCGCTGGCCAGGACGGGCAGACCGGCGGCCATCGGTTCGAGGAGGCCGGGCGCGGGGGCGGCGTCGAGCGCGAACGAGACGAACAGGTCCGCCGCCACAAACGCGCCTTCGAGGTCGTCGAACACGCCCGGCAGCGAGACGCTCGCGCGAAACGGCGACCGCTCGACGCGGCGAATCAGCTCGCCGCGCAAAGGTCCGTCGCCGACGATCCACAGCCGCGCTTCGGGCCGCCGGCTGTGCACGATCGCCCAGGCGTCCAGCAGCCGCTCGATTCCGGCCGAAGCATCGATTGGCCCGGCATACATCGCCAGCGGCGCAGCGGGCGCGACCTTGAGCAGCGGATGGTTCTCGCCCAGCAGCGATCGCGCCTGCGCCGAGGCATCGGGCAAGCGTTCCGAATACTCGCGCGCGGCCGGCGTGCACGGGCAAATCCGCGGCCGCGGATAGCCCGCCGCGATCAGCTCCTGCTCGATTTGCGCCGAAGGCGCCAGCAGCACGTCGGCCTGGAAGCAATCGCGCTTGATGCGCTGGCCGTGCGAGGCCCGGAGCTGCCAGTGGCAGTCGCCGCACGGGCCGGCCTGTTCGGCGCGGAGGACGACGGGGAAGGAAAGCCTGTTGCCGGCGATCACGGCGACCTGGGCGTCGCGCCGGAGTTGCGAGACGTAGACGACATCGAACGATTCCCGGTACTGCCGCAGCCACCGCACCAGCGCCCGCTGGTAGCGGAAATTGCCAAACACGCCCCGTGGAGCGACCGGCAGCCGCACGACGCTCGCCCCGCGATGGTCGATGCGCAGCGGCCAGTGCGACTGCCAGCGCGGCGTGAGGACGGTCGTTGGCACGCCGCGGCGAGCGAGTCCGCCGGCCAGGTCGGCCAGCGCCGTCGAGGCCCCGCCTGCCAGCGGCCAGTAGCGCCGCGTCACGATCACGACGCGCGGAAGACTCACGCCTCGCCCTCCACGTCGCCGCTCTCCATCGCCGCAATATAGGGCAGGTTCCGGAAGAGGCCGTTGTAGTCCAGTCCGTAGCCGACGACGAACACGTCCGGGATGTCGAAGCCGACGAAATCCGGCTGAGTTTCGACCTCCTGCCGGCCGAGCTTTCGCAGCAAGACGGCCGACCGCAGCGAGCGCGGCTCGAGCGTCCGCAGTTGACCGAGAATGGCGCTGAGCGTGCGGCCGCTGTCGAAGATGTCGTCGACCAGGAGGACGTGGCTGCCGGCGATTTCGGGCAGCCACTTTGTGTCGAGCCGCAGCTCGTCCGGCCGCCGCGCCGTGCCGCGGTAGCTGCTGGCGTGCGCGAATCCGAGCCGCACGGGAAGGTCCAGCCGCCGGATGAGGTCGGCCAAGAGGACGATGCTGCCCGTCAGGATGCCCACGATGATCAGCGTTTCACCGCGATACCGCGCGCTGATCTTGCCGGCGAGCTGCCCGATACCCTGGCGGATTTGCTCTTCGGTGAGAAGCGGTTTCACGTGCGGCTCCAGCGAACCGGCGATGGCGCTCGCCGGTCGAAGGCCCCCTGCAGACCGGCCCTATCTTACTCGCAAAGGCCTTTGGAATGTACCGCGCTCCTTGGCGGGCTGGTTTGCCAACGGCTTGCCTAACCTGGCCGTCTGGTCCTCGATCCACGCGCTGTTCGCCAAAGCGTCGTCATTTGCAGTTGGCACCCGTGGTTACAGATTTCCGGCACACCGCCGCCCGCGCCGTTCAGTTTGTCGGCGCGGAACCGCCGGCAAAAGCGGCGACAGATCGCCGCACTGCAAAAAGCGCTTGCAATGGCGCGCCGACTCGCCAAATTGAAGGCCGACGACGAACCCCTTCATCCCGCGGACAAACCACCATGGCCGAACCGGCGATCCTCCTGGGCAAGCTCACCCGCCGCGAATTCCGGCAGCGGATGCAGTCGGGCGAGCTGCGCTGCTGCATCATCCCCGTCGCCGCCGTCGAGCAGCACCTCGAGCACCTGCAGATGGAGCACGATTGGCGGAGCGCCTGCCACGTGGCGGAGCTGGTGGCGGCCCGGCTGCGGCCGCACGTCGTCGTCGCCCAAGGCCTGATGTGCGGCATCAGCGAGCACCACATGCAGCACATCGGCACGTTGAGCCTGAGGCCGGGCACGTTCCTGGCCGTGCTTTCCGACATGCTCGACAGCATGGTGCGGGCCGGCTTCAAGAACATCGTGGTGCTCAACGGGCACGGCGGAAACGTCGCCCCCTGCCGCGGCATCTGGGACCAGTTCGTCCGGCAGACGCACGTCAACTTGCACTTTCTCCCCTACTGGGAAGTGCTCTCGGAGCAGGACGCCATCGACCTTTTGAAGAGCGGGCACCGGCTGCCCTACGACCTGCCCGGCCACGCGCAGGAATTCGAGACCTCGTTTGCGATGTCCGCGTTTCCGGAGAACGTGCGATTGGACGCCCTGCGGGACCAGCCGGACCCCAATCCCGGCTACGCGACGGCCGAGACCGGGGCGGAGTTCATCCGGCGGATCGTGGACCGGGTAGCGCAGTACGTGCAGGACGTGATGGACGGCCGGCGCGTGATGCCGATCCCGCCGTATCATCCGTGAGGCCGTGGTTGGTGGCTGGTGGTTGGTGCGCAGGGCCTGTTGAGTTTGACGGTTTCGAGCCGCATTTCGGAATGACTTCTCGCGCGATGGTCGCCGCAAATGTCCTGGCCGCGAAGCGGCCGGGTCTTGGTAGCGTCAACACGGCCCGGCGAGGAGAACTGACCACCGGCCACTAGCCACCGGCCACTAGCCACCAGCCACTATCTCCCCGCCGCTCTTTACGGTCGGCCAGCAAACCCTCATGATGATGGCAGGGACGCTTTGGGGAGATGCGGCATGTCATTTCTGCGATTCACGCTCTTGGGGCTGTTGGCGGTCGTCACGTTCATGGGCGTTGCGTGTGCGGCGCTGGCCAGTGCAGCCCGGGTGTACACGACCGGCTCGACGGCCGGCCAGTGGTGGGAGTGTTCGATCGCCACGCTGTCGCTGGGCATGCTCGCCGCCTGCCTTTTGGGGACGTTCTTCTCTACCGGGCCGTCGCGCACGCGGTGGGGCGGCGCCGCCGCGGCGGGAATCGTCTATTTCGTCATCATTTTCACGTCGTGGCCGGGCGACTCGGTCCGCTCGAAGGTCATCACCTGCCGCCTTTTTGCCTGGGCCGAGCAGGCGATCCAGAACGCCGCCGCTCCGGCGAACCAGGGCTCCCCGGCGGGCGCCTACTGGATCGTCGACGCCTACGGCAATCCCTCGCCGTACTACGTCGGTTCCGGGATCGTGACGGCGCCCACCGGCGGCACGTGGGGCGGGTCCGGCACGGGAATGCCGGGCATGCCGGCCGGCGGAATGGCCCCGGGGGTTTACCCGGGGGTTTACTTGAGTCCCCCCGTCCCCTCGGGGTACGCCTTCTCGACAAGCCCGCAAGTATCGCCCGGCCCGCCGACCACCCCGTTCCAGGGGATCGCGCATTACCTGACTCTCTGGCCTTTGGCGCTGCTCGGGGGCGTGCTGGCGCAGTGGCTTTCCTGGCGCTCGCGCCGACCGCGGCCGGCGAGCGAGATTCCGCCGCCGCACCCGATCGCGACGACCGCGGCGCCGACGGCCGTGGAGATCGTCGGGAATGCCGCGTCTCCGGAAGCGACTAAACAGGGGACGCCCTGACCACGATTTCAGCCGGGATTTCAGCCGGGAGCAACCGCCATGTCGCTGCGATTCTCGCTTTTGACCTTGCTGGGCATGGTGACGTTTTCGGGACTGGCCTTTGCGGCGCTGGTCGCAGCCGGAAGGGCCGCCCCCGATTCTCAAGGACCCTCCTGGTGGTCGAGCGCCACGGCCACGGTCACGATCTCGATGCTCACGGTTTGCCTGCTGGGGGCGTTCTTTTCGACCGGGCGGACGCGGGCGACGTGGGCCGGGGCGGCCGTGGCGGGACTCCTCTATTGGCTGCTGGTGTTCAGCTCCTGGTTCGGCGACAGCATTGGCGCGAAGCTGATCACGTCGAAGGGAATCGCGTGGGCGGACGAGAAGATCCGCTCGCTACAGCAACCGCCGCAGCCGCCGGCGGGCTCGGGGCTGACCGGTTTTACGTACTACACCGGGCCGGGGCTGAATCCCTACGTGGCGCCGCAGCCCTACGTAGCGAATACGAATGGGCCTTTTTATGCGACGTACGGCTTCCAGGCGGTGCAGCCGCCGGCCCCTGCCGGACCGCCCGCCACGCCGTTTCAGGAAATCGCGCAGTACGTGCTGATCTGGCCGTTGGCTCTTTTGGGCGGCGTCGTGGCCGGCGTGATGTACGTCGTGTCGCGTCGCAGAAATGCGGCGCTGCCCGATCCGGCGCCAGCGCCACATGCGGTTGGCCGACGCCGTTTGGACCGCCGCTAGCAAAAACGGCTGCGCCAAGTCCCGATCCGCCGCCGATCGTCGTTCCTGAAGCTCCCAAGACGCCGTAGACGCGGGCGTGTCACGCTGTGCAGGAGACCGACATGTCGCTCAGGTTCTCTCTGCTGGGGCTGTTCGCGCTCGTCACCTTCGCCGCGCTGGCGTGGGGCGCCCTCGTCGGCAGCGCGAAGGACCCCGCGACCGCCGCCGCGCCCTGGTGGTGGGCCAGCGGCGTGGCCACCGGAACGGTGCTCCTGTGGATGGTCTGCCTTTTCGGCGCGCTGTTTGGCGCCGGGCGGCGCCGGGCCGCGTGCGGCGGAGCGCTTCTGGCGGGCGCTATCTACTGGCTCATCGTCTTCTCGCCGTTTTTCCGCGACGGCGTGGGGAGCAAGCTCATCACGTCCCGCTTGATTCGCCTGGTCGAAATGAAAACTCTCGTCGAAGGCAATCCCACGACGCCCAACAACCCAGTCGTAACGAGTTTCATTCCCACTCCCATGACGGATTCGACCGTGCCGTTGAACTACACGGGCGACCCCCTCATCACGGGGAATCTTCTCACGGACGGCACCAGGAATCTTCTCACGGACGGCACCAGCTCAACGCTCCTCCTGGGGACTACGATTTACGTTTCGTCGCCCGCCCCACCGCCGGTGGAAGCGGCGCACCTGGCCACGCCGCTGCAAGAGGTCGCCCACTATCTCTTGATCTGGCCGCTGGCGCTGGCGGGCGGCGTTCTGGCGGGCTGCATGTATGCGCTGGCGCGGCGGCGGGGGACCGCAAAGACCTGATCGGCGCAGGCGCGCCGGCCGGCCCTCACCGCTTCTGCGCGTAGCCCTCGGCCATCCGCCCGATCCAGAAGAGCAGCACGGAGAAGGCCAGGACCAGCAGCAACTGCCCGGGCTTGTTGAGCATCGTCTCGCCGCCCGGGCCGGCCGGCAGCAGGTTCATCAAGACCGCGATCGGCGGCAGCGTGAGCGCCGCGATTTGCAGCCACCGCCCGAGAGATTGCATGCCGCACCGTCAGGAATGTCGTTCACGATCGTGCCGCGACCGATGCATTGTACCGCGGCGGCGAGCGTGGGGCAGTGGCGGCGTTGCGGGCCCTACGACTTCTCCCGCCCCAACTCCTCCAGCACGCTGCGCACGATCCGCTCGACCTGCTGCGGGTCGGCCGACGACGTCTTGGGCGGACAACCGGAATCCGGTTCGCCGGTGAAACCCTCTTCGGCCAGGAGACACTGAATGCCGTCGCTGATCCGCGCCAGGTCCAGCTCCTGGCTGGCCGCCAGCGGCTGACGGCCCTTGCCGGTCTTGAAGCCGCGGAGCCGCAGCGCCGTCCGAAAACCTTCCGGAAAGTCCGCGGAGTAGAGCATCGCGTCGAAGAGCTTCAAGAGGCGATATTGCAGGGCCATCGCTTCGTCGATTCGCCGGGTGACGGTGAGGTCGTAGAGCTTCCGCGTGATCTCGGGCACGATCCCGCTTGTCGCGTTCGTGCCGCCGTCGCATCCGACCAGGAGCATCGGCACCAGCGCGGCGTCCCAGCCCGTCAGGAACGTGAAGTCCGGCCGGCTCGGCCGCACGGCCGCGATCATCCGCATCATGTTCGGCAGGTCGCCGGACGAGTCCTTGATGGCCACGATCTTCGGGCATTCCTCGGCCAGTCGCTGCACGGTCGGCACGTCGATCGGCGAAGCGAACATCGGGATGTTGTAAAGCGTCACGTCGATCGGCGTGTGGTCGGCGATTTCTTTGAAGTAGGCGTACACCGCCGGCGGGCTGAGCTTGTAATAAAAGGGCGCGACGATGGCCACCGCCCGCGCCCCCAGGCCGTGGTAATACTCGCAGGCGGCGATCGTCTCCTTGGTGTTGGCTTCGGCGGCCCCGGCCAGGATCGGCGCCCGGCCCCGCGCGTGATCGACCATGATGGCGATGATGCGGCGGCGTTCGTCGGGCGTGAAGCGCGTGAACTCGCCGGTGGAGCCGTTGGGATACAGACCGTGAACCCCGCGCTCGATCAGCCAGTCGGTGTACCGCCGCAGCTCCGGCTCGTTGATTTGGCCGTCGTCGTCCAGGGGGACGATGTTGGGCGTGAAGATGCCGGCGAGGCGGGAGTTCGTCATGGTGGGATCGCAGCGGGGCGGGCGGGAAAACGCACGGAGGCGGCGTTTTGGGTATCATAGCTTGCCGCGGCGGGGAGGGCAGGCAGGGTACGGCTCGGAGTCGTTGTGGCTCAGTTTCCTGTGGCCTGTGGCAGCAGACGCAGAATAATATTTCGCCATGGAATCCGTTGTGCGAAGCGTGAGCGATCTCGGGGCCGATCAACGGCAGTGCCTGGAATCGGCGCTGGGCGTGCCATTGGCCGAGGACCAGCGCGTGCTGATCATGGTGCTCAACCCAGGTGAGCCGGACGAGTCGATCCGCGCAAGAGCGTTATCGCGCCTGGAGCAGCTCTGCGAAAAGGGAACACGAAACGGCCTTTCGTTTTTCAGCGAGGGCGGCGAGGCGGAAATCGGCGAGCTGCGCGCGGCGGAGCTGAAATCGGCCTGGTCGCGGTAGCGTCATCCACGCCGAGACTTGATTTCAACGTCGGACCTGACACACTGACAGTTGGAGTCCCGGCTGTTGGAGTACCGGCTTTAGCCGGCTGTTCCTTCCGCCTAAAGGCGGGACTGCAACCGTTGGAGTACCGGCTTTAGCCGGTCTTCAGGAACTTCGCCATGCCCATTCCCATCGACGCGCCCGAAGTGCTCAACCGCGAGTTTTTGGAGGTCCGCGCCAAGCTCTTGGAGCTGGCCGCCTCGCTCGACCGGCTCGACCGGGCCGACGGCTCCGTCGAAAACGACCCGCGCATGGCGAAGATCAAGCAGGCGCTGGCGATCCTCGCGGCGAAGAAGCCCGAGCGGGCGGAGCAGATTCAGCTTTTGTTTTCGATTCCCTACGAGGAGGGGTGGCACAAGGAATACCTGGCCGATCGGGCAAAGTGATTCATGGAACAAGCGGCCTTGTTTTCAACCGGAGCGAGGATGAGAGTTAAGATTCGCCAGCTCGACGGCGGGAGGCAGTGCTTTGAACAGGGGACAATTGCGGCAGCTTGCCGAGGACCGGATTCTTGACGCGGAACGTCTTCTGACGGGCGGCAGGTCGTCCGGCGCGTACTACTTGGCCGGCTACGCTGTCGAGTGTGGATTGAAGGCTTGCATCTTGGCCCATGTTGAGGCAACCGGAGCCATTTTTCAGGACAAGAAATACTCGGAGAGATGCTGGACACATGATCTCGAAGAGCTACTACGTCTAGCGAACTTAAAACCGACCCTTGACGCGGACGCAGCAGGCAACTCCGCCTTATCCGGGAATTGGGCCGTGGCGAAGGACTGGCGAGAGACGAGTCGGTACGAGCAGAAGACACAGCCGGAAGCGCAGGCCATGTACGATGCGGTGGCCGCCGACCCAAACGGGGTGCTCGCATGGATACGGACACGCTGGTAGACAATCTGATTGCTGACGGGCAGAAGCTAATCGCGGAACTGCCGCGCCGCGGTTTCGCAGTGACGGCTGCCTTCTGGCTTCAGGCCAGCGAGGATGGCAACTGGTACTTCTACATCGTGTCACCAGCGGTCGATTCCGACGGACTTGCGAAGGCCTATCGGCGTTTGCACCCATTGGTTCGGGCAATGCCACAGCCATTCTGGATCGACCCGCTGGAGATTAGACTTGTCGGCCCAAGCAGCGGTATTGCGCAGGACGTGCTCGCCATTCACAGCGCCACTCGTGTGACGTGGGGCTCCGCCATCCGATGGTCCGGCAAGAAATCGGGAAACGTAGGCGTTGAAAGTGTCTACCTCTATCCGCTGCCATCAAGCACGCCCTAGGTGAACCGACCCGTACTGCGATGCCGTCTCAGGGAAACCGCCATGTACTACCTCGACCCGCACCAATTTGCTTGCTGGAACGGGAGCTAAATGGCTTGCGGGAGAAGGAGGTTACGTCAAATCGGGTCGAAACTGGAACGGGGCGTATTGGCTCTTTTTTCCACCGTTTCCACGGTATTCGGCACTTACTCGGCACTTTCCCGGCACCGCCTTCCGTAGCGAAAGACGCTGGTTTTCACGAGTTCGAGCCTCTCTGCGAGGGCATCATGCACGAAGACCGGAAGCTGAAAGAAGCGTGGTTCTACTTGAGCGAGATGCACACCCGCGAGCGTGACCCGTCCGCGTTCATCCATCTGCTGAGCGGCTTCCTGTCGGCTGCACGGTCGGTCGCGCAGTACGCGCACAAGGAGGCGACGGGTAAGGCCGGCGGTCAGGCGTGGTACGGTGCCGAGGTCAACAATCGTCCGCTGATCGGGTACTTCAAGACGGAGCGCGATGTTAACATCCACACGAAGCCGGTCGATCCGAAGGCGGTCTGGAAGGTCGTCGGTTCCATCCCCATGTTCATCAGCGGCGGTGCGGACTACGGTGTCAAGTTCCTCGACGAGGAGGGGCAGCCGGTCGAGATCGAGATCAAAGCGGCCCCGCCCCTGCCTCCGCCGCCCCCGGCGCAGCAGGACCCGGTGATGGTCCGCTATGCGTTCGCCGACCGCCCGAAGGACAACATCCTGACCCTGTGCGAGAACTACCTGAAGGAGCTTGAAGCCCTAGTAAAGGAAGGCCACGCCAAAGGCTTCATCACGACGTAGCCTTTGGCCAGAGCCTCTGGGCGTCAGGCCGCGAGTCCAAGTTGAACCGCCATGTACTACCTCGACCCGCACATCCACATGATCTCCCGCGTCACGGACGACTACGAAACCCTCGCCCGCATGCGCTGCCTCGCCGTCAGCGAGCCGGCCTTCAGGGCGGCCTTCGGCGGCGGCCGCGTCGACGGCTTTCGCGACTCAGACCGGGAGTGAGCCGTGGACTACCTCGAGCCGCACCGTTCCTGCCTGGCGGGCTGAATCGTGGGGGCCTTTTGCATGACTGACGCCCCGGCCGTCGAACTGCGCAACGTGAGCAAGGTCTTCGGCGATGTCAAAGCCGTGGACGACGTGACCTTGCAAATCCCCAAGGGGCGCGTGGTGGCGCTGCTCGGTCCCAGTGGTTGCGGCAAGTCGACGCTGCTGCGACTGATGATCGGCGTGATTCAGCCGGATGCGGGCGGCGTCTGTTTCGAAGGCACGAGGCTCACGACTGCCAACGCGCTCGCGCTGAGGCGGCGCATGGGCTACGTGATCCAGGACGGCGGACTGTTCCCTCACCTGACCGCACGCGGCAACGCGACGCTCGTGGCGCGCTACCTGGGCTGGACCCACGAGCGCGTCGAAGCGCGACTCGCCGAGCTGACGGAGCTCACCCAGTTCCCGCGCGAAGGCCTGGATCGCTACCCTGTTCAGCTTTCCGGCGGCCAGCAGCA
Organism: Planctomycetia bacterium; assembly: GCA_016177915.1. Taxonomy (GTDB): domain Bacteria; phylum Planctomycetota; class Planctomycetia; order Pirellulales; family S012-138; genus JACOUI01. Next base: position 14,540 of record JACOUI010000273.1, read on the forward strand.
GCGCGTGGCGCTGATGCGTGCGCTGATGCTCGATCCCGACGTGCTCCTGATGGATGAGCCGCTCGGGGCTCTGGACCCGATCATCCGGCGCGACCTGCAAACCGAACTACGACGAATCTTCGAAGCCTTGCGCAAGACGGTGGTCCTGGTAACCCACGAAATCGGGGAAGCCGGGTTCTTCTCAGACGTGATCGTCCTCTTGCGCCAGGGGCGCATCGTGCAGCGCGGAAAGCTCGACGAGCTGGTCCGCTCTCCGGCAGACCCGTTTGTCGCCCGATTCATCAACGCGCAGCGTAGTCCGCTGGAAGCGTTGGGAGGCAGCGTGCCGTGAAGACCCGCCGGACGGTGTTCTGCCTCTGTCTCGGGATCGCCGGCTGCGCGCCTGCTTCGATGGTGCAGGCGGAGCAACCGGACGTGCGATTCCGTTCCGAGCAGAGCGCTACCGATCGCGCCGAGCAACCGGAGGTGCGAATCGGCTCCAAGAGTTTCACTGAATCCGTCATTCTCGGCGAGCTTTGTGCGCACCTGGTCGAGAGCGCCGGGGCACAAGCCGTACACCGGCGCGGACTCGGCGGGACCGGGGTGCTGTGGCTGGCGCTGCGCGGGGGCGAGATCGACGTGTACGCCGACTACACCGGGACCATCAGCGAGGAGATCCTGGCTAGCACCGGCGTCCGCGGCGACGAGGCGATCCGCCGGGAACTGGCCCGGTACGGCATCCGCATGAGCCGTCCTCTGGGCTTCAACAACACGTACGCCGTCGGAATGAAAAAGGACGTGGCCGCGCGGCTGGGGATCACGAAGGTGTCCGATCTCGCCCGCCATCCCGAGCTAAGGCTGGGGTTCACCAACGAGTTCATGAATCGCGGCGACGGCTGGCCCAGCCTGCGCGACCGCTATCGGCTGCCGCAGCAAAACGTCACCGGCCTCGAACACGCGCTGGCGTACCAGGCATTGCAGAACGGCACGCTCGACGCGGTCGACCTGTATTCGACCGACGCCGAAATCCGGCTCTACGATCTGGCGGTGCTCGACGACGACCTGGAGCATTTTCCTGCCTACCACGCCGTCCTCCTGTACCGGGCGGACCTGCCCGAGCGGGCGCCGGAGGCGATGCGGGCGCTGTTGGAGCTGGAAGGACTGCTGTCGGAAGACGCCATGGTCGCCATGAATGCCAAAGCGATGCTGGACAAGATGCCGGAGAGCCGGGTAGCCGCCGACTTTCTGGCCGCAAAGCTGGCGCTGGCTACCCGATCGCGTGACGAGGGCGCGTGGCGGCGCCTGGCCCACAACACCGGCAATCACCTGCTGCTGGTGGCGGTCTCGTTGGTGGCGGCGATCGCGATCGCCGTACCGCTGGGCATCCTGGCGGCGCGGCGGCCGCTTGCGGCGCAGGTCTTCCTGGGCTTCGCCGGCATGATCCAGACGGTCCCGTCGTTGGCCCTGCTCTTTTTCGTCGTGGGTCTTATGGGCGGGCGGATTGGCGCAGCGCCGGCCATCGTAGCGGTCTTTCTCTACAGCCTGCTGCCGATCGTGCGCAACACCTATACCGGACTGCATGACATCTCCCTGCCGATGCGCGAATCGGCCGAGGCGCTGGGCCTGCCTTCGGGAGCGCGTCTGCGCCTGGTGGAGTTGCCGATGGCTGCGCGAACGATCCTGGCGGGCATCAAGACGGCGGCCGTGATCAACGTGGGCAACGCCACGCTGGGCGGCCTGATCGGCGCCGGCGGCTTCGGCCAGCCGATCTTCGAAGGGCTGCGCCGCTACGACCTCGAGGGGATTCTGGTGCACGGGGCCATTCCCGCGGCGCTTTTGGCCCTGGCCGTGCAGGGGCTGTTTGAGCTGGCTGAGCGGCTGGTGGTGCCCAAGGGCCTGCGGTTGAAGCCGGAGGGGTAGCACGATGACGACATTGCAGCTCGTCGACTGGGTGCGCGACGCTCGGCAGCGGACGTTTGAGCTGGTGGCGGACCTCTCCGACGATCAACTGATCGGACCCCGCTTGCCGACTGTTAACCCTTTGCTCTGGGAGATCGGCCACGTCGCCTGGTTCCAGGAGAAATGGGTGCTGCGCCACGCGGCGAAGCACGCGCCGATACGCCCCGATGCGGATGCTCTCTACGATTCGTCCGCGGTGGCGCACGACGCGCGCTGGGACTTGCCGCTCCCGGGCCGGGAAGAGACGCTACGCTACTTGACCGAGGTGCGCGACCGCGTCCTGGAGCGACTCGAGCAGCGCGAACCTGGCCCCCAGGACGTCTACTTCACGCTCCTATCGGTCTTTCACCAGGACATGCACACGGAAGCGTTCACCTACACGCGACAAACGCTCGGTTACCAGGCGCCGCAGTTGCATCTGGCCCGACTCGCAGCCGACGACGACCGCGGGCCGACGCCCGCGCCATGTCCGCGGGGGGACGCGGAGATTCCGGGAGGCGCGTTCGCGCTCGGGGCCGCGTGCGACGAACCCTTCGTCTTTGATAACGAAAAATGGGCGCACGCCGTTGCGGTTCGCCCCTTTGCCATCGCACGGACGCCCGTGACCCAGGCGGAGTTTGCCGCTTTCGTAGAAGACGGCGGCTACACCCAGGCCCGCTTCTGGAGCGAGCAAGGCTGGCGCTGGCGGCAGGAGGCAGATGCCGACCATCCCATCTACTGGCAGCGCGAGTCGGCCGGGCGCTGGCAGCGGCGGGATTTCGAGCGCTTTGTGCTCTTGGAAGCAAGTCGACCCGTGGTGCACGTGAATTGGTATGAGGCCGATGCCTACTGCCGCTGGGCCGGACGCCGCCTGCCCAGCGAAAGCGAGTGGGAGGTCGCCGCCGCCGGAGAACCGGACCCGTCCGGAAGGGACCTCGCCCCCATCAAGCGCCGCTTTCCCTGGGGCGAGGCCTTCCCGACGCCAAGACGGGCCCACCTCGATTGGCACAAGCTGGGTTGCGTCGACGTGGACGCACTCGCCGAGGGCGACAGCGCTTTTGGCTGCCGGCAGATGATCGGCAACGTCTGGGAATGGACCGCGGACGACTTTCTCCCCTACCCGGCCTTTACGGCCGACCCCTACAGGGAGTATTCGGAGCCGTGGTTCGGCAGCCATAAGGTCTTGCGCGGCGGCGGCTGGGCGACGCGCTCCCGCTTGATCCGCAACACCTGGCGCAACTTCTACCATCCCGACCGCCGGGACGTCTGGGCGGGCTTTCGCACCTGCGCGCTTCAGCCATGAAGATCGCTATCGTCACGCCTGTGTCCGCCGGCTCGCGAAAGGGCAACCGGGTCACGGCCCTTCGCTGGGCCCGGCTGCTGCGCCAACTGGGGCACCGGGTCACGGTTCGGCACGAATACCGCGATCAGCGCGACGACCTGCTGATCGCCCTGCACGCCCGCCGCAGTTTTCCCGCCGTCGAGTCCTGGCGGCAGGCGCACCCGGACCATCCGATCATCGTCGCCCTGACAGGGACCGATGTCTATCAGGACATCCACACCGACAAAGACGCCCGGCAGGCGCTGGAGTGGGCCTCGCGCCTGGTCGTGCTCCAACCGCTGGCGCTCGACGAACTGGCCGCGCGCCTCCGGAAGAAAACGCGCGTCATCTACCAATCGGCCGTAGCGCCGGCCGTAAGGGCAACGGCCCGCCCAGGGGTCTTCGAGGTGTGCGTGCTTGGCCACCTGCGCCCGGTGAAAGATCCTCTCCGCGCGGCCTTGGCGTCGCGCTTGTTGCCCGCCTCCTCTCGTCTCCGCGTCCTGCATCTCGGCGCCGCTCTGAGCCCGGACATGGAAAAGCAGGTCCGCGAAGAAATGTCCGCCAACCCGCGCTACCGCTGGCTCGGAGATCTTCCGCGCTGGAAGGCGCTCCGTATCCTGGCGCGCAGCCGGCTGCTCGTCCAAAGCTCGCTCCTCGAAGGCGGGGCGAACGCGATCTCGGAAGCGATCGCCGCCTCCGTGCCCGTGCTCTCGTCCGCCATTCCCGGCTCCGTCGGCATTCTCGGCCCCGACTACCCTGGCTACTTCCCCGTCGGCGACACGCGGGCCCTGGCGGCCCTCCTGCTACGCGCCGAGATCGACAGCCGCTTCTACGATTTGCTGAAGGCCTCACATCGTCGCCTGCGCCGGCTGGTCGATCCCGCCCGCGAACGCGCCCGCTGGCGGCGAGTGCTACGCGAACTTCCGGTTCCGCATCGCAAGACGAAAGGCGTCTGATGGCAAGTTCCCCGTCGCCGGGGCGTTTCACGCTGACCGGCCTTCCGGCCGAGGATCGCCTTGCCGTGTTTGCCCGCGACATGGCGGCCGCTTTGACCGCCTTCCCAAAGTCTTTGCCCTGCTGTTACTTCTACGACCGCCTGGGGGCCCGGCTGTTCGAAGCCATTTGCGAGCTGCCGGAGTACTACCTGACGCGCGCGGAGGACGAGATCCTCCGGGCCCACGCCGAGGAGATTGCCGCCCTCTTTCCTCGGTCGACGGAACTCGTCGAACTGGGAAGCGGAAGCGCGGCCAAAACGCGCCTGCTCATCGAGGCGTTCCTCCGCCGGCGCACGCTAAAGCGCTACGTGCCCCTGGACATCTGTCGCAGCGCGCTCGAAGAGACCTCGTCGGACCTGGTAAGGGCCTATCCCACGCTCGAGGTTTTCGCCATTGCCGGCGAGTATCGCGAAGCGCTACACCACCTCAGCGCAACGGCAGGCTCGTGTAAGCTCATCTTGTGGCTCGGCTCGAACATCGGCAACCTGGAACGTTCGGAGGCGGGTCGCTTCCTGGGACAGATCCGCGATACGCTTGCGCCGGGCGACGGCGTGCTCATCGGCATCGATCTGCGAAAGGACTCCGCCGCCGTGGAGGCCGCCTATGACGATGCCGGCGGCGTCACCGCCGCCTTCAACCGAAACCTCCTCGCCCGCATTAACCGCGAGCTTGGCGGGCATTTTGATTTGCGGACGTTTCAACATCGGGCCCGATACGATGCGGAGGTAGGTCGGGTTGAGATGTACCTCGTCAGCGATCGCCGGCAGCAAGTGGCCATCGATCATTTGCGGCTTGAGGTTCCCTTTGTCGCCGGCGAAGCCATCCATACCGAAAACTCGTACAAGTATTCCCTCGCGGAGATCGAGACGTTGGCGGCGACGGCCCGGATGCGCTGCCGGCGCACCTGGTTTGACAGCGAACGCCGGTTCAGTTTGAATCTGTTCACCGCTGGCGAGTTGGCCCGGTAGCCAAACGCCACATCGGCCGGCGTCGCCGGACCCCGCCGCCAATCCCAGCGTGATGCTGACGGCTTGGCAACTTGGTATCATGGAGAAGAGGGTGGAGGAGACCCGAACAAAAAAACCGCACTGCCAGATCGGCCAGTCTGGCGGGAGAGAATTCGAGCGCGCGGAGCAGACTCGGCTTCTGTTGTCCACTGCCTACGAGGAGGTTGGCAGAAGTGACTTCTGGCGGATCGGTCCAAGGGATCGTGCGCAGGCAGTCGTCGGCGGAGCGACGCGATCTTGAGCCAGCGGTGTTGACAGTGAATCGGACGGACCTTCAACAACTCGCCGACGTTCGCATCGATGACGCCGCTGCGCTTTTGGCGCTTCCGGTCCCAAGAACGGACTCGGCGTACTACTTGGCGGGCTACGCGGTAGAATGTGCTTTGAAGGCCTGCATCGCCAAACGATACAATCAGCACGACTGGCCCGAGAAGGAGTTTGTCAACAAGAGCCACACGCACAATCTCGCGTCGCTGCTCGCGCTGGCGAACCTCGACGTAGCGCTCGAGGCCGACGCCAAGGCGAATCACGTTCTGGACTCGAATTGGACGATCGTCAAAGACTGGAACGAACAGAGCCGGTACGAGCGACATTCCGAAGCCAAGGCGCAAGAGCTAATCAACGCCATCGTGGACAATGCGAACGGGGTGCTCCCATGGATCAAGGCACGCTGGTAACCGAGCAGATCGAGGCGGGGGCAAGGCTCGCCGACGAGTTCGGCAAGTTCATGCCCCTACAAGCGGCCTTTTGGCTCAAGCCCAGCGACGACGGCCAGTGGTTTCTCTACTTGGCGTCCGATCAGATGAACGACACGAACGTCCGCCGGGCGTACGGCGAGGTCGTCCGCATTTTAGGGCCGGGCCGCCGCATGTGGCTCGACACCTTCCAAGTCAAGGTCATGGCAATCGACAACCCTGTAGCCAAATCCGTGTTGGAGATTCAGCACAAATACGCCGCCGTGCTCCCCACGCGTCTGCACGGCGGGAGGTTTGGGGACCTCACCTTCGATGAAGCGTACATTTACGCGCTGCCGATCTCCGCGCCAAACCTGATCGGGCAAGCTGCAGGACCTTGACTGTTTGAAATTCGGCGTTTGGGCATGATCGTGCCGTAGCCACGTTCGGAGGCTCGTCAGTTGAGCAAGCTGATCGTGACCAAGGCCGAGTTTCAGGAGTTGGCCGAGGTGCGACTGGTCGAGGCGAAGGCGTTGCTCGACCTCAGTAAATGGGATGGAGCGTATTATCTCGGTGGGTATGCCGTGGAACTCGCCCTCAAAGCGTGTATTATTAAGATGTTCATGGCGACGGACGCATTCCCGGATAAGGATTTCTCGAAGAACTGCTACACACACGCGGTCGAGAAGCTTGTTGAAATGGCAAACTGGACGGTCCACGGAAGACCGCCACGGACGCGGACCCGGAATTGCTGGCCAACTGGGCCCTGACTCGGGACTGGACCGAGGCGAAGCGTTATCACCGAGTCGACAAGGCGGAGGCCGAGGCGTTTCACGCGGCCATCGCGGACGATGCACACGGGGTGCTCCCATGGATCAAGACACAGTGGTGACTGAACAGACCGAGAGCGGCAAGCAACTCATCGCAGCCCTCAATGCGGAGGGGTTTGAGGTCCGCGTCGCGTTCTGGGCGAAGCCGACCGACGAGGGGAAGTGGTTCCTGTACCTGGCCTCCCCCATCGTCGACGCGGAGGGGCCCGCGGCGGCTTACCGCCGCGTTCATCGCGTCTTGAAGAAGACCCCGGGTCTATGGATTGACCCATTGGAGGTCAGGGTCGTCGGATTGAATGACTCCCTCGCCGAGGCAGTCCTGGAAAAGACGCGCCCGACGGTTCCTGCCAGTCCGTACGCAGTGCAGAACGCAACGCCATTTCGGGGGATGACGAATCTGGGTGAGGCTACACTCGGAGGGATCAGCATCGACGGTGCTCGGATTTATCCACCGTCGCAGTCTGGCGCGTCCTAGGAATACACCGAAACGGGGGACATTTGACTCGCGCAGGAAGCGTTGTGGTCGGGGGAATCTTCGTCGTAACGAGCGGCGAGGCAAAGGCAGTTGAGACTTGAGGACTTGGCTCACATGAGTTCATACATCGACCCCCACATCCACATGATCTCCCGCGTCACGGACGACTACGAGACGCTGGCCCGCATGGGCTGCGTCGCCGTCAGCGAGCCGGCCTTCTGGGCCGGCTTCGACCGCGGCAGCGTCGACGGCTTCCGCGACTACTTCCGCCACCTCACCGAGTTCGAGCCCAAACGCGCCGGCTGGTCGGGCATCCAGCACTTCGCCTGGCTCTGCATCAACGCCAAGGAGGCCGAGAACGTCAGCCTCTCGCGTGAAGTCATCGCCATGATCCCGGAGTTCCTGGGCAAGCCGGGCGTGCTGGGGATCGGCGAGATCGGGCTCAACAAGAACACCCGCAACGAATCGATCGTCTTCCTGGAGCACCTGGACCTGGCTGCCAAGACCGACGAGCTGATCCTGATTCACACGCCGCACTTGGAGGACAAGTACAAGGGCACGCGGATGATCCTGGACATGCTCTGCGACGACCGGCGGATCGACCACCACAAGGTCCTCGTCGATCACGTCGAGGAGCACACCGTGCGGGCAGTCCTGGAGCGCGGCTTCTGGGCCGGCATGACGCTCTACCCCGTCACGAAGTGCACGCCCGAGCGGGCCGTGGACATCATCGAAATGTACGGCCCGGAACGCCTGATGGTGAACTCCGCCGGCGACTGGGGACCGAGCAAGCCCACGGCCGTGCCCGATTTCATCATGGCCATGCGGAAGCGCGGCCACAAGGAATCGACGATCCGGCGAATCGTGTACGAGAACCCGATCGAGTTCTTCAGCCAGAGCCGGAACTGGGTCTTCACGCCGTGGGAAGAATCGGAGCCGGCGGCGACCTAGCATTGACGTAGCCATCACGCTCCCGCATGATGTGCCCTTGCGTGTAGGCTATTTGCCCGGCGAAATGTTGCACACAATGAAACGGCGTTTCTCCTGCGCCCAGGCCTCGTCTCGCGGAGCGAGACGGCTACTTTGACTCGCCTGGCGAGCACTCAAGCTGCCGGATCTTTTCCACCCGCCGCGCGTGCCGGCCCCCGTCGAACGCCGTTTCCAGCCACAAGAGCGCCAGCCGCGCCGCTTCGTCGGGAAAGGTGCTGTCGGCCGAAAGGCAGAGCACGTTGGCGTCGTTGTGCTGCCGGCTCAAGCGAGTCGTCGTCTCGTCGTGGCAGGGCGCCGCGCGGATGCCCGCGATTTTGTTGGCCGCGATCGCCATTCCCAGCGCGCTGCCGCAGACGAGAATCCCGCGCTCGGCCTGCCCCGACGACACGCGCCGCGCCACGGCCGCCGCGTAATCCGGATAGTCGCAGCTCTCGGTGCTGTGCGTGCCGACGTCTTCCACCTCGTGCCGCGTTTTCCGCAGCAGATCGCACAGCGCGGCCTTGAGAGCGAATCCCCGGTGGTCGGCGCCGATGGCAATCCGCATGGGCTTCCTCCTATGGGACGGCCGGAAAACGGCCGTCGCGGCAAAGACGGCCCCCTGGGGCCGTCGCGGCAAAATCAGCCCTTCGGGTCGCCGCGAAGACGGCCCGGAAGGGCCATCCTACACTTCGATTCTATCCACCCAACTCCTCAGCGACTCCCGAATCTGCTCCGCACACCGCCGATAAAGCTCCACCGGCCCGCCCAGCGGGTCGGCCACGTCCCGCCCGTCCGGCGACAAAAGGAACGTCCGCGGCGCCGCCTCCGGCCATTCGGCCAGGATCGACTGCCGGTGCCCGGCCGTCATCGTAATCAGGTAGTCCGCGTGCTGCACGAGCTGCTCCGTCAGTGGTTGACTCTCGTGCCCGGAAAGGTCGAGCTTCTCCTGCGCCAAAACGTCGACGGCCTCGGGGCTCGGGCGTCCGCCCGGCAGCGCCGCCAGCCCCGCCGACATCACCAGCACCCCCTTGTCCTGAAGCTGGTCCATCGTGCAGCCCAGCCGTTTGGCGAGCATCTCCTTGAAGAGCATCTCGGCCATCGGGCTGCGGCAGGTGTTGCCCGTGCAGACGAACACGACGACGACGCTGGCCAGCCGCTGCAGGGTCTGCTGCGAGCAGACGCCGGCGCGGAGAAGGTCGAACTTCTCGTCGTGGACGCGCACGACCGAGGAGGGCTGGCCGTAGCGGCAAGGCCCGTCGTCGACCACAAGCTGCACGTCGTTGCCGAACGTGTCGATGACCTGCTGGGCGGTCGTGGCTTCGGGCTGGCCTTGACGATTCGCGCTCGTCAGGGCCAGCGGGCCGACCATCAGCCGGAGGACCTCCTGAATCACGGAATGGGCGGGCACGCGGAAGCCGATCGTGCCGTTGGGCGCGACGGCCTTGCGGACGGACGGCGGCAGCCGCTGCAGCAGCCCCTGGCGGTCGTCGGCGTCGAAGACCAGCGTGACGGGCCCGGGCCAGCAGCGCCGCGCCAGCCGGTGCGCCAAGGGCGACAGCCGCGGCACGAAGTCGCGAGCGTCCTCCACGCTTTTGATGGCCAGCGCAAAGGGATGCCCCTGGCCGCGGTCCTTGAGTTTTGCCAGCCGCCCGACGGCCTTTTCGCACAGCGCGCTGGCGGCCAGGCCGTAGACCGTCTCCGTGGGGAAGGCGACGATGCCGCCCTCGGCCAGCGCCTGAACGGCCCGGTGGATGACGTCGCGGGCGTCGTCGGCGCTGCGGATGTCGATGACCAGCGGCATGCAAAAGACCGTCGTCCGTGATGGCGGCGGGACGGACCGGAGGGTGCTGCGGACAAGCGGCGCGCGACGCATCGCAACCCGGCGCCGGCGGAGTACAATCGCAGGCGGCGGGGAGGGTCCCGGCGAGGAAATCTCGCGAGGAAATCTGGCGCCGGCCGGCCCAGAGATGCGTTTTTGTGACCCCTTTGGCGCGGGCCGGGACGATCGCGCTACTATAGGGGGCTGGCGGAAGAGGGTCAAGAAGCCGCTTCCTGCCGCTTGCGCCTTGCTTTGCGGCGTCGCCACGGCCAAGATGCTGCGCCGGCCGCCTGCGCCGTTCGTCGCGCAGCAACGCGCCGCCGGGGCACGTTCGACGCGCCGTCGCTTGCGCGTCGGGTTGGTGTGGGAGTGCCTATGACGAATCTGGCCGATGCGACCATCGACGCCGACCGCCTGCGGCGCGTCGTGGCGGAATTGACGCTCGCGCAGGCCGACGGCGTCGGCCCGCGGCTGCGCCGGTCGCTATTGGACGCGTTCGGCTCGGCGGAAGCAGCCCTGGCCGCGCCCGCCGGCGAGCTGCAAAAAGTCCCCGGCATTGGCAAGAAAACCGCCGCCGCCGTGGCGGAAGCCAGGAATCACTCGGGCGTAGACGCCATTCTGGCCGATTGCCGCGACCACGGCGTGCGCATCTTGCTGGAAGACGACGAGGAGTATCCCGCCGCGCTGAAAACGACTCATACTCCGCCGGCCGTGCTGTTCGTGCGCGGGCGGCTCGATCCTCGCGACGCCCTGGCCCTCGCGGTCGTCGGCACGCGCCACGCGACCGCCTATGGCTTGCGGCAGGCCGAAAAACTCGCCGGCAGCCTGGCCCGGAGCGGCTTCACGATTGTCAGCGGGCTGGCGCGGGGAATCGACGGGGCCGCGCACAAGGCGGCCCTGGCGGCGGGCGGCCGGACGATCGCCGTCTTGGGAAGCGGCGTGCTCAACGTCTACCCGCCGGAACACAACGACCTGGCCGAGGCGATTATCGCCCAGGGGGCCGTCGTCAGCGAATCGCTGCCGCGGGCCGTGCCCATCGGCGGGATTTTCCCCCAGCGGAACAGGATCATCAGCGGCCTCTCGTTGGGGGTGCTCGTCATTGAGGCGCCTGCACACAGCGGGGCCCTCAGCACGGCCCGCCACGCTCTCGAGCAGGGACGCGAAGTCTTCGCCGTGCCCGGCCCGGTCGATGGCCACGCCTCCCAGGGCTGCCACCGCCTGATCCGTGACGGCGCCCGGCTGGTCGAGTCGGCCGACGACGTCCTCGAGGAACTGGGTCCCCTGGCCGAGCCGGCCAGCACGATCGCCGGGCGCGAAGTCCGCCATCCCGGCGAGATCCTCCTCAACGACCAGGAGCAGCGCGTGCTGGCGGCCATCGGGACGCAGCCCACCTCGATCGACGAGCTGGTCGCCGCGCTGGCCATGCCCACGCCGCAGGTGCTCGCCACGCTGAGCGTGCTGGAACTGCGGCGGTTGATTCGCCGGCTGGGCGGGGCGGCCGTCTGCCGCGTGTGATCGCTTTTTGAGTCCGTCGCGCCGCCTTTCGGCAACATCTGTCGCGCTGCGCGAACGCAGATTGCCGTTCGTCGCTGCGATTGCACCCGCCGCCTTGCAAATCCGCAGGGCCGGTCCGTGGGCGCGGCCGTCGCCGGGCAGTTTTTTTTGACAAGGAGCCCCTTTGACATAGGGTTCCCTACGGAGACGTAGCTTGCGGTTGCAGCGCAGGGGTCTCCGCAGCAATTCCTCGGAGGGAAGCCGGGAGGCGCAACTGACTGCAGTGCAGACGGTGGCACGTTCCGGAGTTTTCCAAAGAGCACCCTTCTGACGGTCCTTTCGCGTTGCCCGCCGCAGCCGGCGGGTTCTGAGACGAAGCAGGCGCCGCAAGGCATCGAAGGGTGGAGTGGTTTTCCTGTTCCTGCCGGCTGGCCGTGGTGACTGCCGGCAAAGCTGATTTTGATTTTCAAAAGTGGAGAACGCAATGAAGAACTTGATTCGCAACGTGAAGCAGTTCCTGATTTCCGAAGACGGCCCGACCGCGGTCGAGTACGCCGTCATGCTGGCCCTGATCATCATCGTCTGCTTGACGGCGATCAGCAGCATCGGCACCAACGCCAGCGCGACCTTCAACCGCGTGAGCCAGTCGCTCTCCGGCACGGGCAGCTAACGTTGTTGGGTTTGATCGAGGGTACGCGCACCCCTCGGGGCCCTGTCGGCCCCGAGGGGTGGCGCGCTTGGGGTGGCGCGCTTGTTGTTGGGCATTCGTCACTTTTCGCACCGGACCAGGGGACGCCCCATGTACCTGTTTGGGACGGATGAAGCGTTGCTGGGGGCGATCGCCCTGTTGGGGACGTTCTTGACCGTCGTCTCCGCGTGGATGGGCTATCTTTTCCTGGGGCGGGCGTAGGGCCAGCTCGGGGAGAATCGGGAACGCGTGCCTGGGGGCCGCGGCCCGCTTCGGGCCGCCGCCGATCGGGCAGCGCCGGCCGCCGCGATTGTTCGCGGCGCGGGCCGTTCCCGTTTCTCCCCGCGCTGCATGGATCGACGGGATCGCAGCGGGGTGCAGCGGAAGCGCAGGAAACAACGAGGGTCGACATGGCAGCTTTCTGGCAGGGATTCGTCGAGCACTGGCACGTGTGGTTCGTAAGCGTCGTGCTGGTGGTCGCGGCCGTCATCGACGGCTGGAAGCTGAAAGTGCCCAACTGGCTGACCTTCCCCATGATCGTCGCCGGCTGGGGATACAGCGGGCTGGCCGACGGCTGGTCGGGGGTGGGCTACAGCCTGTTGGGCACGGCGGCGGGACTGGCCATGCTGCTGCCGCTGTACGCCATCGGCGGGATGGGGGCGGGCGACGTCAAGCTGCTGGCCGGCGTGGGCGCCTGGATGTGGTCGACGACCACGTTGTACGCCTTCTGCTGGTCGGCGGTGATCGGCGGCGTCATCGCCCTGGCGATGGTCCTCTACCGCCGGAGCTGGGCCCGCCACAAGAACAATCTTGTGATGATCGTCACGGAGGTCCTGACCGTCCGCAATCCGTCGCAACTGTCGGCAATGGCCGCCGAGCGCAAAAGCGCGATGCTGCTCTTGCCGTATGGGATTCCGATCGCCATCGGAACGATCGCGTACTTCGCCTTTGCAGGAATGCTGGTCTGAAACCGGGAGGCGCCGCCATGAGCTTTCACAATGAACGACACGCACCCTCGGCTGGCAAGCTCTGCCGAACGCACCGGTCCTGCGGAAAATTCCGCCGGGCGGCGGCCGTCGTCGAGTTTGCCGCCGTCGCGCCCGTCCTGATCCTGCTCGTCTTCGGCATGATCGAGTTCGGCCGGATGGTGATGGTCCAGCAGGTCATCACCAACGCGTCCCGCGAAGGGGCGCGGGCCGGGATCCTCGACGGCGCCACCAACGCGAGCGTCACGAGCACCGTCAACAACTACCTCGCCAGCGCGAGCATCTCCGGCGCGACCGTTACGGTTACGCCGACCGAACCGAGTACAGCGCCCGCGGGCGGTTCCGTTACCGTTGCCGTCAGCGTGCCTTTTAGTCAAGTCACCTGGCTGCCTGCGCCAATGTTTCTTGGCGGGAGCACCTTGGTGGCGTCAACGGTGATGCGTCGCGAAACGGTCCAGTAGCCTGGGCGGCCAGGCCGGACCCTGCGGCGAAAACGCTTTCGGCCGGCGGCACGGCGACGTGCCGGCCGGCCGCTATGGCGCGCGCAGGTCGGCTTTGCCTTCCCGGCGGACCCTGCGGCGCTCCCCACGCCCTGGAGAAACCCATGCGTCCCAAATCCTTGATCCTGCTTTCCCTGGCCCTGGGCTGCGGCCTCGTGGCCTCGCTGGGCATCAACCAGATGATGTCCAAGGGCAGCCCGGCGGCCTCGCCCGACCAGGACACGGAGGCCATTTACGTCGTCGTCAAGGACATTCAGATCAACGACATCGTCACCAAAGACTCGGTGAAGCTGGAGCAATGGCCCAAGAGCAAGATTCCGCCCGACGCCCTCCGCAAACTGGAGGACATCGAGGGCCGCCGCGTCCGCCAAAAGCTCCAGGCTTCCGACGTGCTCCGCGACGGCAAGCTCTTGGCGAAGGGCGAGAACAACCGGGCCTCCGGCCTGATCACGCCCGGATACAGGGCGTTCGCCGTCGCCGTCGATGCCGCCGCCACGGCCGGAAACCTGCTGAACCCCGGCGACCGCGTCGACGTGCTTGTCCACCTGCAAAAGGGGGGCGTCATCCCGGAAACCACGACCATCACCTTCCTGGAGAACATCAAGGTCTTTGCCGTCAACAGCACCTTCACCTCGGAGGAAGGCGAAGGCAGCATCGCGGCCCGCACCGTCTCGCTGGAGCTTTTGCCCGACCAGGTCGAAGAAGTCGATTTCGCGCGGCAGCTCGGGCGGATCACGCTGTCGCTGCGCGCACCGGGCGAGAAAGGAATGCGCTCGTCGCCGGAAGGGGGCGTCACGGTCCGGAGCCTGAAGGAGATGTTCAAGAGCCGCGAGGCGCCTGCCGTGGCAGCGACGCCGGCACAGGGTCCCGATCTCAGCGAGCTCTTCGACAAGTTCAAGAACTCCATGAGCGCCAAGGCGCCGCAGCCCAAGCCGCAAGACCAGTTCACCATGAAGATCTTCCGCGGCCTGGACGTCGAGGAATGCGTCTTCAACGCCAAGGGTGAACCGGTCAATCCTGCCGATTCCGCAGAATCTGACGCTCAAGAGGTGCAGTAACGAGTCGATAAGAGATAGGGGCGCTTCCTCCAAAACCGGCCGCACACGCCGCGCTATTGCTAGCGGCGGCGGCGGTCGAATGGAGAAAATACGGAACCTAGCGCCGGGCCGGCGGGAAGGAGTCCCGCCGGCCGGCAGGTACGCAAAACACGTCGCACGTGAGGTGGAACCAGGGAGGGTGGGGCGTCCCGCCGCCAGGCGGGCGTCCCGGAAAAGTCCACTCGACAAGGATGTCCGTAACATGTTTACGCGAAGGCTGAGGTTGTGGGCGTCGGCGGGGCTGGCCTGTCTGGCCGTGTTTACGAGCGCCGCCCGGTCGCAGGAGACGGAGTCGATCATCAAGCGGATCAGCGGCGACGCGAACCGCCTGGAGATGACCTTTCCCTCCAGCCGCATCCTGACGCTGGAAAAGAAAATCAAGGAAGCCATCGTCGACAACCCCGAGGTCGTCGACGTCAAGCCCCTGGCGGCCAACAAGCTCCAGGTCGTCGCCAAAAAGTCCGGCTTCACCACCATCACGCTCAAGGACGAGGACGAGGACTTTCACACCATTGAACTGCTCGTCATGGGCGACGTGCGCGAGCTGCTGGCCAAGCTGCGCGCCCAGGGCATTGGCGCCAAAATCAAGGCGATCCCGCTGGCCACGAAGGTGGTCCTGGCGGGCACGGTGGACGACCCCAGTCAGGTCAGCCGCATCGTGGCCACCGCCCAGGACTACTTTCCCGAAGTCATCAACGCCATCAGCGTGGGCGGCGTGCGGCAGGTCCTCCTCAACGTCCGCGTGATGGAAGTCTCGCGCACCAAGCTCCGCACCCTGGGCTTTGACTTCGCGCAGTTCGTGGGCGACGACTTCGCCGTCTCGTCCGTGAGCGGCTTAATCACCGCGTTCTCCGATGCCGCGGTCACCACGTCGACCAGCGAAACGTTCTCGTTCGCCCGGTTGAATAACGGCAACGCCTTCTTCGGAGTCCTCGAAGCCCTGCGGCAGAACAACCTCGCCAAAGTGCTGGCGGAGCCGAACATGGTGGCTGTCAGCGGCCGGGCCGCCTTCTTCAACGTCGGGGGCGAATTCCCCATCCTCGTCCCGCAGAGCCTGGGCACCGTGTCGGTGGAGTACAAAAAGTTCGGCACCCAGGTCGATTTCATCCCCATCGTGCTGGCCAACGGCGCCATCCGCCTGGAAGTGCGCCCGCGCGTTAGCGAGATCGACCCCACCCGCAGCGTCGTCATCAACAACCTCACCATCCCCGGTCTGCGCACGCGGGAGTGCGAAACGGGCGTGGAGCTGCAAGCCGGCCAGACGCTGGCGATCGCCGGGCTGGTGCAGATGCGCGAGGAGTCGGAAACCCGCGGTTTGCCCTGGCTGATGGACATTCCCTACGTGGGGGCCGGCTTCCGGCGCGTCAACCACGTCGAAAACGAGATCGAGCTGGTGATCCTGGTCACGCCCCACCTGGTCGAGCCGATGGACTGCGACGAAGTGCCGGCCGTTGGACCGGGGCTGCAGACGGCCTCGCCCACGGACATCGAGGCCTACTGGAAGGGCTATGTGGAAAAACCCGCCTGCTGCCCCGCCGATAGCGGCGCCCATCCGGTCATGCTGGGCCCGCACGGCTACGACGAGGGCGTGCAAGGCGTCGAGGAAGTGCCGCCGCCCAAGGGCGGAGCGTCCGGGGCGCCGTCCACGCCCTCGACCACCCGCCGGCCCGATGCCGGCCGCAGCAGCGTCCAGCGCCTCGCGCCCTCCGCAGCCGCGCAGGGGTCGTCCAGTCCCTACCGTGCGAGCAACCCTCAGAACCGATCCAAAACCCCCCCTTCGGGCCGGAACAACTCCCCTTCAGCCCAGCCCGGCTTCCTCGGCGAAACTGGTTATGACGTAAGAAAATAAAGAGGCGCATCGGCGCGCCTCTGGCGGGGTGGACGTGCGCCTAGTGTGCCACTTCCGCTCACTCATACCAGGGTCTGGCTGCGCGTCATGACGCACGTCCTCCGTGTCGCCATCGTCGATCCCAAGGACTCGTCGCGCGAGTCGCTCAAATCGATGCTTTTGGGCATCGATACGATCTGGCTCGACGCCGATTGTTCGCGCTACGAGTTCTTCCAGGACGTCGTCCAGCAGACGCATCCCGACATCGCCATCATCGCGCTCGACGCGAAGCCCGAAAAGGCCCTCGAGCTCGTCGCCCGCATCAATGAAGTCTGCCCGGAGTGCAGCATCTTCGTCGTCAGCGGTTCGACCGACGGAAACCTGATCTTGCGGGCGATGCGCGCCGGGGCCAAGGAATTCCTGACACAGCCGCTGAAAACTAACGACATCGCCGACGCGCTGTCGCGGATGGAGGAGCGGCGGGCCGGCAAGGGAAAGACCCGCTCGCGCGGCACGGCCACGATCTGCGTCGCCGGGGCCACCGGCGGCGTCGGCAGCACCAGCATCGCCGTGAACCTGGCCTGCGCCCTGGCCAAGAACCCCGACCGCACGGTGGGCCTGGTCGATCTCGACCTTTGCCTCGGCGACGCCGACGTCTTCCTCGACACCATTCCCGACTACACCATCGTCGACGTCGCGCAGAACGTCACGCGGCTGGACTTCACGCTCCTCAAGCGCTCGCTGACCAAGCACGCTTCGGGCGTCTACCTGCTGCCCCGGCCCGTGAGCATGCAGGACGTCTCGCTGATCACGCCCGAAGACCTGCAGCGGGTGATCGGCCTCTTGAAGGCCACGTTCAGCCACCTGGTCATCGACCTGTCGAAGGGCTACACGCAGAACGACATGGTGGCCATGTCGATGGCCACTTCGATCCTGCTGGTCACGCAGATGGACCTGCCCTGCCTGCGGAACGTGGTCCGCCTGCTGGCCACGCTCGGCCCGATGGAGGGCGTGGGCGAGAAGATCAGGATCGTCCTCAACCGCACGGGCCTGGGCGACACGCAGATCAGCCTCAAGAAGGCGCAGGACACGATCGGCCGTGAGATTTACTGGCAGCTTCCCAACGACTACCGCACGATGGTCGAGGTCCGCAACAACGGCGTGCCGCTCGTCGACCAGTCGCCGAAGGCCGCCGTCACGCAGGCGATCGTCGGTCTGGCCGAAACGCTCGGCGGCGAGCAGGAACAGGAAGACGCCGCCAAGCAGGCCGACCCCACGAAGTCGTCGATCGGCAAGATCCTCGGCTTCTGGTCGAAGGGCAAGTCGTCGAAGTAGCCCTCACTCCCGGCACGAGGCGGGGCGTCCCGACGAAACCCGCTTGCGATTCACGTTGGCGCTCGGTTTGGGCTTCGTCTCGCGGAGCGAGACGGCTACTCTAGTTCATCTCCGCCCCCAGCCGCCGGGCAGTGCGCAAAAACGGCCGCATCACGGCCGCCTCATCGGGCCGCTTCTCCACGTACCGCTCCAGAAGCGAAAGCGCCGGCCAAGCCTGGCCATTTCGCAACAAGACCAGGCCCAGATCCCGCTGCTCGTCGCTGCACTCCGGCAGCAGCGCCGCCAGCCGCGCCTGCACCGGCAGCGCCTGGGCCCATTGCTCGCGCCGGGCGTAAGCGGCCTTCAGGTTCCGCAGGAAGCGGACGGCGATTTCCGCGACCGAGGCCGGGCGGAACAGATCTTCCGGCCAGTCGCGCATGCCCGTCATTGCTTCCACGCGCCGCCGGCAGTCTTCGCGCGACAGAATCTCGCTGCCCGAAAACGGATCGAGATACACGGCCTCGCTGCCCGCCTGGCAGCCGACCACGAAATGGCCGGGCGTGGGCACGCCGTAGACCGGCAGGTTGGCGCGCCGCGCGACGGCGATAAACAGCACCCCCAGCGCAATCGGGATGCCCAGCCGCCGCTGGAGGACTTCGTTCAAGTAGCTGTTGCGCGGGTCGTCGTAGTCCTCGCGGTTGCCGCGGAAGCCCTCGTCCTGGCAGAGCAGGACGGCCACCTTCGCCAGCCCGTCGCGCACGCCGGCGGCGCCGGGAAGCAACCGCCCCACGCGCCGCCGCGCCCGCTCCGCCAGACGCTCGACTTCGCTGCGGCAGGTCGCCAGGTCCAACTCGCCGTAGGCGTCGTGCGCCATTTCCAGCATCAGTTCGACGAGATCGACGTCCGTGGCGCCGTCGACGAGCCGTTGAAAGTGCGGGTTGTGCGCAAACTCCTGCATGCGGGAATTCTACCGCCGCGGGCGCGATTGCGGGAGGCGGGGTGTCGTGGCTGGGGTCACGTACTCGTGCCCCCAGCGTCCCTCCGCTCGCCGAGGCGCTCCTCCAGCCAATTGCTTGACGGTTTTCGCCCGTCAGTATACCGTGCAGGGGTTGGCGCACCCCCGCCGAACGAGAGTTCGCCGCCCACGATTTGCCTCACGATTTTTGCCTCGCTGGGGGCGCCGTCCCGCCTTGTCCTCCCGCCTTGATTCGAAGCGCGGTGCCGACCACGAGCCGAAGGAGCCGCAATGAGGGTCTTCCGCCCGGCCTGTTTCCTTTTCCTGACCTGGCTGGCGTCGGTTTGTGGCGGAAGGGCCGTCGGCTTGGAAGGCGAAGCGGCCGGCGCGGCGAGCACGCCGCCCGAAGTCGCCCCTTCCGTCGACCCCCGCGAAAAGGACCCCGCCGCCGGACATTCCTATCACGGCGAGGCGTTCAACACCGGGCCGCGGCAAAAGGCCTACCTGATGGAGGGGACGGGCAACGTCCACCTCGAAGTCACGACCAAGTCGCCCGAGGTGCAAAAGCTCTTCGACCAGGGGATCGGCCAGATTCACGGCTTCTGGTATTTCGAGGCGGAACGCTCCTTCCGGCAGGCCGCGGCGCTCGACCCCGAATGCGCCATGGCCTATTTGGGGATGGCGCTGGCGAACTTCGACAATGGCGGCCGCAACAAGCCGTTCATCGCCAAGGCCGTCGAGCTCAAGGGCAAGGCCAGCCGCCGCGAGCAGCTTTGGATCGACGCCTTTAACGCCTACCTGACCGGCGGCGGCGAAAACAAGAACCGCTGGCGCGAGCTGATCCGCAGCCTGGAGCGCATCGGCGACGAGTTTCCCGACGAGCTGGAATCGAAGGCCTTTCTCGCGTGGGCCGTCTGGGGCGGCGACCGCGCAGGGCTCCCCTTCACCAGCCACAAGGCCGTCAACGCGCTGATCGAGGAGGTGCTCCGCGCCAACCCCGTGCACCCCGTCCATCACTACCGCATCCACCTCTGGGACTACGAGAAAGCGGAAAACGCGCTCCCCTCGGCGGCGCTGTGCGGCCAGTCGGCGCCGGGAATCGCCCACATGTGGCACATGTCCGGCCACATCTATTGGCGCGTGCAGCGCTACCACGATTCGGCCTGGCAGCAGGAGGCGTCGGCCCGGGTCGATCACGCCTTCATGATGCGCGACCGCGTGATGCCCTATCAGATCCACAACTACGCCCACAACAACGAGTGGCTCACCCGCAGCCTGGCGCACGTCGGCCGCGTCCACGACGCCGTGGAGCTGTCAAAGAACATGATGGACATCCCGCGGCACCCCAAACACAACCAGCTTTCCAACCGCGGCAGCAGCGCCTATTTCGGCCGCACTCGGTTGATGGACGTTTTGCACCGCTTCGAGCTGTGGGACGAGACCATCTCCCTGGCGAAAACGACGTACCTCGAGACGACCAACGAAGCCGACGAGGATGTCCGGCTGTTGCGGCTCGTCGGCCGGGCCTACCTTGCCAAGGGCGACCTGGAAAACGGCAAGGCGAAGATCGCGGACCTGGAGGCCCGGCTCAAGAAAATCGCCGACGAGCAAGAGGCGGCCGGCGCCGAGGCCGAGAAAAAAGCCAAGGACGAAAAGAAACCCGACGCCGACGTGCAAAAGGCCCGCGACGAGGCCAAGCGCAAACACGACGGCAAGAAGCGCCCCGTCGAGACCGCGCTCCGCGAGCTCCGCGGCCGGCTGGCCATGGCCGAAGGCAAGCACGACGAGGGCCTCGCGCTCTTGGAACAGGCCGGCGACGTGCTCAAGGAACATCTGTCGCTCGATTACCTCGCCGCCGGCAAGCTCGACAACGCCGAGCAGACGGCCCGGCAGGCCAAAGACGGCGCCCCCCATCAGATGCAGCCGCTGGCCAACTACGCCTACGTCCTCTACCGCTGCGGAAAGATCGACCAGGCCAAAGAGTCCTTCTCGCAATTGCGAACGCAAGCCGGCCTGTGCGACATCGACGTGCCCGCCTTCGCGCGGCTCGTGCCGCTGGCCAAGGAGCTGGGCCTGCCCGACGACTGGCGGCTCGCCCGCGAGGTGCCAAAGGACGTCGGCGTCCGGCCGCCGCTGGATTCGCTGGGACCGTTCCGTTGGCAGCCCGTCGCCGCACCAGAATTCTCGCTGTCGGGCATCGACGGCTGCACGGAATCCCTCAGGATCCACCGCGGCAAGCCGGTGGTGCTGATCTTCTATCTCGGCCACGGCTGCCTGCACTGCATGGAGCAGCTCAAGAAATTCGGCCCGCTGACGGAGCAGTTCCGCCAGGCCGGCATCGACGTAGTGGCCGTCAGCACGGATCCCATGTCCGACCTGCAAAAGTCGGCCGACGTGTTTCGGGAGGGGGAAAATCCGGGCGTCGTGCCGTTTCCCATCGTGGCCGACCCCGAGTTTGCGGTGTTTAAGCAGTACCGGGCCTTCGACGATTTCGAGGGGACGCCGCTGCACGGCACGTTCCTGATCGACGGCGACGGGCTGATCCGCTGGCAGGACATCAGCTTCGAGCCGTTCATGGACGCCCCATTCCTGCTGGGCGAATCGAAGCGGCTCCTCGCGAAATAGCCGAAGGCGAGCGGGACTTATGTGGTGCCGCCAACGCCCCCCGCCCCCTTCGGAAGGGGGCAGGAAGAGGTCTGCAAGGCGTTTTGCGCCTCCGGTTGCTGGCAACGGGGCTGGGCAGTCCCTAAGATAAGGGAACGCCCTGGCTTAGGGCTGCCGAAGCAATTACTATGGAGACGGTGGGGAGAGTCATCAATCTAGGCCAATCTGCGCCTATGCGTGGAGGAACCACCCGTGATTACCTTCCGTGCACCCCGCCTTTCCGTCCATCGCCGTGGCTTGAGGCGTCTTTGCGTCGTGGCCGTGGCGGCCCTGGCCGTCGCGTTTCTCACGGCAGTCCCGGCCCAGGCCGCCGACCCGGCCTTTGTGGGCGTCGTGGCCTTGGCCCTGGAAGAGGACGTGGCGGCGGAGCTGAAGCTCTCCGACGAGGTGAAAACCAAGCTCCAGGAGTTGGCCGACCGCCGTTTGGACGCGGCGACGGAATTGGCGCTGGAGGTGAAGGACCTTCCGCCTTCGGAACAAAAGGCCAAGCTCGCGCCGTTCGTGGCCGAGTCCGAGCGGCAGGGCCTTTTCCTGTTGTCCGGGGCGCAGCGGGCGCGGCTCGAGCAATTCCGCCTGGAACGGGCCGGCATGGCTTCGCTCAAGGAACGGAAGGTCTCCGAAAAGTTGAAACTGACGCTCAAGCAGCGCGCTGATGTCGATGCGCTCTTGGAAGCCCGTGATAACGAGCTGGGCAAAGGCACCGAGCAAGAGCGCAAACTCGCCAAGGCGCGCTACGAGCGCGAGCTTTCCGCCCTGCTGACGCGCGAGCAGCGGCTCGCCTGGGAGCAGCTCGCCGGCCTGGCGCCCGCTGAGGACTCCCAAACCGCCTCCACCGATGAGAAGCCGGCGGACTCGAAGGTCGCGGACAATGGCAAGGCGGCATCCAAGCCAGCCGTCGACGACGGGCCTCCCGCGACGAGCGAAAAACCCGTCGCCTCGACGACCAAGCCGTCGGCCTCCGGCGAGAAGTCGGCCCCCAACGACGACCCGTCGAAGGTCGCCGCCACACAGCGGCCCGAAACCACGACCAAGCCCGGCGAAAAGCCGCTGCTCAAGTTCAATTTCGCCTACCAGCCCTGGAAGGACGTGCTGGAATGGTTCGCCCAGGAGGCCGACCTGTCGCTGGAGCCGGTTGATCCTCCTAAGGGCACGTTCAACTACAAGGACCGCAAGGCTTACACCCCCGAAGAAGCGATCGACATCCTCAACCAGAACCTCCTCATTCGCGGTTTCACGCTCGTCCGCCGCGAGCGGCAGCTCTTCCTGTTCGACCTGGAAAACGACATTCCGGACCAGTTCGTCGATCTGATCACGCCCGACGAGCTGGACTCGCGCGCCAAGTACGAGCTGGTGCGGTGCATGTTCTCGCTCAAGAAAATGACGCCCGAGGAAGCCCAGAAGGAGATCGATCCGCTCAAGGGCCCGCAGGGCAAGATCACCCTCCTGCCGCAGACCCGGCAGATGATCGTCCGCGAGACCGTCATCAAGCTGCGGCTGATGCGCGACATCATCCGCTCTGTCGAGGACCCCGAGGGCACGTTTCACGAAAAGGTCGTCACCATCACGCTTCAATTCGTGACCCAGGACGAGGTCATGTTGATGGTCCGCCCCCTGATGGGAATTCCCGAAGGGCAGATGGCCCTTCCCGACGGGTCGCTCCGCATCGCGCCCGAGCCGTTTTCGTCGCGGCTGCTGGTGGTCGGGCGGCCCGACAAGATCGAACGGCTGAAGGAGATCATCAAGGAGGTCGACAAGGAGACGAGCGGCGGCGGCCTGGTCATCGAGACCCCGCAGCTCATCAGCTACTCGACTGCGCCCGCCGACCCCAATTCCGTTCTGGCCGTCCTGCAGACCCTGCTGGCCGGTTCGCTCGACGTCCGGCTGAGCGTGGAAGCCAAGACGGGGAAGATCGTCGCGCTGGCCCGCCCATCGCAGCACGCCACGATCCGCGCAACCATCGCGGAAATGCAGCAGGACGGCGGCGGCGTGGAGGTCTTTACCCTCCGTCGCGTCGACCCGCAAACGGCCGCCGTCGCCATCAACGGCATGTTCGGCGCCGCCGACAAGGACACCGCCGCCAACGCGCCCAAGGTCTATGCCGACCCGTCGCTCCGCCAGTTGCTGGTCCGCGGCACGAAGGCCCAGCTCGACCAGATTCGCGAGCTCCTGAAGAAAATGGGCGAACAGGAAGAGCCGGCCGACCCGGCCCTCGCCGGCAACCGCGGCAACTACCGCTTGCTGCCCTATACCGGACGCCAGGCCACCAGCGCCTTGCAATCGACGATGGACGTCTGGCCGAGCGTGCGGACCAACCGCATTCGCGTCGTCACCCGCGGCGCCTCGCGCGACGGGATCCGCCAGATCGATCGCACCGTGCCGCCTGGGGCCGAGCCGGAGGGCGCCCCGACGCAGCCGGCGGGGGAATCGCCGGCGGGGGAATCGCCGGCGGGGGAATCGCCGGCGGGGGAATCGCCGGCGGGGGAATCCTCGTCGAAGCCCGCCGCGGAAATCAAGGCCCCGGAAACGAAAGCCGCCGAAACGAAGGCCACGGAAACCAAGGCCGCAAAACCCAAGGCCGCCGGCGCCAGGCCCCGCGAGTCGTCGGTCCAGCGTCCGGCTTTTCATCGCGGCGCGCAGGTCCGCTTGACCTCGTTCCCAGCGACGGATGAGTCCGATCCGCCGACCGCTGCCGAGAATGAGGCCGCGGACCGGTCAACCGACGCCAAAGTCGCGCAGGAAAAGCCCGCGACGGAGCCTTCGGCCGAGGAGCCGCCCGCCGAGATCATCGTCACCATCGGGCCGGCCGGAGTCGTCATCGCCTCGTCGGACACGAAGGCCCTCGACGAATTCGAACGGCTCTTCCAGGAGATGGCCAGTCGCACCGCCCTCAGCGGCAAGGAATACACCGTCTTTTACCTGCGCTACGCGCGCGCGGAAGTCGCCGCCCTCCTGCTCCAGGAAATGATGGGCGGCAGCAGCAGCTCGTCCGGCGGCGGGAGCCTGATGGGCGACATCGGCTCCATGATGCTCGGCGACGTCGGCGGCGGGCTGATCGGCAACATGATTGGCGGGGGCGGCGGCGGCAGCGACCGCATCGGCGTCACCGTCGGCACGCTGCGCATCGTCCCGGACGCAAGGCTCAACGCCCTCGTTGTCCAGGGCAGCGTCTCCGACATCGACATGGTCGAGCAGCTTTTGGAAGTCGTCGACCAGGAAGCCGGACCCATCGACGTGGAAACCCAGGGCAAGCCGCGGTTCATCCCGGTCTACAACACCTCCGCCGAGGAGGTCGCCTCGATCGTGCGCACCGTTTACGCCAGCCGCATCGCCACAGACGCGACCAGCAGCCAGCAGAACCGCCAGCCCTCGCCGGAGGACATTATCCGGGCCCTGCGCGGCGGCCGCGGCCGCGACTCCAGGAACGAAGCCAAAAGCGAGCCGCCCAAGATGACGATCGGCGTCGATACGAAGAGCAATTCGCTCATCGTTTCCGCCCCCGAGCCGCTCTTCCAGGAAGTCAGGGGGCTCGTCGAGCAGCTTGACCAAGGCACGCCCGAATCCGATCAGACCGTTCGCACCGTGAAACTGAAGAACTCCAGCCCGGTCATGGTTCAGCAGGCTCTGACCTCGTTGACCGGCGGCACCGTGCGTGCGAACGTCGTCGCGGGCACGCAGGGGACGACGACCGGGCGGACCACGTCCGGCCAGTCGACGGCCGGCCAGTCGACGTCCGGTCAGCGCACGTTCCAGCCGACGTCCGACCAGATGCGCGACCTGATCCAGCAGCGGATCGATTTCTTCAACCAACGGGGCGGCGGCGGGGGCGGGGGCGACAACAGCGGCCGGACCTTCCGCTTTGGCGGCGGGAACTTCGGCGGCGGGAATTTCGGCGGCAGCCGTGACGGCGGCCGCGATGGCGGCGGTCGCTCGCGCGACGGCGGCGGCCGCGGCGGCCGCTAAATACTTGCCGTGGCCGTGGCTAGGGTCGGTGGGGCACCCGGTCCTCCGGGTCCGCCCGCAGCGGCCGAACGGTTCCCCAGCGTGCGGGTCGCGTCCCCTTTCTCTCGCATTGCAACTCCCCCACAGCCTCTCACGCCGACGCCCGCTGCACCGCCAGGACCTGCTCAATCGCCTGGGCAATCAAGCGCGAACGAGAAATGCGCCGCTTCCGCGCCAGCGCCGTCGCCTGCCGCAAAAGCGCCCGCTCCAGGCTCACGGAGATCCGCTGAAAGCCCTGCCCGACCTTCGGGCGCCCGCGCTTTCGCTTGACGCGGCGCCATTGCTTGCGCTCGTCGGGTGTGAGCGGCCGCGACCGGTCGACGACCATCGGTTCGTCGAATTGCCCGCTTTCCTCCCGCAGCTCGCGCGAGGTCATCGTCCAGTATTTCTTTCCCATCAGCGCTTCCTGCGGCGCCGCAATCGCCGCTTTTCGAGGTTGGTCAGGGGTCGTGCGTGGATGACAAACACGCACTCGTCTTCATCGAGGACGAAGACGACCTGGAGATACCGGCCGCCACGCGCCTGGCCCCAAACGAGCCATTTGTCGTCTTCGATCTTCCTGGGAAACGGACGCCGCGCGCTGCGGACGACGGCTTCCGCGTCAGCGGGCGAAACGCCGTGCCGGGCGATGTGCTCGACGTTCCACTCGTTCCAGCGGAAGTCCATAAATTACTTATGCAATAAAATCGATCCCGCGTCAAGTCGGGCCAGCGCGTCTCCCCGCGCCAATCCGTGCTTGTCCGCCCAATCCGTCCCCTCCGTGTCTCGTTCCCGCCGCCCGCCCGGGAACCTCCCCCGACCCCGCTCGGATAACCGCACTTTTTTGGTTACAATAAAAGGGACAGCCGGCCAGGGCACCCAGGGCACTCCGTGCCAAAGCCCCCGGCGCCCCAGGGCTAGACCATGTTGGCAAAGGTGCTTAAGCGTCCGACGCTCGTCCTCAACCGCCATTGGCAGCCGGTCAACGTCTCCACCGTCGCCCGCGCCGTGGTGCTCCTCTGCAACCGATCGGCCCTCGTGGTCGATCCCGACAGCTACCAGACCTACACCTGGTCCGACTGGTCGAGCATTCGCCCCCGCGACGGCGAAGTCTTCATCCAGTCCGTGCGGTTCCGGCTGCGGGTTCCCGAAGTCATTGTTCTGGCCCGCTACGACCGCCTCCCCAACACGGCCGTCAGCTTCAGCCGGCGCAACCTGTTCAAGCGAGACCACTTCACCTGCCAGTATTGCAGCTCCCAGCCGGGGAGCGAGGAGCTGACGATCGACCACGTCCTGCCGCGCTCGCAGGGCGGCACCTCCACCTGGGAGAACTGCGTCCTGGCCTGCCTGGAGTGCAACCGCCGCAAGGCCAACCGCACGCCGGCCCAGTCCGGCATGAAGCTGCGGCGCGCGCCCGTCCGCCCGGCCTGGAAACCCATGTACGCCCCGGACCACTTCGCCATCCGAAGCTGGTCGAAGTTCGTCAGCGAGGCTTACTGGAACGTCACGCTGGAAAAGTGACCGGTCGTGCGAAAGACGTCTCGCTTCGCCTGGACCTATTGCTTCCCCTTCGCCCGCAGCTCCGCGTGGAACCGCTGAATGTTCTCCCACGCCTCCTCGGGCGTCTCGGCGTAGTCCAGGAGCGCCAGGTCCTCGTCGGCGATCACCCCTTCGTCGGCCAGGAACTGAAAGTCGATCACCTGCTCCCAGTATTTCCGGCCGTACATCACGATCGGGATCGGCTGCATCTTGCCGGTCTGACGCAGGGTCAAGGCGTCGGTCAGCTCGTCGAGCGTGCCGAAGCCGCCGGGAAACACGACTAGCGCCTTCGCGCGGAGCAAGAAATTGAGCTTCCGCATGCCGAAGTAGTGGAACTGAAAGCAGAGTTCCGGCGTGATGTAGGCGTTCGGCCGCTGCTCCTCGGGCAAAGTGATGTTGAGGCCGATTGACTCCGCACCAACGTCGTGGGCCCCGCGATTGGCGCCCTCCATGATGCCCGGGCCGCCGCCCGTCGTAATCACGTAGTCGCGGTCGCCGTTCTGGCAGGCTTCCGAGACGATGCTGCCGAACTTCCGTGCCGCGTCATAATAGTGCGACTTCGCCAGGACCCGCTCGGCCCGGGCGACGCCGCGTTGACGGGCGGGGCTTTGGGGGTCCTTCGCCAAAAGCTCCTGCGCCGCCTGCAACCGCCGCTTCGCCTCCCGCTCCTCGACCACGCGCGTCCCGCCGAACACCACGATCGTCGACAGCACCCGGTGCTCGTTCAAAACAAGCTCCGGCTTGAGGATCTCAAGCTGCATGCGCACCGAGCGCAGCTCCGGCCGCGCCAGAAGCGCGATGTCCCGCTCGGCCAGAAGGTACGTGGGCGAGGTCAGGATCTTCTTCAAGTCGGGGGTTTCCGGCGGCGGGGTCTTGCTCATGTTCGGTTCGCGCTCGGGATGGTAGGCTGGGCTGTGCGCCGCTCTTCAGTCTCCGCAGCCGAAAAGGCCGCGTCAACGCCGGTTCGCGCCGATAAAGTCCGCATTTTGATTCAAGACCCGCCATGCGATTTTCGTCGCCGACCATCGCCACGTTCGTCTGCCTGGCGCTCTACCTCGCGCTATTGGGCGCCCTGGCCGGCGGAATGTTCTACGCCCGCCATCGCGTGCTGAGCGACTTGGGATCCGCCGGAGCGGCCGAACAATGGCAGGAATGGAAAAAGGACGTGGAGCGTCAGACCGCAAGTTCGCCGGCGCCCGCGCGGCGCGTGCCCAAAAGCAACGAGCCGCCGCTCTTGGTCCTGATGCGCGACAGCTTCCTCGCGGTGCTGACGGTCACGCTGGCGATCTTCAGCGTCCTGTTCTGGTTCCTGGCGCTGCTTTTGCGCGGGTCGTCGCGGCGCGCGCCCTCCCGCCGCGACGCCGATTTGACCTAGCCGCCCCAAACCCTCTTGCCACTCGTACTCGTAATCGTACTCGTACTCCGAATCGGCGCGGCGGAATCGAGTACGATGAGGAGTACGAGTACGAAAGCACACTCGCCTTCCGCCCAATCCGAAATCCAGAATCGAAAATCCAAAATCCAGCAGTGCTCGACCTCTTTGACCAAATCGAAGCCGCCGCGGCCACGATCCGCCGCCACGTTAGCGGCAGGCCACGCGTCGGCGTCATCCTCGGCACCGGCCTGGGTTCGCTCGCCGACCAGGTGGCCGCCCAGGCCGTGCTCCGCTACGACGACATCCCCCACTTCCCGCCCTCCACCGCCGTCAGCCACGCCGGCAAGCTCATCTGCGGCGACCTGGCGGGCCTGCCCGTCGTCGTCATGTCCGGCCGCGTACACGCCTACGAAGGCTATTCGCTCGCAGCCGCCACGCTCCCCGTCCACGTCATGAAGGCCCTGGGCGCGGAGCTGATCGTCCTCTCCAACGCCGCCGGCGGCCTCAATCCCCACTACCAGTGCGGCGACGTCGTCGTCATCGACGACCATATCAACCTCATGTTCGACAACCCGCTCATGGGCGCCAACGACGACCGCCTCGGCCCGCGCTTTCCCGACATGAGCCGGCCCTACGACCGCTCGCTCGTCGAGCGGGCGCAAAGCGTCGCCCTTCGCGAGGGCATCCCGCTGCACCGCGGCGTGTACGCGGCGCTCAAAGGCCCGAACCTGGAGACGCGGGCCGAGTATCGCTTCCTGCGGAGCATCGGGGCCGACATGGTGGGCATGTCGACCGTGCCGGAGAACATCGTGGCCGTCCACGCCGGCCTCGCGGTCCTGGCCTTCTCGATCATCAGCAACGTCTGCCTGCCCGACGCCCTGCGGCCGGTGACGATCGACGAGATCGTGCGCGCGTCCTCGGCGGCCGAACCGAAGCTGCGGACGATCGTGCAGGGGGTGCTGCGGGAATGGTCGACCTCCGTCGCGTGAACGACTGGGATGCTTGTTGCCAATCAGCCGGCCGCGTAGGCTGATAGCCGTTCCCATCGTTGAAAGCGAGCCCGCCATGAAGCGCGCGTTTCTGGGACTTCTGCTCTTGTTCGCCGCCGCTGCCGCCCTGGCGCAGGATGCGCCGCCGAAGCCGCACGTCCCAGTCCTTTCGGACGAGGAAGCCTGGAAAATCCTGCCGCCGGCCGACGAAGGCGCCGGGCAGCCGCTGCCATCGTGGATTCGCGCCCTGGCCGGCTCGTTGCCTCGCACCGCCGCCGCCATGATCGAGTTGGACTACGCGCAGCGCGAGCAAAGCCCGCTCCCGCCCCAGTTCCGGGCAAAGCTCCGCTGGATCGCCGCCCACGCCAACCGCTGCGAGTATGCGATGGCCTACGCCCGCGACGATTTCGTCCGCGCCGGCGGCCGGGGCGAAGACATCGACCATCTGCTGCGCGACATCGACAAGCTGCCCGAGTCCGAGCGGCTGGCCCTGCGGCTCGTGGAGCGGCTCACGGAGGAGTCCTACGCCGTCACCGACGACGAAGTCGCCCGCCTCGTGGAGCTTCTTGGCGAAAAGCAGCTCGTGGCCGTCGTCCTCGTCGCGGCCTACTCCAATTTCCAGGACCGCCTGCTCCTGTCCTTGGGCGTCGATGTCGAGCCGGTCGGCCCGCTGGCGCCCCTGAAGGTCAAGTTCCGCAAGGCGGCCCCGCCCGTCGAGGCCAAGCGCAAACTCACGCTGCCCGCCGACGATCCGTCGCCCGTCCCCACTGTCGTCGACGACCCCGAGTGGACGGCCGTTTCCTTCGACGCCCTCCGCGAGCGCCTGGCCAGGCAAACCGAGCGTCGGCAGTGCCGCATTCCGATTCCGGATTGGGAGACCATCGTCAAGAGCTTCCCCGCCGACATGCCGGCCCCCTCGCGGCCCACGCGCATTCGCTGGAGCCTGCTCAACTACGCCTATCAGCCGCGACTTTCTGCGGCCTGGAGTGGCGGCCTGCGGGCGTTTCGCGGCGAGTCGGACCTGCCCGTGGTCCAGCAGGAAACGATGTTCTGGGTCGTGACGCGCTCGCAGCAATGCTTCTACTGAATGGGCCACACCGAAATGCTGCTCGCGGTCGCGGGCCTCGATGAATTGGCGGTGAAAGACCGGGCGGAGAAGCTCGCCTCCGGCGACTGGTCGAGCTTTCCGGCCGACGAGCGCGCCGGCCTCTTCTTCGCCCGCAAGCTCACGAAGACCCCTTGGCAAATCGGCGCTTCCGATGTTTTGCTGCTTTCGGCGCACCTGGGCCCGGAGCACGCGGTGGACGCGATTTGGTACATCTCTTGGTGCAACTACATGACCCGCGTGGCGGACGCGTTCCAGATTCCGCTGGAGAAGGAGAACGTCTTCATGGGGCCGAAGCGGGAGGGGGAGAAAAAGCCGTAACCTGCCGAGCGTAGGCGGCGCGGGTGGCGCTAAATTCGCACGAGGGGATGACCCGGTATTGCGCGTAGCCGCGAAGCACCCTGCCAATGGCAGGCGGGCCGGCTACCCTACGTGGAGGCCTACGTGGAGGCCTACGTGGAGGCCAGGTCCTCCGCCAGGCGCAAGAGCACCTCGCGGGTGACGTGCGCGGCAATCACGTGCCGCGGCTGGCCGTTGCCGGCCTTAAAGCGGCGCAGCGAAATCTCGCCGCGGCGGACGAGCAGCTCGTAATACGACACGCCCTCCTCGTCCTTTTGCGGCGGCTTGGAACGGAGCTGCACCTGGCAGGCGAGGCCGTCGACCTCGACCGGCCCGATCGGCTCCAGCAGGTAATTCAGCCGCGCCGCGAGCTTTTCCGAAGCCGCCTTCAAATCGTCGATCGAGGCCGAGGCCAGCGAAGGCGACTCGACGGTCAGGCACGTGAACGTGCAGGCCAGCGAATCGAGCGCCTCGATCTGGCAAGTGACCCGGCGGTCGCCCGCCTGGATGGAGAGAACCTGCCCTGGCGCGCCCGTGGGCAGCGCCGCAAGCGCCTGTTGTAGTTGTTGACGAACGTTCATGGCCCCTTCCTCTGCGTTAACTTTCTGCGGCTTCCGGTTCCTGTGACCTTTCCTTTGTTGTATGCTCATTTTTTTCCTACTTCATTATAGGCAGGCGCTGCTAACAGGTGTCGCCGCGGCCGGCATCCGTTGTGGGTATCGGACGGTTTGGGTCCGTTGGTTCCGTCAAGGTTGAGTTTTTCGCTCCTGCCGGTTCGGCGGGCACGGGATCGCCCTCCCTCGCTTGCGCTTCGGGTTAGTGGGCCCTCGCTTGCGCTTCGGGTTAGTGTTACAGCTTCTCCTGTTTGCCGCCGCGGACGAACTTCGCCTCCTGGCCGTCGTACGACATCACCCCGCCCACGCCGTCCCAGGTCGATTCCACCAGCACGGGCCGCGTCCAGAGCTTGTGGAGGTTGATGAGGGTGTCGCGGGCGTAGGTTTTGTCGAGGTCGCCGCCGCCGTGGGCGTGCCCCAGGAGCAATTCGCCGCGGTTGCGGTGATTGCCGTCTTTGACGTAAATGATCGGCCGGCCGGCGTTCGTCAGTCCGAAGAGCAGCCGCTGCTTGATCTCTTCAAATTCGCGGCTCTCGATCTCGTAGACGTTGGCTTTTTCGTTGTAGGCGTAGGAGAACATGTTCTGGCGGCGGCAGAACTCGGGCGTGAGGAAGGAGTCGATGAACGTGATGTCGTTGTGGACGCGGCGGACCTCGAAGAT
>JACOUI010000052.1 GCA_016177915.1 Planctomycetia bacterium
CGTGCGGCAGGGCGCCGGTCCCGAGAATGGCGACGCCGCTCTCGTCGGCAAGCTGCACGACAAGCTCGCGCGGCGACGTGCCTTCGTCCCAGCGCCAGGCACGGACGCGGCCCAGCGGCTGCCGGGCCGATAGAGGTTGGTCGGCCACTTCCTGCTTTCTCAGCTCTGCCGCAGTGCGGAGCTTTTTGGCGATTCCTTCGGGTCCGAAGTAGACGACGGCACCGACGCGCGTGACGGCGACCGTTTGCGCCGGGCCGACGCGGGCGTCGCCGGCGGCGTGCTGGGCGTTGTGTTCCTGGGCGATCGCTTGAAAGACGCTTTGCAGGGGTCCGGTGATGGCGACGTCGACGCGCCGAACGGGATCGACGCGCCGGTCGATGAAGACGCACACGGCCTGCTTCCGCGCCAGATTGAGCAGGCCGTCGCGCAGCGGAACGCGCTCCCAGGAGATGCCGACTTTCGATTCCAGACGTTTTTCCAGCTCGGGTCCGGTGAGCCAGGAGACGACCGGGTCGGCGGCACGGGAGGGGGCGGCCGCCAGGAACGAAACGAGCATCGCAGCAACGGCCATCGCGGTTACATTCACCGCGAAGGACGACAACTGGGTGAGGCGCTGCATGGGGCAGTTCCCGGTCGAGCGGGGGGAAGGCGGTAGGCCTCGTTTCAATCGGCCCACCCTGCCAAGTCTTCCTACCCGGTTTTCCTACGCGCCACTTTACGATTCTGCGGCACCGGCGTCCAACGCAATCGTGCGATCGCGGCCGTCGGCCGTAGGGTCGGCCGAGATTGACGAGGCCCACGCGCATCGCGCGCAAGCGACGCCTTCCGGTGGGCCTCGTTTCAATCGTCCCACCCTACACGGTCGGCCACCCTGCACGCTAGCGACGCCGCGGGAAAAGAATTGGAATCGGCCGGACCAGCGGTTACACTCAGTTCAATCGCCGCGCTGACAGAAAAGGCACTAGCGCGGGCGGAGCGGAGGAGAGCTTTCGTGGCGGAAAACGTGCGGGTCTCGCGCCTGGAAGAGTACTACCGGCAGTACCTGGACGACCAGGACGCCCCGGCGTTCATCCGTCGCGTGGGCGGCACGTACATGGTCGGCACGCTCGGTCGGCTGGTCCGCGCGGACCGCGCCGAGGTGCGGCGGGCGGCGACGTTGGCCCTGGGCCTCGTGGGAATGTACGACTGCAACGCCGTGCTGGGGCGGGCGCTGCACGACGCGGACCGGTCCGTGCGCATCGCCGCCGAGAACGGCATTCGCGCCGTCTGGTGCCGCGACGGCGGCGACGACGAGCAGCAGTCGCTGCGGACCGTCATTCGCCTCAACGGTGCGGCGCATTTCTCCGAGGCCATCGAGCAGGCCAGCGAGCTGATCGAGCGAGCCGCCTGGTTTGCCGAGGCCTGGAACCAGCGGGCCATCGCCAACTACAGCCTGGGGAATTACGACCAGGCCATCGCCGATTGCCACGAGGCGCTGGAGATCAACCCGTATCACTTCGGGGCGGCGGCGGGCATGGGGCAGTGCCACTTGCAGCTTGGCGACACAGCGAAGGCATTGGATTGCTTTCGCCGGGCGCTGCGGCTGAATCCTAATCTGGAAGGCGTCCGCGCGAACATTGCGCAGATCGAGCGTTCGCGGAACGCGGACTGAGTACACACGCAGAAATGTGTAGCAAGACCACCTTTCCGGGCCGCCGATATTCGACGGCGCGGAACGGCCGTCGTCCATTGCGTTCGGCTTGGAGCTTTCACTGCGCGCATTACAATGACGCGTAGGGTAGGCGGCCCGCCTGCCGTTTTGCGATCCGGCCGGCGCTAAGTCGTTGTTTTCACGACGCTTAGCATCGCAGTTGCTCGTAAAGCCGCTTCGTCTTGCGAAAAACCTTACGCCCTGTCGCAGGCACAGAGGGATATCTGTCACAATAGTGCGGGCGGCAAGATACGAATAAGCAGGGACCGCAGGGCAAGAGGAAACAAAGAGCGGGAACCAGCAAAAGGGCGGCGGCGTCCAACGTAGTGAGCTTCGTGAACGACGACAGCCAGCTTATCGACGCGGCCCTGGCGGGCCAGACGGCGGCGTTCGGCCAACTGGTGCGAAAGTACCAGGACCGGCTGTACAACGCCGTGACCCACGTTTTGGGCTGCGCCGAGGAGGCGCGGGACGTGGTGCAGGACGCCTTCGTCCAGGCTTACCTCAAGCTGGATTCCTTCCAGCGGACGGCCGCGTTTTACACCTGGTTGTACCGCATTGCGTTCAACCTGGCGGTGAGCCGGCGCCGCAAGCACCGGCCGACGGAATCGATCGACCGGAACCGGGAGGCGACGGGCGAGGAGCCGGCCGACCCGACCCCCGCCACGGACCGTCTGGAGCAGGAGGAGAGGGCGCAGCAGGTGCGCCGCGCGCTGGCCATGCTCAGCGACGAGCACCGGGTGATCCTCGTGCTGCGCGACGTGGACGGTTGCTCGTACGACGGCATCGCGGAGATCCTCGACCTGCCCGTCGGCACGGTCCGCAGCCGGATCCACCGCGCGCGGATGCAGCTTCGGGAACAGTTGAAGGAGGTCTTGCAAGAAGAGCTGGATTGACCTGGGCGCCCGGAGCACCGCCTCACGACGAGCGAACGACCATGAACCCGATTCCCGAAGAAGAGCTGCTGAGCGCCTACCTGGACGGCGAACTCCCGGCGGCGGAGCGCGCGGCGGTGGAGACGCGGCTGGCCGAAGACGCCGACTGGCGCGCGGCGCTGGCGGAGCTGCGGGAAATCCGGGCCGAGCTGGATTCGCTGCCACAGCACACGTTGGGGGCCGACTTCGCGGCCCAGGTGCTCAGACGGATCGAGCGGCGGCTGTCGGCGGCGCCGGCGGCGCACGTCGACCGTCCCGAACCCAGTTCCGAGCCGGCGCAGCACGAGCCTGCCATCCTTTCAATTTCGTCGGGCGCTGCGGCGGCCGATGGTTCAATGTCCGCCGAACCAGCCCGGCCGCACCGGGTGCGTGCAGTTGCTCTCGATTGGCGGCGCCTGTCGGCCGCGGCGGCCGTGCTGGCCGCCACGCTGCTGCTGATGGTCACGTCGGGACCGTTCTGGCAGCCGGGGACAAGGGCGGCATCGGCCGCGCGATACAAGAGCGCGAGCCGGCCGGAGTTTTTGACTTCGTGGAGCGAGCGGGGCGACGACAAACAGTCGTTGACCTGGCAGGCGGCATCGGCTGCCTCGCAGCCTGAGGCGCCGCCGTTGCCCGCCTCCGGGGGCGGCGCTGCGGGGGCTCTGTCGCAGGGCACGGCGCCGCCGGCGGGCGGCCCCACGACGGAGTCCGCACAGCGGAACTTCCGCGACGCGAAGGACCTGCCCAAGGCCGGCGCCCGTGGATTCGCGCCGCTTCAGCAGCGGGCCCTTCCGCCGAGCGACGAGCGGGTCCGGCTGCGCGTCGAGCAGGACGAGGCGGCGGCGCGCGACCCGGCCCGACTGATGTCGGATTTCTTCAATTTGGCGATGGACAATCTCCAGCGCGTCAAGGAGGAGATTGTCGGCGGCCACGGCGCGATTTCGCCGGCCGTGGCGGTCGCCCACATCGAGGTGACGGAAGAAGCGTGGCGCGACGGGTCGTTCCGCAAGCTCGTGGAAGGTCACGGTATCGACTGGGAGCCTGCGGCGTCGGCTGCGGAACTGGCCAAGGAAGCCGACGCCCGGCGTGCTCGCCGCACGATGGATCGCGCGGGGAGCGACAAGGGGGAAGCCGAAATCGCCAGAGAGCAGGCAGCGCAGGCGCCGCCGGCCCAACTGCAACTGGTCGTGGTGGAGGCCTCGCGCGAGCAGCTCGAGGGCCTCAGCCGCGAATTGCAGCTTAAATCGTTGTCGCGGGAGACGATGCTGTTCTTCGCGCCGGCCGAGGAGGACCGCTACGAGCTGACGCTGCGGGCCGTCAAGCAAGCGGAATCGACCGTGGGAGCGGGCGGCGCGCCGTCGTTGCCGAAAAAGGCCCCCTTTGGCGGGCAGACGGAGGCGCTGGATCGCACGCAAAAGGGTGCCGCCGACGGGTTCGCGGAAAAACGCCCAACGGGAGCACCGGGGCCGGCCGCATCGCGCGGCAATATGCCTGTGACGGGGCCAGCGGCGGCACCGACGTCTGGGTCTGGAGGTCGGCCGTCGTCGGGCGGCGGTTCGCCGGCGCCCGCCGGCCAGGCCGCGCCCGGGTCCACGGCACCGCCCGCACAGCGAACCCCTCCGGCCGCGACGCTTTCGCCGCCGGCGCCCGCCCCCGCGCCGGGAGAGGCCAACGAAGCGACGGCGGGATCGTCGCGCGTCGCCTCGGGCGCGCAAGCGGCGCCGGGCAAGGCCGCGCAAAGCAACTTTGCGCGTCGATTGAAGACGGCCGCCGACGATATGCCGCCGGCCGAGGGCAAGATGCAGCCGGCGGCGCCGGGCGGCGTGAGGGCGGCGCTGGCGGACAACCTCGAGACGTTCGCCGATCGGCAGAAGGCGGAGGAGATGCGGAAGCGGAAGGGGGAAGGGGCGCAGGGTTCGGCAGACGTGCGCGAAATGCTGCTGATCGTTCACATTGTCCGCGGTGCGGACGCTCCCGTCGATCCGCCGGCCGCGGCGGCCCCCGCTGCGCCGTCCCGCGGTCGTCCGGTGAGATAGGACGGCTCGGCGCTTTGAAAAACTCGCGGCAGGAGCGACAGCGTGTTCTGTGTCAACATTCTCCTGACCGTTAAAAACCCTGCGGACGCGGCGGAGATCGCCGGCTTGCTGGCCCAGGCGGCGCGGCTGTCGCGGGCCGAGCCGGGCTGCCTGCGGTTCGAGGTCTATCGCTCGCAATCCGACGAGCGGGTTTTCATCCTCTGCGAGCGATGGGAATCGAAGGCCGCCTGGGAGACGCACCACACGGCCGAGGCCTACACGACGATCTACCATCCGCGCGTTTTGCCGAAGGTGGACCGCGTGCCGCACATCAGCACGCTGGTGGACGGCTGAGCGGCGAGCGGGCGCGTGGCGCGGCTTTCGTTGCCGCGAACGAACGCGAGTGGTATTCTACGGACAGTCGCCGCGGACCGCTGGGCCGCTACCGGGAGCACTCTCGTGAACATGCGCCGAAGCTGGAGTTTGCGGCTGGGCCTTGTGCCGGCCGTCGTTTTCGTCCTGTCCGGCGCGGCCGCCGCCTGCGACACGCCGGTCTATCGCTTCGCCATGTACAGCCCCGCCTGGGTGCCGTGGCCTTACGAAGTGCTGTACGTTCATGCGCGCCAGGAGGGCAGTGACGACGCGGCGGTCCTGAAGCGGCTGGAGGAAGTCGCGTCGGGGCAATTCAAGGCGTCGAACGTAACTTTCCGCAAGCTCGATGCGTCGCAGGCGACGAACGTGGCGCGCGAGACGCCGTACTTGCAGGAACTTTGTCGCACGCGGCATGCCGAGTTGCCGCTCTTCGTCGTCGCGGCGCCGCACGGGCTGGTGCTCTTCGCCGGCAAACTCGACGGGGCCGACGTCGACGCACTGCTCGATTCGCCCGCCCGAAAACAACTCTGCAAGCTCCTCGCCGGCGGCAAGATCGTCTTCCTGATGCTGGAGGGCAAGACGCCGGCCGACAACGACGCGGCCGAGAGAATCGCGCGGCAGGTGGCGGAGCGAGCCGGCCGGGGCGAGATCGAGATCCCGCCGCCGCCAGGAAAGAACGCGCCGGGAGCGCTCGTGCCGGGAAAGGACCCGGCGGCGAAGCTCGACGTGACGGTCCTCCGTGTGGCTCGCGGCGACGAGCGCGAGAAATGGTTCGTGCGGATGCTGATGCAGGTCGAGGGCGACCTGGCAAAGTACGCCGATCAGCCGCTCGTGTTCCCGGTGTTCGGACGCGGCCGGGCGCTGCCGCCCTATGCCACGCTCAAAGGGATCACGGCCGAGGGTCTCTCGGGCGAGCTCTCATACATCGGCGGGCCGTGTTCATGCGAGGACCGGACCCTCAATCCCGGCGTGGATCTCTTGACCACCTGGGACTGGCCGGCCGCCGCCGAGGCGATGGCCAAAGAGTTCGGCGACGACGCGACGGGCGACGACCTGCCGGGCGTGGCGGCGCTCGTGCCGACGCTTTCCAAACGCGAGGGCGACGCGGAAATGGCCATCGCCCAAAAGCTGGCCGCCGAACTGGCGGCGGGCGGAGCGGGACAGGCCGGCGAGACGAGCGCGCCGCTGGTCGCCGACGTGGCGCCGCCATCGTCCGCGCCATCGAGCCAATCGGCGTCGGGCTTTCGCTGGTGGATTGTGGGGATCGGGGCGGCCCTGGGCGTTTTGGCCGCGATCGTGGCGGTGGCGATCAAGTCGCTCCGCCGGTTCGGATGATTTGTAGCCGTCTCGCTCCGCGAGACGAGGCCTCATCACGCCGAGTCGCTCGTGGGTCTCCGTTCACGCACGCGGCGCGCTTTGCTCGCCAAAGGGCTGCGTCACGCGGAGCGTGACGGCTACGACGAGGGCGATGGCCTACAGCATCGCCACCACCGCCCACACGATCAGCCCCAGGACGACGACCGCGGCCACGACGAGCAGCCAGGAAAAATGGCCGGGCAGCGCGCCCTGCCCCTCCAGCGCCCGGATCACGTCTTTCATGCTGGCATACCGCTCGTCGCGCTCTTTGGCGACCATCCGGCGAAACACCTGATCCAGCCACGCCGGCACGTCGGAACGCGCCGCCAGCAGCGTCGGAATCGGGTGCGACTTGTGGGCCAGCAGCTTCTCGGTCATCGATTTTCCCCCGTAGGGCGGCCGCCCAGTCAGCAGGTGGTGCAATGTACAGCCCAGCGAATAAATGTCCGCCCGCGCGTCCACGCGCTTGGCGTCCACGGCCTGCTCCACCGACATGTAATCGACGCTGCCAATCATCTGGCCGGTGCGGGTCAGGTTCTCGGCGTCGGTTACAAGCTGCTGGGCGTTTTCTTCCAGGCGGGCCAGCAGGAGGCTGGCGATCTTCAGGCGGCCTTGCACGTTGACGATCAAATTGTGCGGCTTGACGTTGCGATGGATGACGGCGTGCTCGTGCAGATACGCCAACCCCTCCGCCGCCTGCACGACGTAATCGATCGCCTGCTCCGGCGAGAGCGGCCCGTGCTTCCGGACGAGGCTCGCCAGGTCGGTGCCGGTCACGTGCTCCAGCACGAGATAGTGCGTCCCTTCGTGTTCTTTCGTGTCGTAGGCCACAATCAGGTTCGGGT
This sequence comes from Planctomycetia bacterium, assembly GCA_016177915.1. Lineage (GTDB taxonomy): Bacteria > Planctomycetota > Planctomycetia > Pirellulales > S012-138 > JACOUI01. The sequence goes on from JACOUI010000052.1 coordinate 7,193, forward strand.
GATCGAGCCTTTTGGCCAATTCCGACTCGCGCTGAAACCGCAGCACCATCTCGCGCGTCTTGCCCAGTTCCTTGGGCAACACCTTGATAGAAAAAATGCGGCCGGTCGATTGCTGGCGGGCCTTGTAGAGCGGGCTGGACTGGCCGCCGCCGATGTATTCCAAAAGCTCGAACTCGCCGAGGATCGTGCCGGGTTTTTTGGTCAGCTCGAGCGCGCGGGGGAGACTCTCGCTCCCTCCCCCCCTTCCGAAGGGGGGGCCGGGGGGGGTCTGAGCCGCCGGGTCCTCCTCCCCGCCCTGCGTGTCCCGCGCGTTCTTCAGCACCGCGTCGTACACGCCCCGGCGCTTGCGGTCCAAGAGCAAGAGCTTCGCCGCGGCGATCTGGTTCAAAATGCCGGCGCAAAGCTGGCCGTGCTCGCCCGTCTGAAACTGCCGCACGTGGGCCGTCTGCCGGTCAGCGGCCGATTCGATAACGTCGGCGTCGTTTTCGAACAGGGCCACGCCCAAGAGACGATAGTGATTCGGCGGCTGCTCGGCCGGCGGAATGGCGAGCCATTTGTGGTACGCGTCGAACGTCATTCAATCTCCGTGCTCAGCACCACCCCCAAAGCCCACCGGCTGCGTCCGGTGGGAGATGGCGCGATTCGCGCAAATGCGCGCCGCATTCTCCCACCGGACGCAGCCGGTGGGCTTTGGGGTGTAATGGATTAGGATCGATCAATCCTCCACACCCAGGCCCCCTGCTTCGCGTGCTGGACAATATACCGAAATACGTTCAACTGGTGGCGACGGTCCTTGATCGGCACAATCTTGCCTCGTTTGCCCCAGAGCTTCTCCTTCCAGCCGGCATCGCGGGCCGCAAACCATGCGTGTCGTTTCGCCGCGGCCCGAAACTCCTTTGCCCGGCCGAGCGGCATCCGAGCCAGCACATGAACGTGCCTTGCGCCGACAGCCAGGCACGCCACCAGCCCGCCGAGTCCATTCAACCGATCGCGCAGCGCCGCGCCGACGATAGGCCGCATGGGCGGCGGGAGCATCACGACATCGTGCTTCATCGCCGCACGGGCACTTCGCTTTAGCGCCGTGTATCGTCCCGCCGGCGGAGGATTCTTGTAGTCTCCCTCGACGTGCTCTTTATGGCGCCTGGTGCGAAATCCGCGCTCGTCGCCGGGGAGCCAGGCGCCGTAGGTCGTGAGGATCAAGTGATACCAACCTTGACCTTTCACGCTCGACGCGGCGAGTCCCATGTTGCTGCTCCGTCTTGACGGACCTTTCCGCGTCAAAAGATTCTTTCTTCCCCCAAGCCCGCCGGCTGCGTCCGGCGGGACGTGATGAGCACCGCCCCTCGTCGCTTGTCCCACCGGACGCAGCCGGTGGGCTTGGGAAGAATTCTATCCGCACGGCGCAAATCTTCCACAAAAGACTGCCGCCTGCCTTTCACGGACCACCAGCCACGAGCCACTGGCTACTGCTTCTTCTCCACCTCCTTCCAAAACTCCTCGGCCGGCTGGCCGTTGATGGTCTTGAGCGGCATTTGCGCCAACGGCGACAGATCGGTAACCGCAGTACTCCGCAAGTCGATGTACTCGAGCGGCATGCCCGCAAGCGGACTCAGATCCCGAAGCCTTCCCATGCTGTTGCAGTTGATCACGTTGAGCTTCATGCCTCGCAACGGTGAGAGATCAGAAGCCGGCGTATTGCTGCACTCCAAATGCGTGAGCGGAAGGCCAGCAAGCGGCCCAAAATCGTATACGCGCGTGGAGGTGAAATTCAAGTTTTGCAGTTCCAGCCCGTGCACCGGCGACAGGTCAGCTAGGGGAGCCGGTCGGCCCTGCCACGCAGACAGTTGGCACTTAAGCAACCTGAGGGACGGCAAAGCGTGTACCGGCGAGATGTCGGTAATTTGGTCCGGGAAAAAATCGAGGTGAACCACGGCGTTGCCCTCGATTCTCGACTCCTCGATCTTCCCTTCAAACCCCGGATTGAACTCCTTCAGCTTCGCGGCCACCATTTCCACCTGCTTCTGTGGCGAAAACGCCGGCAGCGCCTTGGCCAGTTCTTCCACCGCCGCGCGGCGGGCCAAAAACTCCGCCGGCGGACGGCCGTTCAGCTTTTCCAGTTTCGTGAGCGAGCGGATCACTTCGCAGGCCCGCTCGTTGTAGCCGGAGACCGGGGCCGAAAGCTCCACGACCGGCAGGCCGGCCAGCGGGCGCAGGTCGGTGATCGACGTGTCGGTGCAGTTGAGCACGCGCAGATTCTTGCAGGCCGAAAGCGGCGCAAGGTCCAGCGCCCACGTGCCCGTCAGGTCCAGCGACTGAAGGTTCGTCGCCAGCGACAAGGGGCCGATGTCGTCGACGGCCGAGCCGGAAAGATCGAGCGACTTCAACTGCGGTAGGCCGACAACGGGCCAGATGTTCTTCACCGCCGGGCCGGTGAGCTTGACATGGACGATTTTGCCGTCTTCGGCCTTGTGCTCGAACTTGCCGTCGAAGCCGGGATTGGATTCGCGCAGCCAGTGCTCGATCACCTCGACCTGCTGCTCGCGCGAAAGGTTGGCCAGCGCCTTGAAGAACGTCTCCTGCGCGGCCGACGGCGCCCAGGTGCCTGCGGACGACTTGCGCACGATCGTTACAATGGCCTTGCCGAAGCGCCGCACCGTCAGCCGCTTTTCCTGATTCTTGTCCTTCACCTCGAACTGATCGTTGCCGCCCTTCACCGAGATTTCGTAGTCGCCGTGGTCGGCCTTGATGGTCCAGTTGTTCTTCGACGTGATCTCGATCGTCTCGCCGCCGCCCTGGAGGACGACCGTCACGTCGTCGGGCAGCGTGCCGCCTTCCGCCGAGATTTCGACCGTGCCGTCGGCCGTTTGGATGACGATGACGACCGCCAGGAGGACGACCGCGGCTGCGGCAGCGAGAGCCGCCGCAACGTATCTCCGCCTGCTCCACCGCCAAAGCCCACCGGCTGCGTCCGGTGGGACCGCCGGCGCGCCACACTGGCCCTCCGTCGCGCGGGCCAGCGCCGTGCTGCTTTGCGCGTCGGTGCTGCTGCGCGATTCCGCCACGAGCGACGGAGAGGTCTCAGCGGAGCCACTGGTGAGGGCGTCGTCGGTGCCAATGGCAGACTGAATTTGAGCGCGCTGCGCGGCGATCCCACCGGACGCAACCCCCCCTGCCCCCCCTTCGGAAGGCGGGGACGAAGAAGCAAGCGCGGACCCCCCACCCCGGCCCTCCCCCGCAAGGGGGGAGGGAGCAGTCGCTGACGCGATCAGGCGCCGGAGGTCGGCGCCGGCGCAAAACGGCGCCAGCGCGTTCGCCAGCTCTGCCGGCGTCGCGGGCCGCTGTGAGGGGTCCTTCGACAACAGCCGATCGACGAGCGCCGCCAGCGCCGGCGCCACGTCCGGCCGGCGGTCGGCGACCTTCGGCGCTTCTTCCGTCGCCAAGGCCGTGAGCTTCTGGATCGGCGTCGCGTGCTTCTTCCCTCCAAACGGCGCCTCGCCGACGAGCAGCTTGAAGAGCGTCGCCCCCAGCGAATAGATGTCGGCGCGGATGTCCACGTTGTGGCTGTCGCCCCCCTGTTCGGGGGCCATGTAATCGACGGTGCCCATCAGGCGGCCCTGCACGGTCAGCTCGCCGCCGGCGGAGCCTTGGTCGGCAAGGAGGGCCAGGCCGAGGTCGAGGACTTTGACGACGGCCTGTCCGCGCTCCACGCTCGCCATGGCCGCCGACGGAACCCCCCCTGCC
>JACOUI010000274.1 GCA_016177915.1 Planctomycetia bacterium
GCGGGGCTGAGTAAGAAGAGCGACCTCGACCTGGCCGCCACGGAAGAAATGTCCGTCGTCGCCCGCCCCAAGGCCGACGACCGTTTCACCGCCAAGCGCCGCCTGGGCCGCTGACGCGGCCGAACGGTGCTGCCCTGCTGGGCGGCGGCGTCTTTCGGGGGCGCCCGACGTCCGGCGGGGGGTTCCGCGCGTAGCGACTGCTGAAACTTCTTCGGCGCTATCGGTCTGCGCGGCCCTTTGCGAAGATCGCGCCCTGCCGGCGCTGCCGGTTGTGCGGCGGCCCTATCGCCGACACGCGCGGCGCCGCTTGGCGCGCGCGCCCAAGTGACCGCCGCCGGACGACGGCCTACATCCGTTGCCACGTTCCCGGCGATTTGCTGCGGAAAGCGGAAACAGCGGATGTAAAGGGCGCCGCGCAGAAATCTCGGCGGCCCGGCTTCAAAACGCGGCGACGCGCGCAAGGTCGCTGTCGATAGATGCACTGTCGAGCCTCGCAGTCTCTCCGGCGCGGGTCGCGACGCCGTCGGCGGACCGTCTCCCGGATGGGCGGCTGCCGTATCCATCCTCCCTGTTTCAGGAGTCTCGCCAATGAGGATTCTCACGTTTGCGCTGTGCGCAGGGGCCTTGCTGGCCGGAAGCCAGCTTCGGGCCCAGCACCCCTATGGGCTGCCCGCGCCGCTCGTCGCCCCGCAATCGGGCAGCTACCTGTTGACGGCGCGCCAGGCCGCCGAGCCGGCCGCGCCCGCCCCGCTGGCGGACATCCCGCCCGCCACGGAGCTGTCGGCCGAGGACGCTTCGCTCCACGAGCCGACCGACTACTTCGGCTGCGACGACTGCTGCGGACCCTGCTGGTACGGCAGCGTCGGCGCGCTGATTCTCACGCGCGACGACGTCAACCCCATCGAGCTGAGCATCGACCAATCGATCCCCGGCGTGGCGTTCGTCGATCTGATCACGACGGAATCGGCCTCTCCCGACGACTGGAAGGGGGGCGTCGAAGCCACCGTGGGCTACAACGTGTGGTGCAACTGGTGGCTGGCCGGCACGTGGTGGTACGTCGATCCGGTCTCCGCCGAGGCGCTGGCCGTCGACGCCGGCGGAAACATCGATACGCCGCTTTCCTTCGCGGGGCTGGACTTCGTGGGCACGACGGTCGACAACCTGTTCAACGGCGCGCAGGCCCACGTCCTCCGCCGCAGCAGCGAGTTCGACAACCTGGAGATCAACCTGGTCAACATGAGCATGGACTGCGGCGCTTGCAGCCCGCTGCGGACCAGCTACTCGGCCGGCGTCCGCTATTTCCGCTTCTCGGACGACTTCCTGTTCGGCTCGGCCGACACGAGCACGCAGTTCGGCGTCGATCCGGCCAACGAGGCCTTCTACGAGATCCAAATCGACAACCACCTGTGGGGCGCCCAGGTCGGCGGCCGCGTGGAATACACCAATTGCAACTGGGGCGCATACCTGGCGCCCTCGGTCGGCATTTACAATAACCACGTCAAGAACCAGAGCCGCATTTTCCGCGGCAACGGCGAGATCGCCCAGCGCTTTGACGGCCGCGACGCGAGCGTCGCCACCACTGACGACCGCTTTTCCGTCCTGGCCCAGATCGACGTCGGCGCCCGCTACCAGGCGACGTGCCACCTGTCGGGCTACGTGGGCTACCGCGTGGTCGCCGCCAGCGGCGTGGCCACGACGACGGCCCAGATTCCGATGCTGGGGGCCGACATCGAAGGCATGGCCGACACGAATGCCTCCGAGTGGCTCCTGTTGCACGGGGCGTTTGCCGGCGTGGAGTTCAGCTACTAACCATGGGCGAGCGGGGGGCGTCAGCCCCCCCAAGCTCGTCCGCAGCGCGGTGCGCCCGCGTTGCAACCAACGCTGAAAACGAGGCCGACCCTCGAAAGCGACGGCGATCGAGGGCCGGCTTTTTTGTCGGCGCTACGGCAGAAACGCTGCCTCGCGGCCGCTCCGCGTGATGAGTGCAAAGAGAACCTGCACGTCGGTCTGATCGCGCAGGAAGACGACGTGCCCGTCGCAGAACGCGGCGTTTAGGCCGCCCGTGTGCAGGCTGGAAAACTGAAAGCGGCGCTCGGCGCTGCTCGCGCAGTTCGTCTGGGGCGGATTGATGCCGGGCAGGGCGCAAGGCGGATCGGCCTTCCACCAGCGGAGCACGGACCGGGCGAACCCCTGCCCTCCGCCGCCGCCCCCTCCTCCGCCTCCGCCTCCGCCTCCGCCTCTGCCCAGGTTCATCGACCCCCGGGCCCAGCCGCCGATTTCGTAGGCGATTTCGCCGGCCGCCACCGTGTTGGAAGTTCCGTCGAGGATTTGTCCCATCGTGACCGGCGTCATGGGAAACAGCACGCCGTCGTTGGCCCCGGGAATCGTTCCCGCGCTGCCGGCGTAGTGGCTGGCGGCATACCGGTTCTGCACGACCTCGAACACGAGGTTGGGGCAGTTGAAGACGGGCACGCGTCGTGCGACGGCGGGCGCGTTGTTGGGATGGTCGAACCGCACGGTGAAGTCGTACCGCCCTTTGAGCGGCGACTGCTCGACGAAATCGAGGCTGTAGGCCAGCCAGGTGTGCAGAAGCTCGTTGCGCGATGAGCCGCCGCTTTGGCCCAGCACGCCGACGGGAAAGGCGCCATACACGTCGTGATGGTGGTGCAGGGCAATGACGATCTGGTGGAGGTTGTTCTGGCAGGCCGTCCTTCGCGCCGACTCGCGCGCCGCCTGCACGGCCGGCACGAGCAGCGAAAGCAGAATGCCGATGATGGCGACCACGACCAGCAGCTCGACGAGCGTGAAACCACGGCGGCGGGCGCGATGCATGTCGGTTTTCTCCGTTTTACGTCAGCTTCAGGCCGATCCAGTTGCAGGAGGGCCCCTGCGACGGCCGCACGAAGAGCACGGCCGCCCCGCCGCGAAAGCTGGGCCGCAGCCGCTTGCCCACGTCTACGCTTCCGCGATCGATCGTCCGGCCGGTGTCCGCGCATTGCACGGCGACGCCCCGCTCGCGCAGCGCGGCGACGGGCTGGCTGCCGCACAGGTCGTCCGGCCACGCTCCGATGGACACGACACGGCCGTCGTCGCCCGTGGCGGCGAGGCCGACGGCGGCGAGCGCGCCGATCACGCCGCCGCCCGTTCCGCCCAGCCCTTCGAGCCACAGGGCCGCCTTCGAGGCCAACTCAAACGCTTCATGCTGCTCGACAAGCTCGCGTTGACAGCGGCGGCCAAACTGGACAACCTCCGGCGGAACCTCCTCGGCCAGGCACAGTCCCGGGTCGCTGCCGGCGACAAATCTCTCGTGCATCACGTCGCGCACCGTCGCCAACAACTCGCCGGTTGTAGGACGGCCTTTCCAGGCCCTCGTTTCCGCGACGGCCCGCAAGGGCGGTCCTGCAGCGCTCACCGGCTGCAAAAGGATTGATGCCGAGCCATTCTTGCTCGTGCAGGGCACACGCGGATCGACGAGCAACTGGTGGCGGACGATGAACCGGCATTCGTATGCCCCGGCCAGCCGCGCCGCGATCGCCAGCGCAAGCTGGTTCGTGCCGGGAGACCCCACCATGTCCGTGTCGTCGATGCCGAGGTAAATCACGGCTGATCTCCGGGCGGGCCGTCGCTCGGCAAGCGCCAGCGAAAACAAACGATCGCACAGAGCAGCCCGGCCAAGAGTCCGCAGAGCGGATAGGTCACGGCCGCCAGCGGCGACCAGCGGGCGATTTCGATCGAGCCGGGACCGTGCGTGAAAAACTTTTCCGCGCCGCGCGCAAGCAGGGCGGCGATGTTGGCGATCGCTCCGGCGGCGCCGCAGGCGATGTGTACCGGCCAGCCGCGGCGGGCAAGGTGCAGCGACGCCTCCAAGAGCGGCCCGGTCAGAAGCAGGCTCGTCTGAGCGCCGACGCCGGGAAGTTCCGCGCCGGCCAGCCCGAATGCAAAAAGCCCGCCGCCCGCCCCCAGCGCCAGACCCAACCCGCCCAGCCTCCGCGGGGCGAGCGCCAGGCCGAACGTCATGGGAAGTACGGCCCGCAAGATGGCGTGGCCTGGGACGTGGAGCGAAAAGTCGAGGAACGTGACGGCGGCGGCGGCCAGCGCGCCGGCGCCCAGGAGGAGCGCGACGTCCCAAGCTGCCCGGGCGGCGGTTGGCGATCGCCGCAGCGCGAGGCGGCTTTGCGCGGCCCACGGGGGCGCGGCCGCCAACCAGGATGCGCTTGTTCGCCGTCCCATGCGTACGCAAATGGCAGGGGTGTGCAAATTGCACAGTCGTATAATTTGCTGAAACCTACCGCCTGGGCTTTGTTGTGGCAAGCACCGCGCGGCGCGCTTTTTTCGCGGGGACGCGCGCCGCACAGCGCTCGCCACGGCCGTCGCCGGACACTACACTTGCCGGGGACGAGCGAAAAGCGGCGAGCACAATCCGTCGAGCGGCGGCATCGCGGCAGACTTCCGGCCGCCGCCGGCCCAATGGGAGAGAATGGTGACGGTCACCAGGCAAAAAGCCGCCCGCTCCGGCGCGACGCCCCGCGTCAAGGTCTGGCTCGAGCGCCGGGGAGACTACGTTTTCGGCTACGGCATCGCCTCGATCCTCCGCGAAGTCGACGCCGCCGGCTCGATCAAGGAGGCGGCCCGCCGGCTGAAGAAGAGCTACCGCTACGTCTGGGCGCGGATCAAGGAGGCCGAAGCCGCGCTGGGCGAGCCGCTCGTCGACTCCCGCGTCGGCGGCGCCGGGCCCCAGCGCACCGAGCTGACGCCGCTCGGCCGGTCCCTGACTCGGTCCTTTCTCTCGTTCCGCGCGCGAATGCACAAGCTGCTCGATCGCGAATACCGCCGCTGTTTTTCTTGAGCCTGGTTTCACGATTCAAGGGCGGAGGACGGTCGTGAAACACGCCGGCGAAGCGGGAACATTGGCGCGGCAGTCGACTTTTGTCTGACGTGGCATGGCGTGTGCTCGGCCGGAGTTTGAACGACGACGTCCCGTTATCGCAGACGCTCGCGAGTCCAGCAACAAACGCAAACGAAATAGCGGAGTTCGCCGGGGCTTGCTACTTTCGGGCAAGCGTCCGTCGAATCGCAGTCGCGCCTTGCTAGCACGGCCGACCGCAAGCCCTTTTCCCCTGCAAGCTTGCGCTTGTAAGATTCCCCCGGCCAGAATAAAAGGGGGAAATGAGGCAGGCTCGGCAAAAACGCCGCAGCCGGTCGCCAGTCCCTGGCGAAATGCCCTCCCCACTCCCGCCACCCCATGCTCAAGGCGCTCGAACTCGTCGGCTTCAAAAGCTTCGCCGACAAAACTCGTTTCGAGTTCGGCGCGGGAATCACCGTCGTCGTCGGGCCCAATGGCTCCGGCAAGTCGAACGTCGTCGACGCCGTCAAATGGGTCCTCGGCGAGACCAGCGTCAAAAGCCTCCGCGGCGAGGAGATGATCGACGTCATCTTCAACGGCTCGGCCACGCGAAACCCGCTCAACACGGCGGAGGTGACGCTGGTCCTCGACAACGCCGGCAAGGTGCTGCCGCTGGAAACGCCGCAGGTTTCGCTCACGCGGCGCGTCTATCGCAGCGGCGAGGGCGAGTATCTGATCAACGACCAGCCCGTGCGGAGGCGGGACATTCGCGACCTGTTGGCGGGCACGGGCCTAGGGACCGATTCGTACGCCATCATCGAGCAGGGCAAAGTCGACAGCCTGCTCAGCTCGTTGCCCAAGGAGCGGCGGCTGGTGATCGAGGACGCGGCCGGCATCAGCCGGTTCCGCATCAAGAAGCTCGAGTCGCAGCGGCGGCTGGAGCGCGTCGAGCAGAACCTGCTGCGGCTGAAGGACATCGTGGACGAGGTCGAAGGCCGCTTGCGGACCGTCCGCGCCCAGGCGGGAAAGGCGAGGCGCTACCGCGAGCTGTCTGGCCGGCTGAAGGAGCTGCGCCTCTGGACCGCGCGGGCCGACTGGGAGCAGACAGGCGGGCAGCTTGCCGCCGTCGAGGAGCAGCTCGCCGTCTGGCAAGCGCGATTGATCGACGTGGACTTGCAATGCCGCGCGGCCGAGGAGGAGCTGGCGCGGCACGAGTCGGACCTGGCGCAAAGCGACGCGGCGCTGCACGAGACGGAGTCGCGCCTGGCGCACGCGCTGGCCGAGATCGCGTCGCGGGGTTCGGCGATCGACCACGGCCGGGCGCGGCTGGCGGAGCTGGAAGCGGAGGTCGAGCGGCTGCGGCGGGGCCTTCTGACGACGCATCGTCGCAGCGACGAGCTGGACGAGCAGGCGCGCGACACGGTCCAGGCCGCCGAGCAGGCGCAGGGCGACTGCCGCCGCTTCGCGGAGCAGCTCAAGTCGCACGCGGCGGCCCAGGCCGCCGTGGCCGCCAGGCTCGACGCGATTCGCGCCACCGCCGAAGAGCGCCGCAAGGAGCAAATGGTCAAAATGCGCGAGGCGGCGGCGCTGGGAAACGGCATCTCCGCGCGCCGCACGCAGGTGGACGAGGCCTCGGCCGCCCGCCAACGCGGCGAAGAGCGCGTGGCCGAGCTGGACCAGCTCAATCAGGCGCTCCTCGCGCAGCGCGAGGACCTGCACTCGCAGCAAGCCGAGGCGATTGCGCAGCTCGCACGGCGCCGGGAGACTCTGGTTGCGATCGATGAACGTCTCAAGGCCCTCCGCCGCGACGCCAGCGAGCGCCGCCAGGCCTGGCAAGAGGCAAAGAACCAGCACACCGCCGCTTCGCAACGCGCCGCGCTCTTGATGGAGCTGGAACAGCGGCAGGAAGGGCTGGAAACGAGCGCCAAGAAAGTCCTGGAAATGGCCCGCGCCTCGCCCGCCGGCCCCTTGCGGCACGTCCGCGGCGTCGTGGCCGACCTGTTCCAGGTCAACGTGGCCACCGCCCGGCTGATCGAGCTGGCCCTCGGCGACGCCGTGGGGCACCTCGTCGTCTCGCCGCAGGCCGAGTTCCTGTCCTGGGTCAAAGCACAATCGGCAAAGCTGCCGGGGCGGGTGGGGTTTGTCATTTACGATCCCGATGACGTCTCAGCCCCGGCGGCGGACCTGGACCGGCGGCCGGGCGTGTTGGGGCGGGCCGACCGGTACGTGGAGACGACGCCGGAGTTCGCCGGTTTGGCGCGGCAGCTTTTGCAGAACGTCTGGGTCGTCGATACGCTGGCTGCCGCCATGCAGCTTTCCAGGCAGTGCGCGGGGGAATTCCCGGGCGCCCCGCTGGCGTTCATCACGCTGGCCGGCGAACTGGTCGACCGTCGCGGCGTCCTTTCCGTCGGCCCGCTGCACGCGGCCGACCGCGCCGCCGCCGGCATGATCTTCCGCCGCAGCGAGCTGCGCGCCCTGCGCAGCCAGATCGTGGAGCTGGACGGACGCGCTGTACGCGAAGAGGAAGCCTGCCAGCGCCTCGAGCGCGAGCTGTCGCTCGCCGAGGGCGACCGCGAACGATTGACGGCCCAGCAAGCGCAAGTCAGCCAGCGTTTGGCCGAGTTGAAGCAGCTCGACCAGGGCACGGCGCAGCGGCTGGAGCACCTCGATCGGCAGCGGTCGACGTTCGTCGCCGAGGTCGATGCGGCCGCCGCCCGCCTTACGCACGCCATGGCCTCCCTCGAGGCCGACCGGCGTCAGCTTGCCGCCTGCGAGAGCGCGCTCGTGGACCTCGAGGGGGACCTGGCGCGGCTGGCGCGCGACGCGGCCGAGCTGGACCGGGAGCGCCAGGCGGCGGCCGAGGCCGCGCTGGCCACGCGCGTCGAACTGGCCAAGAGCGAGGAGCGGCGCGACGGGCTCCTCTCGCGGCTCAAGCAGGCGGCCAGCGATCAGGCGGAGCGCGAGCGGGCCCTGGCCGAGCACAACGTGCAGTGTGCGCAGGCCGTCCAGCGGATCGCGCAGACGTCGCTGGCCGTCCTCGAGGCGGAGAGCGCCGCCGCCGAGCTGTACGTGCGCAAGGAGCAGTTGGCCAGCGAAGTGTCGGCGCAAGTCGCCGGCCGCAACGACGTCCGCCGCCGCCGCAGCGTCTGCCAGGAGCAGGCGGCCCAGTTGCGCGCCGCCTCGCAAAGGCTCTCCGCGCAAATCCACTCCTACGAAATGCAGGCCAACCAGGTGCGCTCGCAACGGGCGGCGCTCGCCGACCGTCTGCGCGAAGATTACGCCGTCGAAATCGCCGATCTGGCGGCGGGCGGTCGCAATAGGGCGCCCGATTCGCCGCCCCCGTCGCGCGCCGAGGCCGAGACGGAGATCGCCGACCTGCGCCGCAAGCTGGCGGCGCTGGGCAATGTCAACCAAGAGGCCATCGCCGAGCTGGATGAGCTGGAGGAGCGATTTCGCAGCCTGTCGGAGCAGTACGCCGACCTGGCCAAGGCCCGCGCGCTCTTGGAGCAGATCATCCAGCGGATCAACGTCGACAGCCGCCGCATTTTCGATGAAACGCTGGAAACGGTGCGCGGCCACTTTCAGACGCTGTTTCGCAAGCTCTTCGGCGGCGGGCAGGCCGACGTCGTCCTCGAGGAGGGCGACCCGCTGGAGGCCGGCCTGGAAATCCTGGCCCGCCCGCCGGGCAAAGAGCTGCGCAGCATCTCGCTGTTGAGCGGCGGCGAGAAGACGCTCACCTGCGTGGCGCTGTTGATGGCGATCTTCCGCAGCCGGCCCAGCCCGTTCTGCGTGCTGGATGAAGTGGACGCGGCCCTGGACGAAGCGAACATCGACCGCTTCCTTCAGCTCATCGGCGAGTTCCGCGAATTCACGCAATTTATCGTGGTCACGCACTCCAAGAAGACGATGACCTGCGCCACGACGCTCTACGGCGTGACGATGCAGGAGTCGGGCATCTCGAAGCGCGTCTCCGTGCGGTTCGAGGACGTGAGCGACGACGGCCAGATCACGCTCCGCGATCGGGGCGGGCCGGAGGGCAAGGAGGATGAGAGTGAGGCGGCGTGAGCAGAGGAATTGCAAATTGGAAATTGCAAAATGCAAAATGCAAATGAAGTTTGAGGATGGAAAGCAATTCGGTTCGTAATTTGTCGCGTTATTTGGCGTGCGGCGAGCGCGCAATGGCAATCGGGCGCGTGTTCCATGATCGTCAGGGAGGGAACGGCAGCGCAGGGGCCAAGTTCGTTAGGCGCCAAGTGCGGGATAGTGACCCATCGCCGCGGCAATCATCAGCGCAACGTAAAGCGACTCGCGTCGCAAGAGAAGAAGCGACCGAGGAAAGAAGTGGTCATTTTTGTTTTTGGCCTCGTCGTGCGCCTTCAACTTGGCCAGATGTGCGAGCGTCAGGTCGTCGCCTGGGCTGAATCCGCAATCCGGCAAGCCATGGCCGCCTGCAAGCGACGCGACGTCACCGGCTTGACAAGGTGCTCGTCGAAGCCAGCCGCCTTGCTCCGCGCGAGGTCCTCGTCCCGGCCGTAGCCGGAGACGGCAATCAAGGCGAGCTGTCCGCCATCTTGCATTCGCCGCAGATGGCGCGCCACCTCGTAACCGTCCATTCCTGGCAGTCCGATGTCGACGAGCACCACGTCGGGGCACAGCCCGCCGGCCGCCTCCACCGCCGCCGGACCCGTGTGCACCAGGTGTGCTTGGTGGCCCAGAATCTCCAGCAGCATGCCCAGCGATTCGGCGACCTCCACGTTGTCTTCCACGACCAGGACCCGCAACGGGCGCGCGGCACGCGCATCCTGCGGCGCACCGTTCCGGGCCTGAGCCGGCGGCGCAACCAACGCCGGCAGCCGCACGACAAACTCGCTGCCGCGCCCCAGGCCGGCGCTTTCCGCCGCGACGGTCCCGCCGTGCATTTCCACCAATCGACGAACCAGCGTCAGGCCGATGCCCAGCCCCCCCTCGGAGCGGTCCGGCGCGCGCACAGCCTGGACGAAGAGGTCGAACACGCGCGGCACCATGTCGGCGGCGATGCCCACGCCCGTGTCCCGCACCCGCACGACGACCTCGCCGCCGTCACGCTCGCCCGCCAGCCAGATCTGCCCCCCCGGCTCGGTGTACTTGGCGGCGTTGTGCAGCAGATTCGCCACGACTTGCACCAGCCGCGTCGCGTCGCCTGCGAGCCAAACGGCGTCCGCCGGAAGGCCGACGCTCAATCGATGCTGACGAGCTTCGATCAACGGTCGGCAGGTCTCGACCGCCTGGGCGACGATGACGGCCAGCTCGATCGGCTCCTTCGCCAGCCGGATCTTGCCGCGCGTGATGCGCGCCACGTCGAGCAGGTCGTCCAGCAGCCTCGTCATGTGATGCACCTGGCGCTCGACGATGTCGCGCGCTCGCTCGAGCGCCGGATCGTCCAGGGCGCGCAGCTTCATCATTTCCACCGCGCTTTGGATCGGCGCCAGCGGATTGCGCAGCTCGTGGCCGAGCATCGCCAGGAATTCGTCCTTGCGGCGGTCGGCCTCGGCCAATTGGGCCGCCTGCTGCCGCAGCTCACTCTCCAGGCGGCGGCGCTGGGCGATCTCCTCCTCGAGCTTGGAGGTGTGCGTCTCCAGGACCGTCAGCGCCTTCTCCAGGTCGGAAGTCCGTTCCGACACCCTCTGCTCCAGGTGGCGGTTCAGGTTTTTCAGCTCCCGCGTCTTGCGGTGCAGCTCGAGAAAGACCGCCACCTTGGCCCGCAGGATTTCCGCCACGATCGGCACGCAGACGTAGTCGACGGCGCCCAGCTCATAGCCCTTGAGCCGCTCCATCTCCGACGTGCTGACCGCCGTCACGAAGATGATCGGCACGCTTTGAAACCGCGGATGCCGGCGAATGAGTCCGGCCATCTCGAAGCCGTCCATCTCCGGCATCACCACGTCCACGAGCAGGACGGCCACTTCCTGCTTCAGCAGGATTTCCAGGGCTTCGCGCCCGGAACCGGCGCGCAGCAGGTTTTCCCCCAGCGGCGACAGGATCGCCTCGTACGACAGCAGCCGCTGCGGCTGATCGTCGACGAGCAGAACGTTCAGCTTCTCCTGCGCGGCGGGAGCCGGCGATTCCTCGGCACGGATTTCTTTGGGGCTGCCGGAGGGCGGCATGGGCGTCGTCCTTTGTGTGAATCGGGCTAACGGTGCAGCCACACGCGGATGAGCGACAACAACTGGTCCGTGTTGACGGGCTTGGCGATGTAATCGGACGCGCCCGCCTCCAGGCACTTCTCGCGGTCCCCCTTCATGGCCTTGGCCGTAAGGGCGATCATGGGCAGCCGCGTCAGGCGGGGGTTGCGGCGGATGACGCGCATCGTCTCGAAGCCGTCGATTTCCGGCAGCATGATGTCCATCAGCACCAGCGACACGTCGGGCGCACTGTCCAGGATATCGATGGCCTCGTGTCCCGTCCCGGCGCTGAGCACCTGCATCTGGTGTTGTTCGAGCACGCTGCTCAGCGCGAAAATGTTCCGCGCGTCGTCGTCGACGACGAGCACCTTCCGCCCCGACAGGAACTCGTCGCTCTGGTGCAATCGCTCCAGCATCTTGCGCTTGGTCTCGGGCAGGTTGCCGACCACGCGGTGCAGGAAGAGCGAGGTTTCGTCGAGCAATCGCTCGGGAGACTGCACGCCCTTGACGACGATGCTCTTGGCCACGCGGCGCAAGCGCGTTTCCTCCTCTTCGCTCAGCTCCTTGCCGGTGAACACGACCACCGGCACGTTGCACAGCGACGGATCCTGCTGCACCTGGTCGAGCAGGTCGAACCCGGAAACGTCGGGCAGCCGCAGGTCCAGCACGACCGCGTCGAACGGCCGCGACCGCAGGGCCGCCAGCGCCTCGGCGCCCGTCGCCGCCGTCGTAATCTCGACGTCGTCGTGGCCGATCAGCTCGACGACGCTCAGCCGCTCGGCGTCGTTGTCTTCCACGACGAGAAGCTGCTTCACGCGCTCGTCGGCAAACGACCGCAGCCGGTCGAATGCCTTTTCCAGCCCTTCCGTGCTGGCGACCTTGTTCAAGTAGGCGAACGCCCCGTGCTCCAGTCCCTGCCGCCGGTCCTCTTCGATCGTGACGATCTGCACCGGAATGTGCCGCGTGGACGGATCGTGCTTGAGCTGGCTCAGCACCGACCAGCCGAGCATGTCGGGCAGGAAGATGTCCAGGGAGATGGCGGTGGGCTGGAAGTCGCGGGCCATGGAAAGTCCCACGTTGCCGCGCGAGGCCACCAGCCCTTTGAATCCCTTGTCCCGCGCCACTCCCAGCAGCACGCGCGCGTAGTGCGGATCATCCTCGATGATCAGCAGGGTCTTGTCGCCGGGCGAAATCGCGTCGCGGTCGTCGGGCACGACTTCGATCGACGGGGCGGCGAGCGCCGACGGCCGATGGCGCGGCAGCAGGGCGGCCTCCGCGCCGACCTTGACGGGCGAAGGGTTGACGTACGTCTCGGGCACGTACAGCGTGAACGTGCTCCCCTTGCCCGGCGTGCTCACCAGGCGGATTTCGCCCCCCAGCAAATGGGCCAGCTCGCGGCTGATCGCCAATCCCAGGCCGGTGCCGCCGAACCTGCGGCCCGTGCCCGCGTCGGCCTGCTGGAAGGCCTCAAAGATGATCCGCTGCTTCTCCAGCGGGATGCCGATGCCCGTGTCGCTGACCTCGAAGGCCACGACGGACGGCGCCTGGTTCAGCAGCCCGTGATCGGCGCTCCAACCGCCCGTTGCCGGCGTCACGCGCAGCACCACGCCGCCCTGCTCCGTGAACTTGAAGGCGTTCGAGAGCAGGTTCTTGAGCACCTGCAGCAGCCGTTTCGTGTCGGATACGATCGTCGGGTTGAGCCGCGGATCGAATTCCGTGGCGAAGGAAAGTCCGCGCGTCTCGGCCTCGTGGCGAAACGTGCGTTCGAGCGTATCGCGCAGGCCGACGAGCGGCAGCTCCTCGGTTTCGACGGTGACCGTCCCCGATTCGATCTTCGACAGGTCGAGGATGTCGCTGATCAGGTTCAAAAGGTCGGTGCCGGCGCTGTGAATCGTCTGCGCGAACTCGATCTGCCGGGGCGTGAGATTGCCGTCCGCATTGTGGCTGAGCTGCTGGCCGAGGATCAGGATGCTGTTGAGCGGCGTGCGCAGCTCGTGCGACATGTTGGCCAGGAACTCCGATTTGTACTTGGAGGTCAGGGCCAGCTCGGCGGCCTTTTCCTCCAAAGCGTGGCGGGCCTGCTCGATCTCCTGGTTCTTTCGCTCGACTTCGGCGTTCTGCTCGGCAAGCTGCTTGGCCTTTTGCGCCAGCTGCTGGTTCGTCTGCTGGAGCTCCTTTTGCTGCGCCTGCAGCTCGGCGGCAAGCTGCTGCGATTGCGTCAAGAGCCCCTCCGTGCGCATCGTGGCCTCGATGTTGTTCAGCACGATCCCGATGCTCTCGGTGAGCTGGTCCAGAAACGCGAGCTGCGAGGCCGTAAATTCGTGGAGCGACGAAAGCTCGATTACGGCCTTGACCTCGCCCTCGAACAGGCTGGGGAGCACGACGACGTTGCGCGGCGGCGCCTCGAACAACCCCGAGCTGATGCGCGTCGTCCCGTCCGGCACGTCCACGAGAATCCGCCGCTTTTCCCGCACCGACTGGCCGACGAGCCCCTCGCCCACATTGAAACGCGAGGGGTAGCTTGGGGCCGCGGTATGCGCGTAGCCGGCGAGCGCCTTCAGGCTGGGCGCGCCGTCCGTGGCCTCGTACTGGTAAAAGACCCCCTGATGCGCGTTGACCAGCGGCGTCAGCTCCGAGAGCAGCTTTTGACCTACGGTCGCCAGGTCGCGCTCGCCCTGCATCAGGCGCGCGAAGTTGTTGAGGTTCGTCTTGAGCCAGTCCTGCTCCTGGTTTCGCTCCGTCGTCAGCCGGAGGTTCACGATCATGGCGTTGATGTTGTCCTTCAGCTCGGCCACCTCGCCGCGGGCATCCACCTGAATCGAGCGCGTCAGGTCTCCCTGCGTGACCGCCGTGGCCACGTCGGCGATGGAACGCACCTGCGTCGTCAGGTTCGCCGCCAACAGGTTGACGTTGGCGGTCAGGTCTTTCCAGGTCCCTGCTGCGCCGGGCACGTTCGCCTGGCCGCCGAGACGTCCCTCCACGCCGACTTCGCGGGCGACGGTGGTCACCTGGTCGGCGAACGTGGCCAGCGTATCGGTCATGTTGTTGATCGTCTCGGCCAGCGCCGCGACTTCCCCCTTCGCTTCGACCGTCAGCTTCTGCGTCAAATCGCCGTTGGCCACGGCCGTCACGACCTTCACGATCCCGCGCACCTGGTCGGTCAGGTTCGCCGCCATGACGTTCACGTTGTCCGTCAGGTCCTTCCAAGTGCCGGCCACGCCCTTGACCTGCGCCTGGCCCCCCAGGTTGCCCTCGGTGCCGACTTCGCGGGCCACGCGGGTCACTTCGGCGGCGAACGCATTGAGCTGATCGACCATCGTGTTGATGGTGTTCTTCAGTTCCAAGATCTCGCCCTTGACGTCCACGGTGATCTTCCGCGACAGGTCGCCGCGGGCGATGGCGGTGGCTACCTCGGCGATGTTGCGCACCTGGTCCGTGAGGTTGTTGGCCATGAAGTTGACGTTGTCGGTCAGGTCTTTCCACGCACCCGTTACGCCGGGCACGACCGCCTGCCCGCCCAGCTTCCCTTCGGAACCGACCTCGCGGGCCACGCGCGTCACCTCGGAGGCGAACGAGCGGAGCTGATCGACCATCGTATTGATGGCCTCCTTGAGCTGCAGAATCTCGCCGCGGACGTCCACGGTGATCTTGCGCGACAGGTCGCCGTCGGCCACGGCGATCGTCACTTCCGAGATGTTGCGCACCTGGCCGGTCAAGTTCGAGGCCATCGAGTTGACGTTGTCCGTCAGGTCTTTCCACGTGCCGGCCACGCCCGGCACCTGGGCCTGGCCGCCGAGTTTGCCTTCCGTGCCCACCTCGCGGGCCACGCGGGTCACTTCGGCAGCGAACGCATTGAGCTGATCGACCATCGTGTTGATGGTGTTCTTCAGTTCCAAAATCTCGCCCTTGACGTCCACGGTGATCTTGCGCGACAGGTCGCCGCGGGCGATGGCGGTGGCTACCTCCGCAATGTTTCGCACCTGGCCGGTAAGGTTCGAGGCCATGAAATTGACATTGTCGGTGAGGTCCTTCCAAGTGCCGGCCACGTCGGGCACCTGGGCCTGGCCGCCGAGCTTGCCTTCCGTTCCCACCTCGCGGGCCACGCGCGTCACTTCGGCCGCAAAGGCGTTGAGCTGGTCTACCATCGTGTTGACCGTGTTCTTCAGCTCCAGGATTTCGCCCTTGACGTCCACGGTGATCTTGCGCGACAGGTCGCCGCGGGCGATGGCCGTCGCCACCTCGGCGATGTTCCGCACCTGGGCCGTCAGGTTCGAGGCCATGGAGTTGACGTTGTCGGTGAGCCCTTTCCAGGTCCCACCGACGTCCGGCACCTGGGCCTGGCCGCCCAGCTTCCCTTCCGTGCCCACCTCGCGGGCCACGCGCGTCACTTCCGCCGCGAACGCGTTGAGCTGATCCACCATCGTGTTGATGGTGTTCTTCAGCTCCAAAATCTCGCCCTTGACGTCCACGGTGATCTTGCGCGACAGGTCGCCGCGGGCGATGGCCGTCGCCACCTCGGCGATGTTCCGCACCTGGGCCGTCAGGTTCGAGGCCATCGAGTTGACGTTGTCCGTCAGGTCTTTCCACGTTCCGGCCACGCCGGGCACCTGGGCCTGGCCGCCGAGCTTGCCTTCCGTGCCCACCTCGCGGGCCACGCGCGTCACTTCGGAGGCGAACGAACGGAGCTGATCGACCATCGTGTTGATGGCCTCCTTGAGCTGCAAAATCTCGCCGCGGACGTCGACCGTGATCTTGCGCGACAGGTCGCCGTTGGCCACCGCAATCGTGACCTCCGAGATGTTGCGGACCTGGGCCGTGAGGTTCGAGGCCATCGAGTTGACGTTGTCAGTCAAGTCCTTCCATGTTCCCGCCACGCCGGGCACCTGCGCCTGGCCGCCCAGCCGACCTTCGGTTCCCACCTCGCGGGCCACGCGCGTCACTTCCGAGGCAAAGCCGTTGAGCTGATCGACCATCGTGTTGAGCACGTCCTTCAGCTCCAGGATTTCGCCGCGGACGGGGACGGTGATCTTGCGCGACAGGTCGCCCTTGGCGACCGCCGTGGCCACTTCGGCGATGTTTCGCACCTGGTCCGTGAGGTTCGAGGCCATCGAGTTGACGTTGTCCGTCAAGTCCTTCCACGTGCCGGCGACCCCCTCCACCTCGGCCTGGCCGCCGAGTTTACCTTCCGTTCCCACCTCGCGCGCCACGCGCGTCACTTCGGCCGCAAACGCGTTGAGCTGGTCCACCATCGTGTTGATCGTGACCTTCAAGTCCAGAATCTCGCCCTTGACGTCCACGGTGATCTTGCGCGACAGGTCGCCGCGGGCGATGGCCGTCGCCACCTCGGCGATGTTCCGCACCTGGGCCGTCAAGTTGTTGGCCATGAAGTTGACGTTGTCGGTCAGGTCTTTCCACGCACCCGTTACGCCGGGCACGACCGCCTGCCCGCCCAGCTTCCCTTCGGAACCGACCTCGCGGGCCACGCGCGTCA